>NZ_JANBNX010000007.1:0-167198 GCF_035615275.1 Acinetobacter sp. IK23
GAGATCCATGCACGTGTAGCCGTATTAAATAAATTTACAGAATTAGGCAGACCTCATACCCAAGTTGTAACCTAAATTTTAGCAACTTAGGAAAACTTTACCTTCAAAGGCTTTATGCAACAAAGCCTTTTTATCTTAAAAATGAAATAATATTTTTTAAATAGCTATAAATGCTATTATTCATTTCATAAAAATTAATGAATACTGGATATTGTTCTTATGGATGAACAAGCTGAAAATTTAACACCGCTTGATCTGAAAATTATGCGTTGTTTACAAGAAAATGGACGCTTAAGTAACGCCGAATTGGCTAAGCTTGTAGGCATAAGTACTTCATCTTGTTGGAATCATACCCAGCGTCTTTTTAAAATAGGGGCAATCTTGGATGTTCGTGCGCGAATTAATCCTGCTACAGTACAGCGTGAAACAATTGTATTAGTAGGTGTGGTACTAGACCGTTCAACACCCGATAGCTTTCAAGCGTTTGAACAGGCATCGGGTGGTTTGGAGAATGTTTTAGAATGTTATCTAGTTGCTGGAGAAGTCGATTATTTTCTAAAAATTCGTGTTAAAGATTTGGCTGCTTTTAACCGATTTCATAGTGAGAAAATTATTGCCTTACCAGGAGTAAGGCAGGTTAGAACATTCTTTGTACTCAATGAAGTCAAAACAGATGGCATGCTGGCATTTTAAAAGTTCAGTATGTTCATCTTTATAGGCTAGGCAGCTTACATCGTTGAAGTTGCCAACTTTAACCCAAATCCAAAAAATAAAATGCCAACTAAGAAAATACTACTTGCTGCAATTTTATGGTTTTGTTTAAAAAATGCCGAGAGCTTAATTCCAGAGAAAATAAGCGCTGTTAAATAGCTAAAGCTAATAATCTGTAAAATAACCGCTAAAATTAAAAAACTTAAAGCTGGATAAGCGTAATCTGGATTAATAAACTGAACAAAGAAAGATAAGAAAAATAAAATCGCTTTCGGGTTAAGTAAACTAATACTTAAGGCGGTTTTATAAGGGTGAATTTTATCTAAAGTAGGTAAATCAGCCATTTCTGGTTGTGGTTGATTACGTAGTTTCCAGCGTTGAATACTGCCTTGTAAAAGCTTAAACCCTAAATAGGACAGATAAAGTGCACCGACGAGCTTGAGAATAATAAAAACCCAAGGAAATGCTTTTAATAAAGAAGCAGCACCCAGTACGGTACAGAGCATTAAAATAAGATCACCAGTAAAAATACCAAGTGCACCCATATATCCGGTTTTAATCCCGTAGCGTGAAGCAATTGACATCACATAAAGAGAATTGGGTCCGGGTAATAACACAATTAGGAATGTACCAATAATATATGTTGTTATATCTGTTATGCCGAACACAAGAAACCCAATAAAAAACCGATTTTTGTCATAATAACAAAAATCGGCAATTTTGTATGAAAAGTGCAGTTTTTAAGGTTTAATTTCTGCATCAATTCCAAAAGATTGACGTAATAAAAAACTTAATTGGTCACGAGCTTTAATAAAGCCATCAACACCACCTTGTAAAAGTTGGAATGCCATTAAGTCATGATTAAGTTCGTCTTTAAAGCTTTGTTCATCTTGAGCAGGTCTAACAATAGCCTCTGCTTGTTTTGCTTGGGTTTCATCAAGTGCAGCTTTAACGGTACGTGTATCTTGCTCAAGCTGGGTAAGTAGCCCCGGTGAAATCGTTAGCAAATCACATCCTGCAAGGCCAAGCACTTGATCAATGCTACGGAAGCTCGCACCCATCACTTGAGTTGGAATATTTTGCTGCTTGTAGTAAGTGTAGATTTTCTTAACTGAAACCACACCTGGGTCTTTTTCGATTGGGTAAGCGTCTACACCTTCAGCCTTTTTGTACCAGTCTAAAATACGGCCGACAAATGGTGAGATTAAAGTCACTTTTGCATCTGCACACGCTTGCGCTTGGTGTAAACCGAAAAGCAGCGTGAGGTTACAGGCAATACCTTCAGCTTCAAGTACCTTAGCAGCTTGAATACCTTCCCAAGTCGACGCGATTTTAATCAAAATACGTGACTGATCAATACCATAACCTTTGTAAAGTTCACATAATTCATGCGCTTTTTTAATGGTTGCTTCAGTGTCATATGAAAGGGCAGCGTCAACTTCGGTTGAAACTCGGCCTTCAATGAGTTTTAAAATTTCTACGCCAAATTTTACGGTTAAAATATCAATGGTTCTTTCAATCAACTCATCACTTTTATAGCCTTCTTCTTTGGCTTGATAATAAGCATCTTCAATCAGCTCTTTACTTTCTGGTTGTTCTGCCGCTGCCGTAATTAATGAAGGATTCGTTGTAGCATCTAAGGGACGAAATTTACGAATGGCATCAAGGTCGCTACTGTCAGCAACAACGGTCGTTAATGTTTTTAATTGGTCAAGTGCTGTATGAGTCATTGATATTCAACATCTTCAGTAATAAATCTTATGTTTTCTTTATAGCACAAACTCTATCCATACTGTCGATATATCAATTGTTATGTTTCAAAGAAAAACGTTTATGTTGTGCATCTAAATTGAAATTATTTTAAGGGACCTGCTGCATTCGCTTATTGCGAATATAGTCAATCAAAAACCGTGCAGCAGCACCAAGTTCATTTTCACGGCTCCAAACTAAGTCGACGTAATATTCAAAATGCGGTGTAAAATCAAATACATCTAATGCTTTTAGCTTGTTGTTTAACTCAGGGTTTTCTTTAAACATTTCTTGTGGCAGTACCCCCCAACCTAAATTATGTAAAATCATTAGGCATGCGGAGTGGTGGTTGTCTGTACGCCAGTAGTGTTTTGAAAATAATAATTCGGGTTTTAACGTCTCATCTCGACTTGCCACCACAATTTGTCTCGTACCCAAAATCTGCTCATAAGAAACATACTCTTGGCTTGCGAGCGGATGGGTTTTTGAAATAACAGGAATTAAAGCTTCACGTTTGAGTTCTACAAACTGCTCTCTATTGTCTAAATGCTCACGTTCAAACATAAGGGCCAGTTGGGCAGAGCCATCTAGTAACATGTTAAGTGCATCTTCTTGAGGGGCAGACACAATATTAATTTGTAGGTCAGGGAAGCGGCTTTCTAACAGGCAAACATAGTCAGTCCAATTGGTATGTAACAGCTCAGATACCACAACAAGAGTGAGGTTTGGTTCAAGACCAGTACTTAATGCATGGGCGTGTTGTTTCCATTGATTCATTTCAATTAATAGTTGCGCCGTTTTTTCATATAGCACTCGTGCTTCAGCTGTTGGGGTAGGTTCACGACCTTTACGTTCAAATAATGTCAGGTTCAAATCGATTTCTAAATTGGCAATAGACATGCTTACAGCAGAAGGAACTTTTCCAAGTTTGCGTGCTGCTGCTGAAAAGGAGCCAGTTTCAATCACGGCCTGAAACATGAGCAATTGTTCTTGATTTATATTCATCTGTCAAAAAAACTGAAAGAACCTGATTGGATTAATCAAAATTATAAAAATAAAATACACATTATCCAAGTAATTATTGAGTATTTAAAAATGTTGATTTCCAAGAGAAGACTCATTCATGCAATCAGTTATGAAGGAATTTTATTGGTCATCATTGCGATTGCATTAAGTTTTATTTTTAACATGCCGATGGAAGTGACCGGAACACTCGGTGTGTTTATGGCAGTGGTTTCAGTTTTCTGGAATATGATTTTTAACCACTATTTCGAAAAAGTAGAGCATAAATATAATTGGGACAGAACGATCCCTGTGCGGATTTTACATGCGATTGGTTTTGAGGGTGGTTTGCTGATTGCGACTGTTCCAATGATTGCATATATGATGCAGATGACAGTGATCGATGCATTTATTTTAGATATTGGCTTAACCTTATGTATTTTGGTTTATACCTTTATTTTCCAGTGGTGCTATGACCATATTGAAGATAAGTTTTTCCCAAATGCTAAAGCTGCATCACTTCATTAAAATTAACTAGTTAAAGTAAAAAAGCACCCATCAGGGTGCTTTTTTGGGTGAATCGTAAAATTATTTCTCTACGATTGCTACAACGCCTTCACCACCTGCTGTACAGATCGAGATTAATGCACGACCTGAACCTTTTTGATTAATCAATTTCGCAGCAGTAGCCAAGATACGACCACCAGTTGCAGCAAATGGGTGACCTGCACCTAAAGATGAACCATTTACGTTAAGTTTAGAGCGGTCAATTGAACCTAAAGGTGCATCTAAACCAAGACGTTCTTTACAGAATTTTTCATCTTCCCAAGCTTTCAATGTAGATAACACTTGAGATGCAAATGCTTCATGGATTTCATAGAAATCGAAATCTTGAAGTTTAAGGTTAGCGCGCTTAAGCATACGAGGTACTGCATAAGCAGGAGCCATCAATAAGCCTTCTTTAGGGCCGTTCTTACCAATGAAGTCAACAGCTGCTGTTTCAGAGAAAGAAAGGTAAGCTAAAACTTCATGGCCGTTTTCTTTTGCCCATTCTTCAGATGCAAGCAATACAACAGAAGCACCGTCAGTTAACGGAGTTGAGTTACCTGCAGTCATTGTTGCAGTTTCGCCTTTACCGAAAACTGGTTTTAACTTAGCAAGTTTTTCAACTGTACTGTCTGCACGTAAGTTGTTGTCACGGTTAAGACCTAAGAAAGGAGTCATTAAGTCATCAAAGAAACCACGCTCATAAGCAGCAGCAAGTTTTTGATGGCTGCTTGCAGCTAGCTCGTCTTGTGCTTCACGAGTAATACCCCATTCTAAAGCAGTGATTGCTTGGTGCTCACCCATTGAAAGGCCAGTACGTGGTTCACCATTGCTTGGTGCATCAAGAAGCTTTTTAAAATCAATTTTTGTTAAAGCTTTAAGGCGGTCTTTACCAGTCTTAGCAACATTGAGCTCAAGTAAAACTTTACGTAAACCATCACCTACAGCAATCGGCGCGTCAGAAGTTGTATCTACACCACCTGCAATACCTACATCGATTTGACCAAGTGCAATTTTGTTGGCAACGACAAATGCTGCTTGTAAACCTGTACCACATGCAATTTGAATGTCATAAGCAGGAGTTTCAGGAGCAAGATCTGTGCTCAATACAACTTCACGAGTCATGTTGAAATCACGGCTGTGTTTCAAAACAGCGCCCGCAACAACTTCACCAATACGCTTACCTTGTAAATTAAAGCGTTCAACCAAACCATTCAATGCTGCTGTCAGCATGTCAGAATTAGACGCTTTGAAATAAGCAGTATTTGAACGTGCAAATGGAATACGGTTGCCACCAATAATTGCAACGCGGCGAACAGTGTTTTGACTCATGGTTTTATCCTGTTGAACAGACGGTTTGGTTTTTGTTGCTTTTGGTGCTGCAGCTACATTTGAAGATGTAGACGGGGTTGCTGAAGCAGCGCTCTTACTACGAGGGTTACGTGCAGGTGCAGTCGTTGAACGAGTACGTGTCGTTTTTTGTGTATTAGTTGCTGCTTTAGGAGTAGTGCTGTTACGCTTAGCCGTGTTAGAAGCCGACTTTGATGTATTTGACACTTTTTCCTGAGCAGAATTCTCGACTGCTGGATTTTCTTGAGTTGTTTTGCTCATAAGGCTTTTCCAAGCATAATAACGATATTCTTGTAAGCTACCTTAACACAATTCAAATAGACCTGTATTGACTAGAATGACATTGTAGATAGCATTCAGGTCAAGACATCCAAAGATGAACTCAAGTATGATTTGGAGTAACTCTAATGAACGACTGATTTCATATTGTTTCTGTCCATCTCATAACATAATGAAACCTGTCGTAGAAAATTCATTTCTTTGAGAGATAATAATCATGACTGATCAATACCAAGCATTTACACAATCTCCTATTGGTAAATTCGTTGTTAAAAATTTGGGTTTACCATCGCCAGTTGCATTAGAGCGTTTTGAAAGTGCTCAGCCAGTAGTGAATGGTGCAGTATTGGTTGGCGCAGCGCCATCAAGTGTATTGTCTGGTGCGATTGCACAAGTACTTAGCAATATTCATGCTGACAGTTATGTAGGCAACAATGTAGCATTACAGCAAGAAGCTGCAAAAGTTGGTTTAAATTTACGCCCATTCAATGCAGGCGACAAAGAATCAAAATTCAAAGCAGTAGTATTTGATGCTTCTGGTATTCAAAACTCAGAACAGTTAAACGAACTTTATAAATTCTTTAATCCGATTGCACGTCAAGTTGCAACTTCTGGTCGTGTAATTGTGATTGGTACAACGCCTGAAACTGCAAAAACTGTAAAACAGGCGATTGCTCAGCGTGCACTTGAAGGTTTTATCAAATCTGTAGGTAAAGAGTTTAAAAAGGGTATTACTGCACAAGTTGTTTATGTAGACGAAGGTGCTGCTGCAAACCTTGAATCAACTTTACGTTTCTTGCTTTCTCCACGTTCAGCTTATGTGTCTGGTCAAGTAATTCGTGTATCTAAAGCAGATGTAGTTGATGTTGATTGGGCAAAACCACTTGCTGGTAAAACTGCATTGGTAACTGGTGCGAGCCGTGGTATTGGTGAAGCAATTGCACATGTGTTGGCGCGTGATGGCGCTCATGTTATTTGTTTAGATGTACCACAACAACAAGCTGACCTTGACCGTGTAGCTGCTGACATTGGTGGTTCTACATTGGCAATTGACATTACTGCTGCCGATGCAGGCGAAAAAATTAAAACTGCTGCGGCAAAACAAGGCGGTTTAGATATTATCGTTCATAATGCAGGTATTACTCGTGACAAAACTTTGGCAAACATGAAGCCAGAGCTTTGGGACTTGGTAATTAACATTAACTTGTCTGCTGCTGAACGTGTAAATGACTACTTGTTAGAAAACGATGGTCTAAATGCAAATGGCCGCATTGTTTGTGTATCATCAATTAGTGGTATTGCTGGTAACCTTGGTCAAACCAACTATGCTGCGTCAAAAGCTGGTGTGATTGGTCTAGTGAAATTTACTGCGCCTATCTTAAAAAATGGTATTACCATTAACGCAGTAGCACCTGGCTTTATCGAGACTCAAATGACTGCGGCAATTCCATTTGCAATTCGTGAAGCTGGTCGCCGTATGAATTCAATGCAACAAGGTGGTTTACCTGTTGATGTAGCAGAAACAATTGCATGGTTTGCATCAACTGCGTCTACTGGTGTAAACGGTAACGTTGTACGTGTGTGTGGTCAAAGCTTGTTGGGCGCTTAAGCACTTTTAGCTAAATAGGGGTGCTTGTGCATCCCTTTTTTATTCAAGAATCTATAAATTATAAAAGGTTAGGTATGAATACTCGTCATTTTAGCCAACTACCAAAAGCGGCATTGGCTTATCCAAAAGTAGTACAAGGCTTAATTTTTAAAAAGCCTCAGGGGCCAAAAATCTTGCCACAAGTTGAATATGTGGTAGACCGTCTTGAAATTGATCAGAGCCATCTCAAAGCTTATAACGAAGTATGTGGCTTCCAAAATAATGGTTTTGTACCGGCAATTTATTTGGCTGTGCTTTCTCAAAGTTTACAAATGCACATGATGACAGCAGAAGCCTTTCCATTTCCAATTTTAGGTTTAGTCCATATCCGTAACCAGATTAAACAAACCAGACCAATTGGTGTAACTGAAAAACTCACTCTGTCATGTAAATTTGGGGAACTAAAACCGCATGATAAAGGTGTTCAGTTTGACTTTATTACTACGGCAAAAGTTGGCAATGAAGTAGTGATGGAAGGTTTAACGACTTATTTATCTCGCCAAAAAGTCGAGAAAAGAGTAGGTGAGAAAGCTAAAGAAGAACAAGCGCCAGCTTATGTTCCAAAGGCAGAGTGGGATATTTTAGAAAACACAGGCCGCCGTTATGCGAAAGTGTCTGGTGATTTTAACTTAATTCATATTCATGCCATTACAGCAAAAGCATTTGGCTTTAAACAGGCCATTGCGCATGGTATGTGGAGCAAGGCTAAAGCATTAGCGAATCTTGAGTTACCTAATGCTTATGAAGCAGATGTCTGGTTTAAGCTACCAATGTTCTTACCGTCAAAAGTTGAGTTTTTAACTGCTAATACAGACAAAAAGACTGACTTTTTGATACGTAATGCAAAATCGAAAAAACCGCATGTTGCAGGAACTGTAAAAACATTATAAAAATATCAGCAGCCTGAACAGAGGTTTGGGCTGCTTTTGAGCAAAATAACAAAAAATGCAAGGAACTTCATGTGATTAAAGAAATTTTACTGGCCGATACCCATAACTATCACGGTATTTTAGATGAACGTTTTATTGATTTAGCCCACCAATTTAGCCGTCTTCAAGACGCTAGAACAGGACAAGGTGGAGCTGCATTAGCGGTTTATTTTAGAGGCCAGAAAGTTGTAGATATTTATACAGGTCTCAAATCACAAACTGAAGCTTGGCAACCCGATACTTTGGCAGTTTGCTACTCTACAGGTAAAGGCGTACTTGCAACCTTAGCGCATATTTTAGTCAGTGAAGGTTTTTTAGAATACGATAAACCAATTGCGACTTATTGGCCTGAGTTTGCTCAAAATGGTAAAGAGCAAATCACTTTACGGCATGTGCTGAGTCATCAAAGTGGTATGTTTGATATTCGAAATATTATTGAAAGTGCGAGGGAAATGCTGGACTGGTCACATATGTTAGATGTGATGGCAGCCACCAAGCCAAGATTCCTTGCAGGACAGGGCAATGCATATCAAGCCTTAACATTTGGTTGGCTTGTCGGTGGCGTGCTTGAAAAAGCAACTGGTCAATCTTTAGATCAGCTCATGCAAAAATATCTCGTTGAACCGTTGCAGTTAGACGGTGCTTATTTTGGTACACCTGCAAGCGAACTGGATCGAGTAGCACGATTAATTATTCAACCAAAATCAGAAAAACCAGCACCTACTCAAGCTGAAAAACCTAACAAACCTCAGCCGCGCAAAAGTTCACTTTCTGAAAAAATGATTACTTGGACTGGACAAGACCCGCAAGATTTTCAGGATGCCATGATTCCAAAAGGAATGAAGAATTTTAGTTTCTTTAGTGATGAGGGATTACAAGCAGTTATTCCAGCAGCAAACGGTACATTTACTGCAAATAGTCTTGCTAAAATTTATGCGATGCTAGCAAATCAAGGCGAATGGAATGGACAACAACTCATTCGCCCAGAAGTATTTAAAGAACTCAGTACCATTCAAAGTTATGCACGTGATCGTGTTATGCCAATTCCGATGAATTGGCGCTTAGGATATCACCGCATTATTACGATGGGTAAACGCGCTAAAAATGGATTTGGACATATTGGTTACAATGGTTCAGGCGCATGGTGCGATCCTGAGCGTGACCTGAGTTTTGCCTATACTCATAACTTTCAAATTGGTTCAATCACGGGTGATTACCGTTTGTGGGGGCTTACTCAAGAAGCCTTGCGTTGCACTGACCAAATTTTAAAAGGCCGTAAAGGTTGGTTCTAATTTTAGTGTTTTAAGGCTGGTATTTTAATTAATGCCAGCTTCTATATTTATAATAATTCTAGACGAATAATTGCTTCGGTATGACGCTTAAAGTCTTCTTCAGCTAAACCTTGTAAACCAAGTTGATAAATACCTTCTAATCCACATACAAAGGCAATGAGCCGCCAAGCTATGTCTGTTGAATTAGATGTATTTTTAAATTCACCTTCTTTCTTGCCACATTCAATTGCTTGCACAATAGATTCATGCCAACTCTGCATGGCAAGGTTATACGCCTTTCGTATTTCCGCATCTTGTTCAATCAAGAGTTCAGCCTCATTCCATAATCGTAAATAAGGCTGAAGTCTGTCGATATTTTCTGCACCTAACAAAATGAATAGCCTTTGAAATTGGCTAGTGGTTTTTAGGGCTTGTTCAATTTCATCAAGTTGTTCCATGAGCTTTAAAAAAGCTTCAGCTTTTAAATGAGATGCTGAAGAAAAGTGGTGGTGAACTTGTCCAGTTGATGTTTGTGCTTCTGTTGCGATTCGGCGTACCGTCATGGCTGTAAAACCTTCAGCCAAAGCAACTTGCATGGCAGCTTGCAGAATCATTTCTCTGCGTTGATCGCGATTAAGATAGGCCATGTTTCTTTCACCTGACTGAATTCGACACAAATTACATTAAAACTAAAAGTTGGACAAGTGTCCAATTGTGTATATAATAACCATGATTTGAACACATGTCCAAGTTTTGGATATTGAAGAGCGTTATGCAAAAAAAATGGTTAATCCTGACAATTATCGTCCTTATTTATTTACCAGTTACGATTGATGCAACGGTGATGCATGTTGCAACACCGTCTTTAAGTGCAGCATTGAATTTAACTGCCAATCAGCTTTTATGGGTCATTGATATTTATTCACTGATTATGGCGGGTTTGATTTTGCCGATGGGTGCACTTGGTGATCGTATTGGCTTTAAAAAATTATTATTTATTGGAACTGCAATTTTTGGAGTCGGTTCCTTGGCTGCGGCTTTTTCTCCAACAGCTTACGCCTTAATTGCTTCCCGAGCAGTTTTAGGTTTAGGGGCAGCGATGCTTATTCCTGCCACTTTATCAGGTATACGTAATGCCTTTACCGAAGAAAAGCAGAGAAATTTTGCACTCGGTCTGTGGTCTACAGTGGGTGGTGGCGGAGCAGCTTTTGGTCCATTGGTTGGTGGTTTTGTACTAGAACACTTCCATTGGGGAGCTGTATTCCTCATTAACATTCCGATTATTTTAGTCGTTCTAGTCATGATTACGATGATCATTCCAAAACAACAAGAGAAAACTGATCAGCCAATTAACTTAGGGCAAGCTTTAATTTTAGTCGTGGCAATTTTAAGCCTCATCTATTCAATCAAATCGGCGATGTACAACTTCTCGGTACTTACAGTCGTGATGTTTGTGGTGGGTATAAGTACTTTAATTCACTTCATTCGAAGCCAAAAAAGAACGACCACGCCAATGATTGATCTGGAATTGTTTAAACATCCAGTGATTTCTACCAGCATTGTGATGGCAGTTGTTTCCATGATTGCTTTGGTTGGCTTTGAATTACTCTTGTCTCAAGAGTTGCAGTTTGTGCATGGGTTTTCTCCATTACAGGCAGCCATGTTTATTATTCCATTCATGATTGCAATTAGTTTAGGTGGTCCATTAGCTGGTATTTGCTTGAATAAGTGGGGGCTTAGACTTGTATCTACTGTTGGTATTTTAATAAGTGGATTTAGTCTATGGGGGCTTGCCCAGCTTAACTTTTCGACCGATCACTTTTTAGCGTGGACGTGTATGGTCTTTTTAGGCTTTAGTATTGAGATTGCCTTACTGGCTTCAACTGCTGCGATTATGTCATCTGTTCCACCACAAAAAGCAAGTGCAGCAGGTGCGATTGAAGGTATGGCCTATGAACTTGGAGCTGGTTTAGGCGTCGCTATTTTTGGGTTAATGTTGTCTTGGTTTTATAGCCGCTCAATTATTTTACCAGCAGAGCTTCCATCGAACTTAATTGAAAAAGCGAGTATCTCGATTGGTGAAACCATGCAATTAGCTTCTAACCTTGAAAGCCATTTGGGAGGGCAATTAATTGCAGTTGCTCAGCAAGCTTTTAGCTATGCACATAGTTGGGTACTCACTATTTCAGCTATTTGTTTCTTCCTTTTAACTGTATTTGTCTGGTTTAGCTTTCCTAAGAATGCAAACTAAAATAAAGGGTAAAAAGAGAGATTTATCTTTCTTTTTACCCTCAAATGTCTTTTTTAATATTTTCTTTATAATAAATTTAGTTATTTAATTCTCATAAACAACCCATTCTTTAATAAATTTCATGTTTTTATTTCAAAATGATTCAATATTCATGTAATTGAAATTTAATGAAAAATTGATTTATCGAAAATTGACTGTAAAAAAATGGTTTGTTAACCTGCTATTCGAAAATCTAAAAACAAATAAAAGAGGCCGCTGTGAATTTTAAATTAAAAACATCACTTATTATTGGAGCAATTGTTGCGTCTTCACTTGTGTATGCCGCAACTGTACTTTCACCAAATCAGAATAATAATAGTGGATCAATACCATCTGGTTATTCAGATTTAGAATTTTCTTTAGCAAATGGGAATTGGGTCAAAAATCTCTCTTTACCAGCAAGTGCTAATAATTCGGACAAAATTACAATTCGTTCTAGTGCTGCTTATAGTAGTTATTTAGATACTTCTAATACGAATATTCCGTTAGAAGTGTTGAAGATAAATAGTGGAGATGTTTATCAATTCATCTTTAATAGCAGTCAAAATAAATGGATTGCTCAGTTAGCGACGGTTAGTCCTACCAATGGTACTAACTATGAGGTCGTACCTTTAACAACCGCATCAATGCAAAAAGTACTCATTCAAAATGACAAATGGACACAAACCATTGCATTACCGAGTGATGTACGTGACGGAACAACCGTACAAGTTGTTTCTACAGCAAGTGCACGCTCAGAGATTGATAAAACAAATTTACTATTCCCGAGCAGTTTTATATTAAAAAATGGCTCTGAATATTGGTTTAAATATTATTCTGCTTTAGGAAAATGGGTTCCAGAGTATATAAAACCTCAGAAGCTAAATGTTCAGCAAATCGGAGCATCTTTAGCCGCGGTAAGTAGTCCACTTACCGAAATTGCATTTGGAGATGGGAACTGGGTCTCGAATTTCACTTTGCCTACCACTGCAAGCGATCGGGATAGAGTTATTATCAAGTCTACAGCGACTTGGTCAGCAAAGATTAATAATACCAATGTTAATAGCCAAGCGACTTTAACGCTTAAAACAGGCGATCAATATGAGTTTATGTATGTAAGTGATAAAGGCTATTGGCAGCTGATCTCTTCACCAACAAAGGTCATTGATTCAACGGCAACAATCCCTGCAACTTTACCGAATATGACTCAGCCCACTTTAAAGGTGAAACTGTCTACATCAAATTGGCAGCCGACCTTGCACCTACCAGCTCAAGCTCAAGTCGGGGATAAGGTGGTTATTGTGTCGAATGCATCGGCAAACACCTATATTAATGCTGCTAATGGCTTGTCTACTGCAATTAAAAATGGTGAAAATCGTCGTTTTATTTACACTGCTCAAGGCTGGACAGTAGATAGTTATACAATTGATATGTTGTTAGTTTCTAGTCCAGAAGTAAATGCAATTTTAGGAGAGAGCGCTGCAAAACTTAGAATGATTGAAGGCGTAAATCTAACAAACTTAACCGCTGAAAATTCAAATGCGCGTTTTTACTTAAGAGATGTGGGCTATTTAACTTATAAAATCCCTGCTACCACTTTAAAAGAAGCGATCTCGACTGGACGAGATGACACGACGGTACAAAATGAGCGTAAACGTGTATTGGCAGACGGTCTTTATTATCAAGGTAATGAGCCGGGCGATGGCGGTTGTGGTTGGGCTTGGATCAATGCTTCGGCATATAACATGATTGGAGCAAATGATATTGCAGGTTGTTCTTTCGCGGCCATGCGCCATGAAGTCGGGCACAATCTTGGCTTGTACCATAATGGTTCAACCAATATTGGCTCAGGTTTTGCTCATCCGTTAGGAAGTACCGCAATGGGTGGTAATAATATTAATTTCTATTCTAGCCCGTATCTATATAACCCTAAATATGGTGTACGTTTAGGTGTAGAAGGAAAAATTGATGCGGTTAGTGTGATTAACCTGAACGCACAAAAAATTTCTCTATATAACTAATCTCTATTTTTAGCTGTAAATAATGAAGAAAAATAAATTGTTAATAGGAACTGCTATCGCTTGTGTGGCGTTAGCAGTTTTAATCTGGTTTGCTTTTTCACAGCAAAGCTCTTCTGCTTTAACGTCGCCTTTAGAAAGTCGACAAGAGTATGGGCCAAAAGTGGCAGATCGTCAGAATGAATTTGCTCGTCAAAATATGCTGAATTTGAGCCCCTCAGAAAAGGAAAAATTGTCTAGGCAACAGATTTTTTTTAATGAAATAGAAAAAGATCAGCTTCCTTCTAATGTTAATTTTCCGCTACTTAAAAATGCGAAAGGTATGGTCATTAAATATGATCCAAATGTGATTGAGCTTAAAAAAGCGGGTGACACTGTTAAGTTTCAAATGTTGGAATATGGCATTAATCGCACAGGTAAAATTGTAGAGATTGAACCTGTTGACCAAGATATTGTTCGGTGGACCGGTAGATTTGACCAAGGCGATCCGAACCAGAATTTCTTTACCATTACTCAAAGTCAAAAAGACCACTATACGATCATGCAAATTTTTACCGAGAAAGGAAATTATTCAGCTGAAATTAAAGATGGTGTAGGGCTCGTGCAAACGATGGATGAAGGTGTAACTGATCAAGAGCTTCATCATGATCATCCTTAGGCAAATAAACACTTCTGGCTTTGAAAAAGAGAGTGGTTCGCAGTTTATCTGTACGGATATGAGCTTTATGCGTTCACACTCTTTTAAAAACAAAGTATGCTTATGCCTGTAACAAGGAGCATACATGTATCAAGTACTTGCTAGAAAATACCGTCCACGTAATTTCAATGAGTTAGTGGGGCAAAACCATGTTTCTCGTGCATTAAGTAGTGCATTGGAACGCGGTCGTCTTCATCATGCTTATTTATTTACAGGAACGCGTGGTGTAGGTAAAACTACAATCGCCCGTATTTTAGCCAAGTGTTTGAACTGTGAAACAGGTGTGACTTCTACGCCATGTGAAGTCTGTGCAACCTGCAAGGCGGTAAATGAAGGTCGTTTTATTGATCTGATTGAAATTGATGCTGCTTCAAGAACAAAAGTAGAAGATACACGTGAACTTTTAGACAACGTTCCTTATGCGCCAACGCAAGGTCGTTTTAAAGTTTACCTGATTGACGAAGTACATATGTTATCGACGCATTCTTTTAATGCGTTATTAAAAACATTAGAAGAACCACCAGAACATGTTAAGTTTCTGTTTGCTACGACTGACCCACAAAAGCTACCGATTACGGTTATTTCACGGTGTCTGCAATTTACTCTACGACCTTTAGCTGTAGATGAAATTACCAAACACCTGGGCGCTATTCTTAAAAAAGAGCAAATTAATGCCGATCAAGATGCAATTTGGCAAATTGCCGAATCTGCCCAAGGTTCACTGCGTGATGCATTATCTTTAACTGACCAAGCCATTGCTTATGGTCAGGGTGCGGTACATCACCAAGATGTTAAAGAAATGCTTGGTTTGATTGACCGTACAATTATTTATGATTTGATTTTAGCGGTTCATCAAAACCAACGTGAAAAAGTGAGTCAGCTTTTATTGCAATTTAGACATCAAGCGCTAGATGTTTCATTGGTGCTTGACCAGCTCATTTCAACATTGCATGAATTGGCAATTTTGCAATATCTACCTGATTTGAGTTTGAAATATAGCGATGAAATCAATCGCAAAATCATGCAGCTGTCTAAGCTGATTTCTGCTCAAGATTTGCAGCTTTATTACCAAATCGCATGTAAAGGTCGTTCAGACTTGCAACTTGCCGTAACGCAAGAGCAAGGTTTTGAAATGTGTATTTTACGCTTATTGGCTTTCCGTCCTTTAGCTCCTAATGAAATTTTAGTTTCAGAGCCTGTTCAACAAAATGGACAAGCAGAAGTAGATTTAAATTCGCAAGCACAGCAAACAGCTCAAGAGATTGCTCCTATAAGTACTGTTCAGCCGGTTGAAGTTATTAATCAACCCGTTATGGTTGAACCTGAACCTGAACCTGAACCTGAACCTGAACCTGAACCTGAACCTGAACCTGAACCTGAACCTGAACCTCAGTCTAATCAGGATTTAATGGTATTTGATCCAAATCATCATGAGCTGATTGGGCTTGAGTCAGCAGTTGTTCAAGAGACTGTTAGTGTTCTGGAAGAAGATTTCATTCCCGTGCCAGAACAAAAGGCAGTACAAGTTCAGGCTGAAAACCAAGCTAGACAAATTGAACCAGAGCCAACTTTTACGGCTGAGCCGCAAGGTTTGTTTGAAACATCTGATACCGAGTTTTCTCTTGGTCAGGATGCACCTGTAACTCATGACTTGGTTTCTGAACCTATTATTGAGCAGCAACCTTTGGTGCAACCCGAAGTGGTTGTTGAAACTGCTACAGCTGTAGAAGAATCTAGCGCAACTGATAACGGGCAGTTGATGATGCCTCAGGATATTTTGAAGCTTTCTGCTCAAGTTTTGGAAGGTGAGTGGACACTTGAAAAATGGGAATACTGGTTTAGAAACAGCCAGCTTTCTCCAGCCGTCCAAGAACTTGCTCAACATGGAGTGATGACTGGTGAAATTGGTGGTAACACGGTTTTCCATATTCCTCAAGAATATGAAAATATGTTGACCCAGTTACAACAAGGCCTCATTGATGCATTAAACCAGCAATGGCCGAATACACAATTTACGGTTGAGTATGGTGCAGTTAATGCATCTACACCTTATGTCATGCAAAGCATTCGTAAAGAAAAAGCTTTCCATAGAACGACAGAGTTATTACAGCAACAACCCGTTATAAAAAGCCTCATAGAAACTTTTGATGGCGAACTCCAAAATATTCAATTAAAGCCATAAATTTACATAAATTTTGATCTGGTGAGAAATGTGGAAATAATCGAATTTTCATATTTTTCACTGGATTGAAATATTCAAGTCACGCCACTGTCATTGTACTTTTCTATGTTAGCCATTTTAGATTTTAAATGGACTATATATCGTCATGAAAAGGCAATGCACAGGAACAACTTCCTTTAAATATTCTTATTTTTTATTGATCGGCGCCATTCTGCTGAGTGGTTGTAACGACTCATCAAATGATAATTCAAATACACCAGAGACAGGTAAAAAGCCTGTAATGCGCTGTGCTCCTTAAACTTAAATAATAAAAAGAACCTGATCATGATTACACGTCGTAAATTTTTAAATTACTCTTTAAATATGGGTTTTGGTGCTGCGGCATTGGCAGCTTTTCCATCTAGTATTCAAAAAGCTTTAGCAATTCCTGCAAATAATAAAACGGGTACTATTCAAGATATTGAACACGTTATTATTTTAATGCAGGAAAACCGATCTTTTGATCATTACTTTGGTACGTTAAAAGGTGTTCGAGGTTTTGCTGACCGCTTTACAATTCCTTTGCCAAATGGTCGTAAGGTTTGGGAACAGCTTAGACGCAATGGGCAAGTTTTAACGCCTTTTCATTTAGACGGTACAGCCAACAATGCACAGCGTGCAGATGGCACACCGCATACATGGAATGACAGTCAGTTAGCTTGGGACAATGGCCGTATGGCGAATTGGCCAACTTATAAGACCGACATATCTATGGGCTATTTTAAAGAAAAAGAAATTCCATATCAGTTTGCACTTGCCAATGCTTTTACGATTTGTGATGCCTACCATTGTTCCATGCACACCGGAACAGATGCGAACCGATCTTTTCATTTAACGGGTACAAATGGGGCAACGCCGACCAAGCGTTCATTTGTAAACAATGAATGGGACTGGATTGATGGTAACCCCGCTACGGCAGATCGCGGTTATACATGGAAGACCTATGCCGAGCGTTTAGAAGAAGCAGGGGTAAGCTGGATTTGTTATCAAAATATGCCGGATGAATGGGGCGATAATATGCTTGGTGCATTTCGTTCCTTTAGAAAGGCAAACATTGCTTCTGGCTACCCAGTTGCAAGTGGTGGCGAACCGAATAAACCGTATGCCGATACGGGCCAAAAACTACCGTATAAAGCCTATGATGCTGCAACGGATAATGCCAAAAATCCACTCTATAAAGGCATTGCAAATACACTACCAGGCAATAAACCTGAAGAATACCTTGACGCTTTTAAAAGAGATATTCGTGAGGGTAAATTACCGCAAGTCTCTTGGATTAATGCGCCATCAATTTACTGTGAACATCCAGATCCTTCAAGTCCAGTTCAAGGGGCATGGTTTATTCAAGAAATTATTGATGCATTAACTGCTGTGCCAGAAGTCTGGAGTAAAACAGCACTGCTTATTAACTTCGATGAAAATGATGGTTACTTTGACCATGTACCGTCACCATCTGCGCCATCACGACTTGCAAATGGTCAGTATGCTGGCAAATCGACATTAAGCAGTGCCGATATGCAGGATGAATATTTTGACCACGCTGCGCCTGAAGGAAGCCATTCTCAGCCTACACCTGATGGTCGTGTTTATGGTCCGGGCCCGCGTGTTCCTTTATATGTGATTTCTCCGTGGAGCCGTGGTGGTTGGGTAAACTCGCAAGTGTTTGACCATACGTCCGTGCTCATGTTTTTAGAAAAACGTTTCGGTGTAAAAGAGCCGAATATTAGTGCGTACCGCCGTGCAGTGTGTGGTGATTTGACCAGTGCATTTAACTTTAAAACACCAAATGCAGATGCTTTACCGCAGCTTGATGGTAAACAAACACGTGTGCAGGCAGATGCATTAAGAGAAAATCAAGAAGCTTTGCCAGCTGTTCCTGTGCCTACGGATATTAAGTTACCGATTCAGCAAAGTGGCATACGTTTGTCGCGTGCGCTACCTTACGAATTGCATACCAGTGCACGCTGTAAAGCGGACGGTAAGGTACAATTAATATTCTCTAATACAGGTACGCAAGCTGCGGTTTTTCATGTTTATGACAAGCTCAACTTAGACCGTATTCCAAAGCGTTATATTGTCGAGCCGAATAAAACTTTAGATGATGAATGGGATGCTTTAAAAGATAACCTAGGTCGTTATGATCTGGGTACTTGGTCCAAATGGCTATCATCGTCACTTCAAAGGAGATGCTCAACGCATTGTTGATAGTGGCGTTAAACCTGAAGTTCGCGTCTGTTATGACATTGCCAATGGTGATGTTTATGTCGAACTTATGAATGAAGGAACCAAGGATGCAATATTGACGGTAAAACCTTGTGCATATCGACAAGATGCGCCATTACAACTTACTGTAAAAGCAGGACAGGTTGTTAAACAACATTGGGCTTTGGCTGACGTCGGGCATTGGTATGATTTTGAAGTAACTAGTCAGAGTGATCCGTATTATTATCGACGTTTTGCTGGTCGGGTCGAAACGGGTGAAGACTCTTTTAGTGACCCTGCAATGATGTAATTTTAGGTGGGCAAAAAGAACAGATCATTTTCTTTTTGCCCCATTTTTCATAATAAATAACTTTTTAAAGCTTCACGAACTGACTCAGAAATGGGCACAGTCTTACGCGTTTCGCGATCTACAAACACATGTACAAAATGACCTTGAGCTGAGGCTTGATCTTGACCTTGTTTAAAGATCGCTAATTCGTAACGTAGTGAAGTCGTACCGATTTTACCAATCGCCACACCTACCTGAATAATTTCTGGAAATGATAACTCTTGTAAAAAGCTACAGGCTGAATCAACCACTAACCCAATTGATTTTGCTTCATGAATATCAAAACCTGTTTTTTGAATGAGTAAAGCATTGGCGGCTGTATCGAAGTAGCTATAGTAAGTCACATTATTCACATGACCGTAAATATCATTATCTGCCCAACGCGTTTGAATGTCTAAAAAGAACTTAAATTGATCTCGGTTTTTTAAAACTGGTTTAGTCATTAATGAATCGCCTGATAAATTGCCAAAGCAGCGGCTTCTGTCATGTCTCGTGGGTTATTTTGTAGTAAGCGAGTTTGCAACATGGCATCTTGAGCAAGCCGAGGTAAACTCGACTCATCAATACCCAAATCTCTAAGTTTTAAGGTCAAGCCACTACGGTCTAAGTGGTTCTGCATATGGTCAATGAACAGATCACACAAGCCATCAGTGCTGCCATTGCTATATGGGTCTAACCATTGCATAAGTTCCGCATAGTATTTTTTTGCATTCGGCGCATTAAATTTTAAAACTTCAACCAGAACTAAGGCATTGGTATGTCCATGCGATAAATGAAAATGCCCACCCAGTGGATAAGCTAAAGCATGTACAGCCGCAACGGGCGAGTTTGCAAATGCTTGACCTGCCAGCATTGAACCAAAAAGCATGTTTTGACGTGCTTCTAAATCATTACCATCTTTAAGAACTTTCGGTAAGTTATGGTTTAGTAGCTTCAAAGCATTCTTAGCTAAAATATCGGTATAAATATTTTTCTTATGTTTAGAGGTATATGCCTCAATGGCATGTACCATCGCATCGATACCTATTGCAGCAGTAATAAGCGCTGGAAGGTTTTGAGTAAAAGTAGCATCAAGAATCGCAGTGTCTGCGTACAGTACTGGAGAGACAATCCCCATTTTTGTTGTCTCGCCAGTAGTCACAATTGAAATAGGTGTTACTTCTGAACCTGTACCCGCCGTCGTTGGAATTAAAATAAGCGGAAGGCGAGCTGTGGTGACTTGGTTTACGCCATACATATCTTGCAAACTTTGAGTCTGGTCGGGGTGGGCGAGTAAAGCGATTACTTTTGCAACATCTAAAGAACTACCACCACCAAAGCCAATAATGGCATCTACATTTTGCTGTTTTGCATAGTTAGCTGCATCTAAAACGACTTGTTCTGGTGGGTCAGCCTGAACATCTGCATAAATGTCATATTCAATATTGAGCGTATCTAAAATTTGAAGAATGGTTAGATGTAATTGATTTTTGATCATGCCTGCATCGGTGACTAGCAATAACTTACGGTAAGTTTTTGAAGACAAAACATTTTGTAATTCTTGTATAGAACCTAAGTCAGAAATGATATTTGGAACGGTTTGAAACTGAAAATGGCTCATATACGTTATTTCCTTATTCTTGAACATTATTGTTGAATGGTTCTATAAGATTCAATCTTTAAATAACTTAGCACAGGACACCTTAAAATAAAGTAGTTCTAGGGCAATTATGTTGGGTATTAGATGACATAAACACTATTGTTATCTGTTTGGGATCGAGAAGGATGTGCAGATGATGCATAAGTTATTTAAAAAGGCATTGAATGGTGGGCTTTTTGTTATTTATAGGCTGGTAGAGATTTTCTGGCAAGCTTCTAATTTATATAATGCCTTAACAATTAATAATTTTATTCGGTTCTAAAAATGAAAATTTCTAAAATTTTACTTAGTGTCATTGGATGTGGTTGCTTCATGTTTAGCTCAGTAGCGATGGCAAAAAACAACTCTGGTGTATTTTCACCTCAAAAGGGTGTAATTTGTGACAAATACATATGCGCAGACAAAAAAGGTATCTCAAAAAAACTTACAACTAAATACTTAGGTCCTTATAAGGCGAATAAGGCTTTCTCTCAAGGCGATTTTGATACTTCAGCATTTACACTCTCAAATGGTGTGTTCTGTGATACCAAAACAAAACTATGTCATGTCGATCGATACTTTGAAAATGGACATCGTAGTAAAATTGATAGAAATACGACTGATAAGTTATTTAAAAATAAATAAATTTTTTAAAAAATTATAAATTGAAATAACCTCATGAAAGCAAATTTTTTACCATGTACCCTGCTAACTATCGACTAATGGTGGGGTTTCTTATTATTAAGTATTTCTGTAATATCAATTTAATAGTATAAGTTGTGAAAAGCCAAATAATTGATTTTATAAAGTAAAAGGGAGGAGTTCATTTTTTAATAGTTTGAATTAAATAATTATTTATCTTAATTCGCGTTGAGGTTGTATAGACGTTACTAAGTAGGAAATATGATCAAGTAACTGCTTCTTATTTTAGGTTTAAGCGTCTTTTCCATTAGGACTTTTTAATGAAAAGTGAAAGTGGGTCTTTTTATTTTTAAGAAAAAGCATAATTGATTTGAGATGGGATTTACATGTTGATGTATACAATTAGATATGTTCATCGGAACAATACTTACTATATCGCTTCAAATAGCGAGGGAAAATTTATTATTTTTGAGTCACTTGATTCTGAGTTCCGAATGGGCCATCAAATTTCTTATGAGAATGGGATAATATTTAATTTGACACTAAATGACGAAACGGATGCAGTTATTAAGCTGGAGAGTAATGAAAAAGGGGCCTATGAGTACTTACATTCAATTAAGTAAATAAGCTTTGTTTTTTGAGAAAAAAACTATGCTATGTTTATTTGCGCTTTAGTGATGAGCAAGTTTAATTCATGAACTGTTTACTAAAAAAAATCAATACAACCACTACGACCTTCAGAAAAGGCTGCGTGTGATTTTTTATTAGAGCGAATTAATAAGATACCCCAACCCAGCCAATAATGGCTGGGTTTATTTTTCTCTGCACATTATTGGTATTTTAGAGAGAAAGATTATGGATAAAAGTCATAACTCAAAATCAGCTTTACTTGTGATTGATATGCAAAATGGCCTATTCAATGCAGAGTCGAAACCTTGTAACCATCAACTTATACTTTCAAATATTCTTAAGCTGATAGAACATCACCGATTGAATAACAGACCCATTATTTTTGTACGTCATGTAGGCGACAAAAATACACCCTTAGATCCAGATAGTCCGAATACTCAACTAATAGCAGACTTATCTTTTAATTCAGATAAAGATTTTGTTATTGAGAAAACTTATCCGAGTAGCTTTAAGAATACGGACTTAAAAGAACTGTTAGAGAGACTTGATATTAAACAAATTATAGTAACTGGAATGAAAACTGAATATTGTATAGATACGACTATTAGAGCTGCCTCAGAGGCTGGATATAAAGTAATGGTAGCCTCTGATGCACATACTACATTTGATTCAATATATTTAAGTGCCCAATATATAATTGATCATCACAACCAGATTTTTAGGAATGCTTTTGCTAAGGTAAACACTACAGAAGAGCTCATCTCTTAGTTTTAATTTATAAATAAAATCGTAAAGATAAGTGCTCTGATAGGTGGTTGAATGGTCTTACAAGGGCATGATTTAGTAAACCCGAAAGGTCTTTTTTATTTTTAAGTATTTCTGTAAGATCATGGGGTTGCTTTAAACAACAATAAACCTTAATGATCAGCGCAAAAGTCATAAGGGGAAGCCTACTTGAAAGAGTAGGCTTTTTTTATTTTTAATATGATAGCTTTCGAACTTGTATCACTGAACTTAAGATGTAGAAATTTATTTTTTAGAATGGATAAGTTTAAGTTCCAAATTATTCAAATCTATAACTTGATTAGATGAATCAACAAGTTTTAATTTCAGTTCTTCATCGGTACTTTTATCAAAAACTTTGACTACATCTTTACCTTCTTCAATAAAATTACCACCTGACTCAAGCATCGCGAGTAGAACAATATTTAGGCTTTTACCCTTTTTAGTGAGTAAATATTCTTTACGCTCTCGTACGCCAACTTCTTTATAAATTGATAGTTCGAATATTTCTAATTGGACAAGATGTTTGAGGCGATCGGTTAAAACTTGCTTTGATATACCTGTATTTTCTAAAAAATCATTAAATTTCGTTACCCCATAGAAAGCTTCTCTTAATAATAAGATTGTCCATCTGTCATTCAATATTTCTGTAATTTTGAATATCCCACAGACGTCTACGGGAAATTTATGTTCTGGAATAAATTGATTTGACATTAGGGGAGGCTCCAATTAGGATGAGTCTTTAATTTAGACCTAGAGTTAATTCAGGTAGCATTATGCCATTTATAAATATACAAACTATAGAAGGTTTACTCGATAAAGACAGTAAGGCCGAACTTTTTAAACGCATAACAGACTTATTTGTAGAAATAGAAGGTAAAGGTAATCCTGCTTTTCGGGAACATGTCTGGATTCGTATTGATGAATATCCACCTGAGCAGTGGCAATTAGGTAGCTTAAGGCCAACGAAGGAAATGATCGAGTTAATGAGTTCAGAAAAATGATTTATCTAAAGCCCTATGAGTAGGGCTTTTATAATTGAATATGATTGCTATCTCTAATTAAATTCAAAATAAAAGTTTAGCGAGTTTATCGCCTGATTTATCAACTTTTAATGTATTGATAAACATTATTTTCCTTTTCAACCCAACTGAGTTTTGACAAAATGCAACAGGCAATTAGGGTCAAGAAAGACTTGGCCAGATTTGTAGCTTGTGGGAATTTTGAAATAACTTTGCAAGCAATCTATTTATTTTTATGTAATTCAAATGTTTGGAACTAATTTCTAATGGAAACACAATATAAGGTTTTATGTGTCTGTTTAGGAAATATTTGCCGCTCACCCACCGCTGAAGTGGTTTTCAGACATTATTGTGATAAGCATCAACTCAATGTAATCGTCGATTCGGCTGGAACGAGTAATTATCATCCAAATAAAGCACCTGATCAGCGTAGCCAAATGCATGCTAAAAAAAGAGGCTATGATTTGTCGTCTTTACGTGCTAGACAACTTTCAACTCGAGATTTTTTAGATTTTGATTTGATTTTGGCAATGGATCATCAAAATTTTGAAGATATTCATGATTTGCTACAAAACGCTATATTTCAATTTGGCAGTCATCAAATTCGAGCAAAAATTGCATTAATGAGTGAGCATGATCCGCAATATCCAAAACAAGCTTTGCCTGATCCTTATTATGGTGGTGAGGAAGGCTTTGAGCGTGTACTTGACCAATGTGAATCAAGTACTTTAGCGTGGGTTAATATCTTAAAAAAACAGTTGAATGTTTAGGAATAGGTTTTTCAATACAATGCAAATTCAAAATCAAGTACAGCTTAAGCCATTCAACACTTTAAGTTTAGATGTGACAGCATCTCATTACACTAAAATCACCTCTATCGAAGATATTAAAGCTGCTTTGGATTTTGCTAAACAGCATGAGTTAAACGTACTTGTTTTGTCTGGCGGTAGTAATATGTTGTTGCCGCAGCAGATTAATGCGCTAGTTATACATCTTGATATTCAAGGTATAGAAGTTTTATCTGAAAATCAGGATTTTGTTCAAGTTAAAGTAGGTGCAGGGCAGGTTTGGCACGATTTTGTTTTATATAGTACTAAGCAGAACTGGTATGGCCTGCAAAATTTAGCACTTATTCCAGGATTGGTTGGTGCTTCACCAGTACAAAACATTGGTGCTTATGGCGTTGAAGTTGGTGAGTTCATTGAGTCAGTGCAAGTCTATGACCGACAGTTTAAAGAGATCAAATCAATTTTAGCAGCAGACTGTCATTTTTCTTATAGACATAGCATTTTTAAAGATGATCCGACACGCTACATCATTACGCATGTCACCTTTAAATTACCTAAGCAGCCTCATTTAAAGTTAAATTATGGTGATTTAAAGCAGGCAGTTGGAGACAATCTAACTGCTGAAAATTTACAAAATCAGGTTATTAACATTCGACAAAGTAAACTTCCTGATCCTAAAGAATATCCAAATGTAGGAAGTTTCTTTAAAAACCCAATAGTAAATGAGCAAGAATTTGAACGTTTAATCACACAATTTTCAACAATTCCACATTATCCTCAAGCTAACGGTAACGTTAAAATTGCAGCTGGTTGGTTAATTGATCAAGCAGGTTGGAAAGGTAAGCAGTTGGGTGTGGTGGGTATGTTTCACAAACAAGCATTGGTTTTGGTGAATTATGCCAATGCATCTCTTGCTGATGTGAAGAAAACTTATCAGGCTGTACAGCATGATGTTGATCAGCATTTCCATGTTATGTTAGAACCAGAACCTGTGCTTTATAACAGTTTAGGTTTAATTGAAAATCATACGGAATAGTTTTATGCCAAAAGTACATTTAATGGTACGTTTTGTACAAGTAGTCACTGTGCTATTTGTACTATTAGGCTGTTTCGTAGTTTTTTTATATTCACCATTTTATTCAAAACTTATTGTAGCTGGGCTTAACTATTTTGTGCCTGTGGATGTGAATGAAGTGGCTGCGGAAAGCCAGAGAAAAGCTGCCTTAAGTGAACATGATAACTTAGAGCCAGGTTCAAATTTATGGATTGCTCGTCAAGCTTATTTAAAGTTGACCGAAGATGCTTTACGTGAGAAAAAAGCAGCAGATTTGGGCTACATCCAAGAAAACTATAAAGCTTTGCAGCAAATTATTCTTTTAGAAGAAAAAGAACAAGAAATGGAAGAAGAGCAAGAAACTTCAGCTGTAAGTGTTCCTTTGGTTGCTAAAAACTCAGAAATAGATGCAGCTGATGAAACAAGTGGTCCTATTGATGAAGCACTTTTTATTAACAGCTCAGAAAATAAAGCGCTTACAGAACAATACACAGAGTTTTTGGCAAGAAAACCTGTAGTACCCGAGCATCAAAAAGCGGTAAGCGAGCCTGAGCAGAAAGTTGAAGATGTCAGTAAAAATCCACTTCAACCTCAACCAAAAAAACTGTCAGAACCTTATGCAATTGTGGTGTTAGGTGGTGGTTTAACTTTAGATAAAAATGGCAAAGACATTGTAGTTAATAGTTATACACGTTTAAGACTGGAAAAAACGTTAGAAGTTGAGCAACAAAATGACCTACCGATTGTGTTGAGTGGTGTTGAGGCACCTTATATGCAGGCATGGCTAAAAAAGCGTGGGGTCGATGCAAAGTTATTAGAACAAAAAAGTATGAATACTTGTGAAAATACTCGTTTTAGTTCGTTACTGCTTCAAAAGAAAGGTGGTGCTCCTACGGTAATGTTAGTCACAGATGAATATCATATGCCGCGTACACGTCGCTTATTTGCTTTGAATGGTATTGAAACGATTCCTGTTATTGCTCCAATGCCAACAGCACTTACACGTTGGCAACCGAGTGTACAAAACTACGATCATAGTCGTCGTGCAAATTATGAATTACTTGCGACAATTCGTGACATGCTATTTGGTTCAAGTGATTGTCGAGAGGTGCCTTAATGTCTGAGATCCCATTTCTCAATCCTGCCGTATTAAAACAACTAGATTTACCGGTGCCTAACCGTGATCTCACTCCGCAAGTTTTAAGCCCTCTTAATTTAAATACATTAGAAGAACCTTCTCGTGAACTTTTAGCATATCGCAAATTATACGGTTTACATTTACTCGACTGTGATCACTGGCAAGGCTATGTCCAAATGCCTTTATTCCGTCTACATGTTCAAGTTTTTAAGCCTAAATTAGACAAAGTACAAGGAACTGTCTGTTTATTACATGGTTATCTTGAACATAGTGGAATATATCAGCCGATTATTCGTGAAATACTTGAACAGGGTTTTAGTGTAATTACCTATGACTTACCTGGTCATGGTTTAAGTAATGGTTCACCAGCAAGTATTCAAAATTTTGATCATTACCAACAGGTTCTGATGGCTGTTTATCGATATGTTAAACATGCAGATCAGTTACCTAAGCCTTGGGTCGGGATAGGTCAAAGTACGGGTGGTGCAATTTGGATGCATCATTTGCTTGAGTATGCAGAAAAACGCCAAGATCCAATTGTTGATAGAGTTTTATTACTTTCACCTTTAATTCGTCCAGCTAAAACAGCATGGTGGCATAATCCAGTGGGACTTGGCATTATTCGCCGCATTAAACGCCAAGTACCAAGACACTTTAGACGTAATAATCATAATCCTGAATTCTTACGTTTTATTCGTTTAAAAGATCCATTGCAGCCACGCATGATGGGTATGGACTGGATTTTGGCAATGTCGAAATGGATGCAGGAAATGGAAGAACGACCTGCTTGTCGTATTCCTGTCTGGTTGGCGCAAGGTGCATTAGATCAAACAGTAGATTGGCGTTATAACATTGAGTTTATTCGCCGTAAGTTTAGGCTTCAAACCTTATTAATGCTTGAAGAGGGGTCTCATCAATTAATTAATGAGCGTGCAGATATACGTGCAGCTTTAACAGGTTTGATTCCAGCCTTTTTGCATGCAAAGCCAAAGCATTTTTATTATTAAAAAAGTAATGCACTCAATCTAGTCAATAGATTGAGTGCATTAGTAGTCAAATCAGATGATTATTTTAAACTCTG
The DNA here is from genome assembly GCF_035615275.1 of Acinetobacter sp. IK23. Lineage (NCBI taxonomy): Bacteria > Pseudomonadati > Pseudomonadota > Gammaproteobacteria > Moraxellales > Moraxellaceae > Acinetobacter > Acinetobacter sp. IK23. Next base: position 27,998 of record NZ_JANBNX010000007.1, read on the forward strand.
ATAAAGCTCAACGAAGTTTTTATAGACCGAAGATTGTTTCTGTGGAGAATACATATTGCGCTCAATAATACCTTTGTCAGTTTTAACTAGAACATTAATGTTTTGAGCATTTTTAAATTCCTGTAAGAATTGACTTGGAATAATAAAGTATGTCGTCGAGTGCTTAGGAACAAGTCGACTAACATTCGTTTTCTCAGTAGCTTGAGCTGGTTTATAATTAAACTGCTTTCCATCGATATCAAATACTAACGAATTAATATCATAGAAGTTGTAACTACTACTTAAATGAACATCTACACGAACTTGATTTTTCTGTTTTTCATTCCATTTAACCAGTAAGCTTGGACAAAGTTCTGTAGGTAAGCAATTAAGCTGACCAGCTGTTTTTAGCTCAGATGTTGCTGTCGTGGTATTAGACTTATACGAGGTTGTGCTACAAGCTGCTGTAAGTAAACAAGTACCTAATAAAAATAGGGCTTTTTTCATAATGTAATTCCAAGAAAGCACGTTTAATATTATTTATCTTAAAGATGATAAATTTTACCCCTCATTAAAGAGTTTTTGGACTTAAAAAAGCAAATGGTTTCGTAACTTTAAATTCAGATGTCGCGTCACCTGCATATATATGGCTCTGCTCAGGTCCAAGATCAAGTCTTCGCGTTTTACCGTCTTTAAAATTTATTTTCTTTAAGTCAACCCAAAATAAATTTGGTGATAAGGCTGACTCAAAAAAATAAAGCATCTGTTTATGGTCTGCAACAGTTCTCCAGCGAGTCGATGAAATATTAGGCTCTTCTTGTGTGTTTAAACCGTATGGAACCGATGCATTACGAATTACGCTAAATACAGAAGCCTGCGCTTGTTTCATATCATCATTTTTAGGAATTGCATTGATATAGAATGAAGCGCGAGCAAAACGGTCAGAAGCTCGGTTTGTACCAGGAAGCATAACGGTACCACCAATTTGTTTCCAATATTCTGCCAATGCCAATTGTTTATCAAAAGTAGGTGAGTTAGTCATGATTTGATAACTTCGGCTGTGGTGAATAACTTGCTTACCACCAATGTATTCAATAATTGCGCTATCACCCGTTTTATCTGAAATAGATAAATGTAGTGTCGTTAATCTCGTTTCACCTGGAACGCTATCAGTTACAATTGTATAAGGTTCTTTCTCAAGCGCTTTCACAGCCTCATCTACGGTTGCGAAATTATCAAGAACATATTGTGCCCAAGCGGCAATACTTAACAGTGGTTTATTTGATTTTTTTACGTCAGGATATTGAGATTCAACTAGCCATAAGACATTTGCAACTAAACCAGCCTCATTCATTCCATCAGTTGTAGAGACTTCGTAACCGGTTGCAATAACGCTGCCATATTTAGAAGTCCATTTTATTGATTTAGATCCTGCACTTCCATCGCGGGCAACACCACTTGGCAAAATCCATAAATTCGTACCCGTATCAACCTTCCAGTCCATCGAGCGGGCAGTAATAACATGTTGATTATTGCCTAAATAAACTGCACGTGTACAAGCAACTGCATAGCTACTTAACCCTACAGCCAATGCGACAAAAGATGAAATGAATGTTTTCTTTAACATGAGAATACACCTTCTTGTTATAACAATTTGAGGATATTTATTTAATAAAATTAAAGCATGTATATTATTTATACTTTAATAGTAGGTGAAAAATACATTAAATACAAACTAAAATAAGAAACTAATTTAAGTAGAAATCACATATAAGTTTAAAATAGAAAAGAGCATCACACTTAACTATGATGCTCAAATTATCAAGTTAATATAAGTTAAAAATGATTGGCATCAGCCATATTCCACATTCGGTAATAAAAATTATCACCATCATTATTAAGTTCAGATTGTAAAAGCTCTCCATCTTTTAAGAAAAAGTGCAATTGAGCATAATTCTTAATTTCACGGTCATTTACACGTTGCGCCAAATGATGGGCTTTAATATCCGAAGGATGGCGTAAGCCAGCAGCAGCAATCATTTCAGATAAAGCATGTAATGTATTTTTATGAAAATTAAATACACGTTCTGCTTTAGTTGGCACATGTAAGGCTTTTTGGCGATCTTTATCTTGGGTTGCTACGCCTACAGGGCACTGATTCGTATGGCAACTTTGAGCTTGAATACATCCAACTGCGAACATGAATCCTCTTGCTGAATTGACCCAATCTGCACCTAGTGCAAATGTGCTAGCAATATCAAATGCACTAATAATTTTACCACTTGCACCAATTTTAACTTGGTCTCTTAACCCAGCACCTACAAGTGTATTATGTACAAAACGTAAGCCTTCACGTAACGGTGTTCCAATATAATCACTAAACTCAATTGGCGCTGCGCCAGTTCCACCTTCAGAGCCATCTACTACAATAAAATCAGGAAAAATTTTCGTTTCAAGCATTGCTTTTACAATGCTCATAAATTGCCAAGGTTGCCCAATACACAGTTTAAAACCAACAGGTTTTCCGCCAGATAAAGTGCGTAACTTTTGCAAAAAGTGCATCATTTCAATTGGTGTGGAGAAGCTAGAATGTTTTGCTGGTGAAATACAGTCATGATCACGAGAAACACCACGAATTTCGGCAATTTCAGCAGTAATTTTATGCTTAGGTAAAATGCCGCCATGACCTGGTTTAGCACCCTGTGAAAGTTTTAACTCAATCATCTTGATTTGTGGTAATTGAGATTGTTTAGCAAATTTTTGCTCGTCGAACTTTCCATCTAAAGTACGGCAACCAAAATAGCCACTGGCAATTTGCCAAACAATATCACCACCATTTTCTAAATGATAAGGACTGAGGCTACCTTCACCTGTATCGTGATAAAACCCGCCTAATTGTGCTCCTTTGTTTAATGCGCGTATTGCATTTGCACTTAAACTACCGAAACTCATGGCAGAAATATTCATAATAGAAGCGCTATAAGGTTGAAGGCATTGGCTATTACCAATTTGAATCCGAAAGCTCTTTGGGTCTGCCGGTGGACATGGGCTAATTGAATGAACAATAAATCGGTAATCTTCTTGATATACGTTAATAATTGAACCAAAAGGTTTGTCTGCATTTTCATTTTTAGCACGTTGATAAACTAAACTTCTTTGCATGCGCGAGAAGGGTAGTGCATCTTGATCGGCTTCAATGAAATATTGGCGAATTTCAGGACGTATGTCTTCAAATAGAAAACGAAAATGGCCCATGATCGGGTAATTTCTTAAGATAGAGTGCCTATTCTGTAATACATCATATAAGCCTACTAGACTTAATATACCTGTAAGCACCCATAATCCATTGAGTAAAGTATCAGAAATAAAATAATAGATACTATGTGGTGTATATACAGTTCTGAACCAAGTGATACTAAGTGCAGTAAAAATACATAAGAACCAGATAGAATGGCGTGAAAAAAATGTATTGAGAAATTTATGTCGAATAATTTGTGCTGGACTCGCCATATGTGAACAAATTCCTAATGTTTTACTGGTAGATACCTTGCCAAGAAGCAACTTAAACTACAAGTATGGAATTGTTAGTTTCAATGAGGTGGAGGTCAAAAGTAGTCGATGATGCTTAAGATTAAAAAGTTTAGTATTCTTATATGCCCAGAGCACTATTTACTCATTTTTTAAAATTTGGATATTTTAGATATTATTAAGTTTTAGATTAGGAATAACTCTAATAATATTTATATATTATACTTTTAAGATGAGCGTTTATTGATTTTAAATATGTGAATAATTACAGAAATAATTTTTTTTAAACCGAGCTTTAATATTATAAAAAATTATTTTTTTATGTTTATTGCTGTTTTCTTAAATATTTAGCTAGGCTCTTAGAGCCTTGTTTGCTTGTAATTTGATCGTAAGTGTAAATTTTGACTTGTTGATCTGATATTTTTTAGATTTGTTTTTTGGTAATATTTGTAGATTGATATAGTATTTTAGACCGATCTTATTACAACTATATAGCACTCTAAAAATTAAGTAGGGAATTGGAATGAGCTGGAAGTTATTAACAATTTCTGTTTTTTTTACTGATGTACTTTTATTAGTTTTAATGTTTTATCTAGGCTATGATTTTGAAACTTTTAAGAAAGTTGCTTTAGTTGAATCTTGTCTAGTTGCAGTTGCTATCATTTTTGATGCTATGGAACAAAAAAAGAAACCTATTTTTCCAGGAAGTATTGTCTATCCCTTATTAGGTATTTTATTTATTTTAGGCTTCACACCTATTCTTGATTTTTTTGCTGTAAGACCTAAAGGATTTCATACTTGGGACATAAAAAATATTTTGATCATTGATGCATATAGTGAAAATTATCCATTTAATAAGTTGGCTTGGTACGGAAACGCTTATGTTCAGCTTAGCTTTGCGATGGTAGGTGGGGTGTTGGGGTTCATTTTTCATTTGGTATTTAGGAATACTTAAGCAAGTATGTCTTTCTTTATCAATAATTTTATCTTGTTCTAAAGTTAAGGAAATCAATCAAAGCATATTCTAAATTCTTAGAATTCTTATTCATTAAATTTTAATTTCTTATTCATTTAAAATATATAGAATTAAAAAAATGCCTATTTTTTAATCTTTTAATCTAATATTAGTTCTGAAAATAATGAAATATAAAAAATGATGGTAAAATTTAACTAATGAATTTTTTGTGATTTTTTAATAAAACTAATAAAAAATTGAATAAAATTACCGGAAATTTCTTTAAAAAGTGGTACATACCATATAAATACTTATAATTGAGAAATCCATCGAAATTTGACTTGTTAATAGATATTTAAAATGAAATGAATAGCTATATTTTTGTTGTTTTTTTGTATGATGCGCGCACAGTAGAGTAAAAAAAAAGACGCTTTGAAAAAACAGTCAAAAAAGCTAGTGATTGGATTGGGGAAGGCTAGTTTTTACATCTATTAATTCTTATTGGCGTAATGTAAAAAGGTTTTCAATCATGAAAAAATCTCTCATCGGTTTATCTGCAATTGCTATGGGTTTAATGTCTATCACCGCTGCAAATGCTGCAACGGCTACTGGTACATTAACTGTTAAAGCCACGATTACGAATAGCTGTGTACTTAATACTTCAGCTACAGGCACAACTGCAAATGCAATCTTAGACTTCGGTACTTTGAGTTCTCTTGCGAGCAATGTAGATGCAGACACGACTACTACAGGTGGTACTGCAATTAAAGTCCTTTGTAACAACACTGTGCCATGGACTTTGGCGTTTGACGCAGGTAAAAATGCTCAGACTACTCAACGCCGAATGATTGGTGGAGCAACAAGTAACGAATATATCCCTTATAACCTTTTCTCTGATACTAACCGTGCAACAGCAATTGGTATTGCAACAACAGCTTATAGCGGTACAGGCACTGGTGCAGTACAAACAGTGAACGTATATGGCCGTATCCCTGCTGGCTCAACTTTACCTAGTGCGGGTAGCTATGTTGACACAGTAACTGTGACTGTGACTTATTAATTTTTTAAATAAGTTCTGTTCATTGTTGTCGCTAGCTCTTTTGTAAGAGCTAGCTCTAGCTTAATTTGAGAAAAGTAATTCTGGGCAAGTTATGAAAAAAATATCTTTGTTGCTACAAGTTTATTGTTATTTTTGCCTAGTGTGTTAAATGCTGCCTCAATACGTCTTTCTCCTGTGAATGTTGAAATATTGAGTGATCAATCTGCGTCCTCAATTAGTTTATATAACCAGTCGAACGAAAGTGCTGACTTACAAATACGTATATTTGAATGGACTCAGAATGCTGGACAAGATCAATTAATTCCAACAGATGATATTGCAATTAGTCCACCTTTCTTAAAATTAAAACCGAATGATTCTTATAATTTACGTGTAGTCCGCATTAAGCCAGAACCAATTTCTGGTGAAAAAACTTATCGTATTATTCTTGATGAATTACCAAAACCTATCGATAGTCGTAAAGCATCTCAAGGTGTAAATGTATTACTTCGCTCATCATTACCTGTATTTGTAGTGAATAAAGATGCGATGACTAAACTGAGTTGGTCAATACAGCAAGACCAAAGCAGTGCTTATCTTACTATTAGTAATGTTGGCAATCGCCACGCGCTTTTAAATAATTTAACACTTGTGGATACTACTTCTAATAAAAGTTACCCGATTAAAGTAAATACCGTAAATGGTTATATTCTTTCTGGAAAGTCAAGAAACTTTAATATTAGCCCTGATTTTAAATTCCAAGCTGATCATAAATATAATATTTCATTGAATATTAACGGTAAGCCAGCATCTCTTTAAAGAGGCACATATGAAATATCTCGTAAGTGCTTTGTGTGTTATGTACTTGCCGATTCATGCTTTTGCTGAATCATTACAAGACAACACTAATGCCGCTTTGCCTAATATTCCGGAAGTTTCAAACGCCGCTTTTCAGACCTCTGGTTCTGATAAAGGCTATATACAACTATTTTTAAATATTTCTATCAATTCTAATACTTCTACCGACTTAATATCGGTACATCAAGATCAAGATAGAAAATTATATATACGCGTCCATGACTTAAAAGCCTTAAGACTGAAAATGGATGAGCATATCCCTGACAGCCAATGGGTATGTATTAATGAACTGAAAGGAATCCAGTTTAAGTATCTGGAAAATGAGCAGTCTCTAAACTTACAAGTTCCTGCGAGCATGTTGAGTGATTATTCTGTTGACTTAACTGGTCAACCGACTACAAACACCAACTTACTAAAAATGAAACCTTTAAATGCTGCAATTCTGAATTACAGCATGTATCACACTATTACCAATGATGAGAGTATTTTCTCAGGTTCGGCAGAAGGGATTTTTAACAGCGCGCTTGGTAATTTTTCATCCGGTATTTTATATAACGGTAGTAATGAAAACAGTTATAGCCATGAGAAGTGGGTACGTCTGGAAAGTAAATGGCAATATGTAGATCCTGAAAAAGTTAGGATATATACCCTAGGTGACTTTATTTCCAATAGTTCTGACTGGAGCAGTAGTGTGCGTCTTGCCGGTTTGCAGTGGTCGAGTGCCTATACTCAGCGTGGTGATATTGTTACTTCTGCGCTGCCACAGTTTTCCGGTTCAGCGGCGCTACCTTCTACACTGGACTTATACGTTAACCAGCAAAAGATTTATTCAGGTCTCGTGCCTTCAGGTCCATTTGATGTTAAGCAGCTCCCGTTTATTTCAGGAAATGAAGTCACACTGGTAACAACTGATGCAACAGGTCAGCAAACCATTACTAAAAAACCTTATTACTTTTCATCGAAGATTCTGGCAAAAGGTATCAATGAGTTTTCAGTCGATGTTGGGGTTCCGCGCTACAACTACGGACTGTACTCAAATGATTATGATGATGCCACCTTTGCCTCTGGTGCAATTCGTTATGGTTATAGCAACTCACTGACTTTAAGTGGTGGTGCAGAAGCTTCCACAGATGGTCTTTCCAACGTGGGAACAGGCTTTGCCAAGAACCTGTTTGGTGTCGGGGTGATTAATGCAGATATTGCAGCAAGTCAGTATAAAGATGAAAATGGCTATTCGGCTTTGGTTGGCTTAGAAGGGCGAATTAGCAAGAATATTTCATTTAACACCAGCTACCGTAAAGTATTTGATAACTACTTTGACTTGGCACGGGTGTCTCAAATTCGATATTTAAAAGAAAATCAGATTAATGCTGAATCACAAAACTATTTAAACTACAGCGCGCTGGCAGACGAGATTTTTAGGGCAGGGATTAACTATAACTTTTATACGGGTTATGGTTTTTATGTCGGCTATAACCAGATCAAATACAGTGATCACTCGTATAAGTTACTGTCTGCCAACTTAAGCGGAAGTTTAAACAAGAACTGGGGTTTTTATAGTTCTGCATATAAGGATTATGAGAACCATAAGGACTATGGCATTTACTTTGCGCTGCGCTATACGCCATCTACCAGAGTCAATGCAATTACAAGTGTATCTAATGATAGTGGTAAGACAACCTACAGACAAGAAATCAATGGATTTACCGATCCGCAAATTGGTTCATTTGGATGGGGCGGTTATGTTGAACGAGATCAAGATGCACATACTAACAATGCATCGGTCTATGGCTCTTACCGAGCACGAGCTGCGTACCTGACAGGTCGCTATAACCGAATTGGAGATAATGACCAAGTTGCACTTTCAGCGACAGGATCTTTAGTTGCAGCAGCAGGCCGTATATTTGCGGCCAATGAAATTGGAGATGGTTATGCTGTTGTCACCAATGCTGGACCGCAAAGCCAAATTTTAAATGGTGGAGTAAATTTAGGAGAGACAGATAAGTCAGGAAGATTCTTAATTGCGAATTTAAGACCGTATCAATCTCATCATATCTATCTAGACCCATCTTATTTACCACTGGAATGGGATGTGACAACGACCAATCGAACAGCACTTGTGGGCTATCGCCAAGGAACTTTAGTTGACTTTGGTGCTCATCGAGTTGTTTCAGGATTAGTCAAAGTTGTAGATAAAAATAACTCGCCATTGTTACCGGGTTATAGCGTCCGAATTAATGGACAGCAAGATGCGGTAGTGGGCTATGATGGTGAGGTCTTCGTTCCAAACCTATTAAAGCAAAATAAACTTGAAATAGACCTTCTTGATCATGGTTCATGTCAAGTTAATTTCACTTACGAAAGTCAGCAATACAGTGCTAAAAAATTGGGGCCTTATGTATGTCAATAAGTATTGTAAGTCATAGTTCCTACACGCTAGCCAAAAAGTTTTCATCTACTTTAAAGTATGTTTTAGCTAGTTTATTGTTATTGGTGCTTTATGCTTTTTTTAGTTCAGCACATGCTACCTGTACAGTAACTGGTGGAAACACAACTGGTTCTTATAATTATACAGCAGCAAATATTAATAGTGATGCTACCATTACTTATACTGGGAATATCCGCTGTACGAGTGGTGGAAGTAATGCTCAAATATCAAAATATATGTGCATGAAGACAGTATTTACTGGAGCAACTACTTCAAATAGTAATGTTTCATTACCTTATACGGTTATTGCAACTGTAGGTGGAGCAGGTTTTTCTACTACAAATCAAACTTCAAACTTTTGGTATGGTCCTGTTACTACAGTGGCACCAAATAATATTATTAGTTACTCAGTAAGTATTAAAGTTCCAGCAAGATCGGGTTCTTTAACAGCCTATCCGGTAGGGACTTATATTGGTTCCGTTCAAGTATTTTGGGACATGCAAGCAAATTCGAGCAGTGTATGTGAGGGTGATAGTGGCGGTGGCTGGGACTCGGGTAATATGACGATTACAGCTAACTATGTAGTACCAAGTTTCTGTCAGTTAGATTCCACATCAAATGTCGATTTTGGCAATATTAGTGATATTGGTACAACAAGTCGTGACTACACGGCTCAAGGTGCGATTAATGCAACTTGCAACAATGGAACACCTTATAGCATTTATTTGGGTGACGGCAATAACCGTATAAGCGGTGGATTTAGACGTATGACCAATGGAAGTAGTCAATACATTCCTTATCAGTTATACAAAGATTCTGCTTATGGCACAGTGTGGGATGCTACAGGTGGTACAACAACGGTGGGTGGTTCAGGTGGAGTGTCAAAGACAGGATCTGGCACTAGCCAAATTTCAAATGTATATGGAAAAATTCCGCAAGGAACCGCTATTTCAAGTACGCCCGGTAACTACTCAGATAGCATAGTTGTTACAGTGACTTACTAATATGCTGCCAACTCACTATTCACTTAAAGTAAGCAGATAGTGAGTTGGTAAGTGTATGTTTGTTAAGAATTTTATTTAGTTTGTAGAGAGCTTTGTTTTCGTATTAGTAATATAAACAGTGTGATTAATAAGCTAAATCCGAAAATAGGCAAACTAATTCCTAAAATAATAAGTGTAAGTACCGTGATTATTTTTTGTTGATTGCTTGCGCGCCTCCAGACCAATAAAGTTTGGCTAACAAAATGGTTAGTCGTAAGTTTTAAATTAGACGTTTTAAACCAAGCTTTATATGCATAAATAATCATGATACATAGCCCAAGAGCATATAAGGCGAGTATCAATTGATTGATCCAACCGAATAACACTCCAATATGAGCATCGACCCCCCAGCGTGTAAGTTTTGCAAATAACGAGTAATCTTTAAAAGCTAGTTTGTCGATGACTTTGTGTTGATGTACATCAATCGCTATACTGTCTGCTTGAGTTGGCCATTTACGCTGTAGTTCAGTAACAGTCCAAGCCTGATTTGCATCAACTGGTGGTTTGATTTGTATTTGGGCTGAATGAATTCCATTTGCCCTAGCAATTGCTAATGCAGAGTCGAATTCAGTTGGCATGATCTCTAAATCCGAAGTTTCCATGACCATACTATGATGTTCTTTATGCTCATCATGAGATATTTGGGGTAATGGAGCATTATTTAAAGTTGTGGATAATGTTGGTGTTTGCCAATTTAACCATTGACGAGCGATACGAATATTATCGCCAGCCCATTGAGACCATGTAAGACCAGTAATCGAAATGAACAATAAAAGTGGTAATAGAGTCAAGCCGATAGAGCTATGCCATTTTAATAAACGATTTTTAGATGTTTGTCTGATTTTAAAATTTTGACGACGTTTCCACCAACTATATAGGCCCGTTAGGGTTAAAATGCCCAGCCAGCTTGCAGCAAGTTCACTATAAAAACGACCCCATTTCCCTAATAATAAATTACTATGTAATTGATCTAAGAATGTACGAAATGGAAGTACTCCACTGGTCCCATATACAGTAAGTTGACCTTTTATAGAGAGTGTATAAGGGTCTACAAAAACAGCTTCATTATTTAAATGATGAGCCTTATCAGAAAAAATAACTCGTGTTGTTTGTGTTGAGCTTGGAGCTGGCCTCACTTCTGTAATTTGTGCAGATTCGGGCATCACTTTTTTTGCTGCCTCAACCTGTTGGCTTAGTGAGTGGGTATCTTTATTTAAAGGCTGAACATATAGTGTATCTTTATAGATAGATTGTTCTATCTGAGGAGTAATTGCATATAGAAGACCTGTAAACGCCGCAATAAATATAAATGGGGCAATAAAAATACCAGCATAAATATGCACAAGACGGAAAAGACTACGCCAAAAGCTAGGGGTATGAGGCATGTTGAGAGGTATCAAACAAACTTTGGTGTGAAGTATATCTACTTTATACTTAAATTTTAAAATAATTAAGGGGGTGAGGGTGTTTTGTATATCTAAGCAATTGTAAGAAAGGCTTTTTTAAATTAATAGATTAGAAGATAGAAGTAGACTATGTTGACTACATTGAATAACTGTCGAAAAATATATTCATTTATGGTTATGGGGCAAACTTAAGCCTTTGTTTGGGTGAGTATGAGAAATAATTTATCAATGATTAAATTTCTATTAAATTCATAGTTTATAATTGAATTTTATATAATTAAATAATTTATATATCTATGAAAATTCATCATTTGCGAAGTGCAACTTTTATTATAGAAACTGGGCCTTATTTTATTTTAATTGATCCGATGTTGGGTGATAAAGGTTCGCTTCCTGCTTTTTCATACATCCGCTTTAAGGCTAAAAAGAATCCTTTAGTTGATCTACCTTTGAATGCCCAAGAATTATTAAACAAAGTTACCCATTGTTTAATTACTCATAGCCAAACTTTTGGAATAAAAGCATTTCAACATACTGATCATCTAGATCAAAAGGGTGAGGACTTTCTTATTCAAAAGCAAATTCCTGTTTATTCATTTCAAAATGATGTGTCGTATTTATCTAAATATGGGATAAATGTTCAGGCAGGTATTGATTACTGGAAAGAAATCGAGTTTTTAGGTGGAAGATTGGTTGCGATACCAGCGCGTCATGGGCATGGCTGGATTAGTAAATTGATGGCGAATGGTTGTGGCTTCTATTTAGAATTGCCAAATGAACCTTCTTTATATATTAGTGGTGATACCGTACTCACTCATGATGTTAAAAATGCCTTACTTAAATTTCGACCTGATATTGCGGTAGTTGCTGCGGGACAAGCGCAAATGGATGTGGGGCAGCCGATTCTTATGTCGAAAAATGAAGTATGCGAATTTATTGAGCTTTCGCCTAAATATGTTATTGCTAATCATCTTGAAGCATTAAATCACTGTCCTGTAAAACGAGATGAGATAAAGCAAATTCTGCGTGAAATGAATGCAGTTGACCGTGTACAAGTACCCGATGATGGACAAACACTTATTTATGAAAATTAAGACAAAATTTAATCAATATTTATTAAATGAAAATCTTGTAATTCCATATTTTCTATTATGAATAACGCTATGAGTTTTTTATGTAAATGATAGAATTGCGACGGTCGGTAAGTTGATATCTACTTTGTCTAACTGATGCACAGTCTACAAAATGTTTAAGATTAAGTTTGTAGACTGTTGAACTACAAGTGAGGGTAAATGTAGATATACATATGCAACCATCTAAAATTTTAACCTATTGAAAATACAAAGGTTTATCACTTGCTCCCATCACTTACAATCCAAACCAGACTTGGTGGATTCTACTTTTTCTATTATTCCATTGTTGGTACATTCATGCCGTATTGGAATTTATATCTTCAAGATCAAGGATTTAATTATCAACAAATAGGTATTTTATCATCTATTGCGATTGTGACACGATTTTTTGCACCTTTAGTTTGGGGTTGGATCGCAGATAAATCTGGTAAAAGAATGCTTTTGGTGCGACTGGCAACTTGGATGGAAGCCTGTATATGGTTGGCTATTTTTATAGTTCCTAATACCTTTCAATCTGTCGCTTTACTCATGCTTATTTTTAGTTTTTTCCAAAATGCAATTTTAGCTCAGTTTGAGGGGGTAACCTTATTTTGGTTAGGTGATCAAAGAGCAAAACTCTATGGGAAGATTCGAAAATGGGGATCAGTTGGATTTATTGTAGGTGTATTTACTATAGGTGCCATTTTAGAAATTATTCCAATTTCTATGTTGCCTATTTTATTGCTTGTTATTGCTTCACTTGCATTTATTTGGGCTTTCACTATTCGTGAGCCTGAGGGAGCTCCAACTTCTCAAAAGCATTTAGAGCCTTTATTACCTGTGTTAAAGCGCCCGGAAGTTGCTGCTTTTTTTACAATCGAATTTATTCTCCTTTTTTCGCATGCACCTTTTTATAGTTTTTATAGCAACTTTCTAAAATCTTTAAATTACAGTACGACTGAAATTGGCTTCTTGTGGGCAATGGGGGTTGTCTCTGAAATCGTAATGTTTGCATATGCGGCTACTTTCTTCAAATATTTTTCTTGGCGTAGTCTTGTTGCTATATGTTTGGTTTTAACCAGCATACGTTGGTTGCTAGTCGCTCTCTTTTCTCATTACTTTATAGGTCAGCTATTTGCACAATGTTTACATGCTTTTAGTTTTGGTCTATTTCACCTTATTGCAATGCGGCTTATTTTTCAAAACTTTTCAATAGGACAGCAAGGTCGTGGACAGGCTTTATACAGTACCATGTGGGGATTGGGAGTGGCATTTGGAAGTATTTTAGCGGGTCATTATTGGAAAACTCTGACTGGTGAGCATATTTTTATGATTGCTACGCTCGTTGTGCTATTCGGTTTGTGTTTTGTATTTTGGTTACCCAAACAAATTGAAAAGCCAGCTTCTTAATCGAAACATCACTAACATTGTTAACATTACGTGGTTAAGTGGCTAAATTGTTTTATGGAAAGTATTTATTCGTTACGGTTGAAAAATATTGTTTTTATATGGTTATGAAGCAATGTTTTTCTAAAAAAATGTGCTAACTTAAACTCATGCGTTTAATGATTAATAAATCTATGAAAAATATTTATATTATGGGATTATTATTAGCTTTTTCTGGTTTTGCTATGGCTGAAACAGCAACGCAAAAGCCTGCTGAACAGCCTGTTCGAACTGCAAGTAATCCTAATGCTATACGTATTGTTACGCGTCCTGAGATTATGGGATTATGGGGAATGGAGATTCCAAATAATAAGAAATGTGTAGAGTACTATAACTTCCGCAGTAGTAATGATGTAGTGATCAAAAGTGGTGAGGAATGGTCATATGGTATTTATGAATACCAGCCATCTGATGACCCTAAAGAGCAGTTATCTGCTTTAGTTATGCAGATTAAGTTTGATAATAATAAAGTAGATTGCTCTGGTCAGCAGCAAGATCAGACTGGTGATGTTTCCCAATATTTTGTGCAGTGGAAAAATGACCATACTATTAATTTCTGCTCAACTGCTAAAGGTGAGCAATGTTTTGCAACTTTACGTCGAATGTTGCCATAAATCTAAATAGATATAAAAAAGCCTCTTATTTAAGAGGCTTTTTTATTATGCATGTTATGCAGTTTCAGCTTTCTTCTTTTCTTCCAATTGTTTCAACAAGTGCTTTTCAAGGTAATGGATGTCCATTGCCTGTTCACAGAAGCTTTTGTCTTGCAAGATAAGATCTTTATGCAAAGGAATGTTGGTTTTAATTCCAGTAAGAATCATTTCGTCTAACGCTTGACGCATACGAGCAAGCGAAGTTTCGCGATCTTTACCATGAGAAATTAATTTTGCAATCATTGAGTCGTAGTATGGAGGAATACTATATCCAGGATAGATATGAGAATCTAAACGAATACCTGCACCGCCTGGCGCATAGAAGCTCTCAATTTTACCTGGTGAAGGTAAGAAAGTTGTTGGATCTTCTGCATTAATACGACATTCAATAGCATGACCACGAACTTCAATATCTTTTTGTTGAAGCTCTAGACCTAAACCAGCTGCAATACGTAATTGTTGCTCAATGATATCAACACCAGTAACCATTTCAGTTACAGGGTGCTCAACCTGAACACGAGTGTTCATTTCGATAAAGAAGAATTCACCATCTTCGAACAAGAATTCAAATGTACCTGCACCACGATATTGCATTAACTGACATGCGTTAACACAAGCTTCTAAAATATCAGCACGTGCTTTTTCTGGTAGATTTGGAGCAGGAGCTTCTTCTAACACCTTTTGGTGACGACGTTGTAATGAACAGTCGCGATCATATAAATGAATCGCATGACCATTACCATCACCTAAAACTTGAACTTCGACATGGCGAGGTTTTTGTAAGAAGCGTTCCATGTATACGGTGTCATCACCGAACCACATTTCTGCATCACGTTGAGCCGCTTGAACTGACTCAAGTAATGTGTCTACGCGTTCAACAATACGCATACCACGACCACCACCACCAGCTGCCGCTTTAACAATGAGCGGGAAACCGATTTCTTTAGCTTCTGCTAAAGCGTTGTGGATAGTTACAGCATGGTCACAACCAGGTACTGTAGGTACACCAGCTTTTTTCATTGCAACAATTGCAGAAACCTTGTTACCCATTAAACGAATATGTTCTGGGCGAGGGCCAATAAATGTGAAACCCGAGCTTTCTACAATTTCAGCAAACTCGGCATTTTCTGAAAGAAAGCCATAGCCTGGGTGAATTGCATCAGCACCAGTAATTTCTGCAGCAGTAATAATTGCTGGGATGTTTAAATAGCTGTCACTACTTGCACCCGGACCAATACATACTGCTTCATCAACGAAACGTAAATGCATCAAATCTTTATCAGCATCTGAATATATACCGACAGTTTTGATTCCTAATGTTTTGCAAGCCCGAGTAATTCGTAAAGCGATTTCACCACGGTTTGCAATTAAAACTTTTTGCAACATAGTTGTCCCCGGGGTATTACGCGCGATAACGGAATAAAGGTTGACCGAATTGGATCACATCACCATTTTTCACTAAAATTTCTTCAATCACGCCGCTTTGAGTTGCTTCAATAGGGTTCATGATTTTCATTGCTTCGATAATACCCAAAGTCTCACCAGCAGATACAGTTTGACCTACTTTAACAAATGGTGCTTCACCTGGGCTTGGAGCAGCATAGAACACACCAACCATAGGAGAAGTTTCAACTGCTCCACGTGGGGTTTTTGCAACAGGTGCTTCAGCAACAGGAGCTGCTGGAAGTGCTACACCAGCCGCAGCAACGACAGGATTACGACGAGTTAAAGCGATTGATTGATCACCTTCTTTAACTTCAATCGCTTGCAAGTCAGACTCAATCATTAAATCGATGAGTTTTTTAATTTTGCGGATATCCATGGGCGACTATTCCTGAACTAGTTTGGGTTAGATGGTTGAATTTTTTCAATAGCGTAATCGAGTGCAAAGCTATAACCTTTTGCACCTAGACCACAAATCACGCCAATTGCTTTGTCTGATAAATAAGAGTGGTGTCTAAACGCTTCACGTGCGTGAACATTTGACAAATGTACTTCAATAAATGGAATGGCAACGCCAAGTAGAGCATCACGTAAAGCAACTGAGGTATGAGTAAGGGCAGCAGGGTTAATAATAATAAGTTTTACGCCTTCTGTTTGTGCCTGATGAATACGGTCAACAATGGCACCTTCCCAATTGCTTTGAAATGTATCGAGTGTAATAGAGGCTTGTTTAGCTTGAGCAATAAGTTGTTGGTTGATATTGTCTAGGGTAAGATGACCATATACTTCTGGTTCGCGTTTTCCCAGCAAATTCAAATTCGGTCCATGAATTACCAAAATGGTCGAACTCATTCAGATTGCTCCAGCTCTAAAGTTGCAAATAGTCTTTGCAAGATGTCTGCAAAGTTTGCTTATTATGGCATATGTTTCTACAAGTTTTTTATAATTTCTTTTAATTGTCGCAGAAAGGGTACACCAAATTCGGCTTATATATTGTAAATTTTGCGACGAATTAGCAATGTTAAAAAATGACAAAATTTCAAGTAATTTAACAAGGCTCATTTTAAACCGAATTGACAAAAACAGTTCATGTATTTTGTGTAACGACGGTATGGGCATCTTCAATTGTTAACATTTCATTCCAGCGAGTTAGGTAGTTTTTTGAGCGATGGCATTGTTTCATTTGCCAAGATGGATTGCGCGAGTGATATCCCACTTGTAAATAATGACTACCAAAACGCTTACGAACTGTACCTAAAGTTTCCATTAATTGTTGTCTTTGATGAATAAGTTCCAGAGGCTGCCATAAATCATCAATGTGTTGTTGACGCGCGTGTAGACCACAAAATAATACTCCAATTTTTATATAACTTTTATTTTCTTTATATAAAACATCAATTTGATGCATTGCTGCTTTTGTGATTATGCATAAGTCATCTGTTGCATAGTGAAGACCAATGGCCTGAGAAGTGGCTTTTTTATAAGGTGGCTTATCGGTTTTCTCATAAAGCATGACTTGAATGCAGGCACAAAGTTGTTCTTGTTTCATTAAGCGGCGATGCGCTCGATTAAGATGAAAAATAAGTGCTTGTTTAATAATCTCGATACTGGATAAAGCTTGAGCAAAACTTCGTGACGCTAAAATCCTTTTAGTTGGAATACTAGGATCGTCAAGTTCAATACATGATTGGCCTTTTAGCTCACGAATAGTACGTGCCATGACCACAGAAAATGCCTTTGCCATATGATGTTCATTGGCAAAAGTTAAGTCTAGGCATGAATATACTTCATAACTTTGTAGTTGTTTGACTAATTGGTAGCCAATTCCCCATACTTCTTTGACCGATGTCTGTTGCATGAGGTCTTCCATAATTAATGGATCTAAGGTGATGAAATTACAGATTCCCTTAAAACTTTTAATTTTCTTAGCAAAATGATTGGCAAGTTTTGCTTGTGTTTTTGAATATCCAATTCCAATACAACAAGGTAGACCTAACCATTGGAGGAGAGTCTCTTTCACCTTAAAGCAGTAGTCAGATATATCAATAGATTGAAGGTAAGGAGTGAGATGAATAAAGCACTCATCTATAGAGTAAGCTTCTATATCATCTGGAGAGAAAAATTCACCGAGAACAGCAAAAAAACGACGGGACATCTCGGCATATAAAGTGTAGTTGCTTGAATAGACTTGAACACCAGCTTGCACGGCATCTTTCTCAATTTGAAACCACGGTACTCCCATCTTAATACCTAAAAGTTTTGCTTCTTCACTACGTGACACAACACAACCATCGTTGTTAGATAAAACAACTACAGGTTTATCAATGAGTTTGGGGTTGAAAAGTCGCTCACAGCTGACATAACAATTGTTAATATCAACCAGTGCATAAACTTCGCGGTGTGAGATCTCTCTCATTATTTCATCCCCCCAAATTCATCAACTCAAAATTCATATTTTGAATTTGTAACATAATCAAGTTAACAAAATTATGCACAGATATCTAGGGGAGTTCTGTTTGTTCGTCGAAATTATGAAAAGGATGTAAAAGTAATGAATTGTCAGTTATTGATATGAAAATGTCTGAAAATGATATGTTTAGATAGATATGATCATTTCCATAAGCGGACCGAAAAAGGTTGGAACCTTTATGTATGTGGTAACGGTGGTATGAAACCACGTCATGCCGAGTTACTTGCATCTGACCTTGATAAGGCAACGCTCATTCGTTACATCGACCGTTTCTATATGTTCTACATTCAAACCGCAGACCGTTTACAACGTACGAGTGTATGGCGTGACAACATGGAAGGCGGTCTAGACTACCTTAAATCTGTGATTGTTGAGGACTCTCTTGGTTTGGCTGCCGAGCTTGAGCGCCGTATGGAACACATTATTGGCACATATCAAGACGAATGGCGTACTGCGGTAGAAAATCCTGAAGTTCGTAAACGCTTCCAAACGTATATCAACGCAGGTGCAAATGAGCAGGCCGATCCACACATTCAATTTACAACTGAACGTGGTCAAATCCGTCCATTAACCGAAGCTGAACGTTCAGAAGACCGTATTCGAATGGTTGAAGCATAAAGGAGAACTTATATGAATATTGTACAAGACAAAAATATGCTTCCTGATGATCAATGGATTGACGTTTGTGAACTTGATGATTTAACCCCAAACACCGGTGCAGGAGCGCTAGTGGCTGGACAGGCTGTTGCGATTTTCCGTGTAGGACATGAAAAACGTGTTTACGTGCTGAGTAATAAAGATCCGTTTAGCCAAGCGAATGTCATGAGCCGCGGCATTATTGGTGATTTACAAGGTGAGCGTGTTATTGCATCGCCAATCTATAAACAACATTTTAGTTTGGCAACGGGTCGTTGTTTAGAAGATAAAGACCAAAAATTGGCGGTTTACCCGAGCAAAATTGTTGATGGCCGTGTTTGGGTCAATGCGGTGCCGAAAAAAACTTATATTACCAATACAGGTGTATCACAAGACAAACTTAAACTGGTGCTGATCGGGAATGGTTTAGCAGGAATGCGTTGTCTGGAAGATTTACTTGATATGGCACCAGATCGTTATGAAGTCACGGTGATTGGTGAAGAACCTTGGGGTAACTATAACCGTATTATGTTGTCTCCGGTTTTATCGGGTGAAAAAACCATTGAAGATATTATGCTGCATCCACCGAAGTGGTATGACGATAAAGGCATTAAATTTATTGCTGGTGATAAAGCGGTAAAAATTGATCGTCCACGTAAAGTGGTTTACACCGAAAAAGGGCAAACTGTTGATTATGATCGTTTGATTTTGGCAACAGGTTCGGCTCCGTTTATTCCACCAGTTCAAGGTGTCAACTTAAAAGGGGTGTTAACTTTCCGTGATATTTATGACGTTAACACCATGATTGAGTACTGCGGTTCAAAAACTAATGCAGTCGTGATTGGTGGTGGTTTACTCGGTTTAGAAGCAGCCTACGGTTTAAAACAACGCGGTATGAATGTGACAGTATTGCATTTGATGGACCGCATTATGGAGCGTCAACTTGATGGGCGTGCAAGTCAGTTACTGCGCCATAGTATTGAACAAAAAGGCATTCAAATCATTACCGAAGCTAATACAGAAGCGTTAATTGCTGATGAAAACGGTCATGTCAAACACATCCGTTTGAAAGATGGCACAGTGTTAGATGCTGACCTTGTGGTGTTTGCTGTAGGTATCCGTCCGAATATTGCTTTGGCGCAAAGTGCTGGTCTACGTTGTAATCGTGGTGTGTTGGTGAATGACACCATGCAAACGTTTGACCCAAGTATTTACGCGGTGGGTGAGTGTATCGAACACCGTGGTCAAACTTTTGGTTTGGTTGAACCACTGTGGGGGCAAGCTTTTATTTGCGCGACCCATTTGGCTGAACACGGCAGCTTAACTTTTAAAGCACCGACCGTACCGACTCAGTTAAAAGTCAGCGGTGTCGATGTGTTCTCTGCGGGCAATTTTGAGCCGAAAGATGATTATGAAGACATTATCCTGAACGATGAAAAACGCCAGATTTATAAGCGTATTATCATTCAAAGCGATCGGGTAATCGGTGCAGTATTGTTTGGAGATACTGAAGATGGCATGTGGTATGCAGAGTTAATTGCAGATCAAACTCCTGTTTCTTCATTTAGAAATAAGCTGCTATTTGGTCGAGATTTTGCATTAAAAAATGCAGGCTAAATAGGGAAAGGAGCAGTTATGAATAGTATTCCAAGCGTTGAAATCGATAGCTCCGACCATGTTGCAAAAACAACTAAAACAACATGTCCATATTGCGGTGTAGGTTGTGGTGTTAGTGTAACCGTTCAACAAAAACCTCAAGGACCTGTGGTGCAAGTTGAGGGAGATGCTGAGCATCCTTCCAACTTTGGACGCTTATGTATCAAAGGTAGCCGACTTGCGGATACTTTGGGGTTGGAAACACGGCTACTTCAACCGATGTTTGGTCGTAAGCCACATCGGACTGTAACGACATGGGAGGCAGCAATCAATAAAATTGCCGATAAATTCCAGTCTTGTATCGATCAATATGGTCGCGACAGTATCGCATTTTATGTTTCAGGTCAGCTTTTGACTGAAGACTATTATGTGGTGAACAAGTTTGTAAAAGGCTATTTGGGTACTGCAAATATCGATACTAACTCACGCCTTTGCATGTCATCTGCTGTGGCAGGTCACAAACGTAGTTTCGGTGAAGATATTGTGCCTGCAAGTTATGAAGATTTTGAACATACAGATATGGTGGTATTGGTTGGATCTAACACCGCATGGTGCCATCCTGTGTTGTATCAGCGGATTATGCAGGCAAAAAGCCAAAATCCGGATATGTTTGTGGTCGTGATTGACCCACGCTTTACCAGTACTTGTGAGCAAGCGGATTTGCATTTGCCGATTTTACCGGGTCAAGATGTCGCTTTATTTAATAGCCTATTCCAATATCTATATCAAAATGGTCATGCCGATCAGGCATTTGTAGAGGCTTATACCGAAGGTCTGCAAGATGTTTTGGCAAGCAGCGAGCCAGAAGCTAATGTGGAATATGTGGCAAAGCGTACAGGAATTGCACTTGATAAAATGCAACAGTTCTTTGAGAAATTTGCACAGACTGAAAAGGTAATTACGCTATTTTCAATGGGTGTTAATCAATCAAGTCAGGGTGTGAATAAAGCTAACAGTATTATTAACTGTCACTTACTAACAGGCAAAATTGGAAAGCTCGGCGCTGCACCATTTTCGATGACAGGTCAGCCCAATGCTATGGGAGGCCGAGAAGTGGGTGGCCTAGCCAATATGCTGGCAGCGCATATGGACTTAGATAATCCACTACATCAAAAAGTAGTGCAGACCTTTTGGGATAGTCCATTTATTGCGACTCAAGCTGGCTTAAAAGCAGTTGATTTGTTCCGTGCTGTTGAAGCTGGAAAAATTAAAGCTATCTGGATTATGGCGACCAATCCAGTGGTAAGTTTACCAGATGCCGATCAGGTGAAACGTGCATTAGAAAAGTGCGAATTGGTCGTTGTGTCAGATATCTGTGCCGATACGGATACTACGGCTTACGCTGATATTTTGCTTCCAGCTTTAGGTTGGGGTGAAAAAGATGGAACCGTTACTAACTCTGAGCGTCGTATTTCACGTCAGCGTGCATTTTTACCTGCGCCGGGTGAAGCAAAAGCAGACTGGTGGTCAGTGAGTCATGTCGCGAAAAAATTAGGCTTCGATGGTTTTGAATTTACCAGTGCTGTTGATATTTTCAATGAGCATGCAGCGTTATCTGCACAAGACAATGCAGACATAAATACTCGTGCAGAAAGTAATAATTTCCGTTATTTCAATCTAAAAGGTTTAATGAACCTAAGTAATGCTGAGTACGATGCTCTGCAACCAGTGCAATGGCCAGTGTGGAATAAAAACCAAGACGCTAAAGCCGTTCAACAATTGTTTGGGAAAGGGCAGTTTAGTCATAAAAATGCCAAGGCAAAACTGATTCCAACTGTTGTAATTGATCCAGTTCATGCAGTTTCAGAAGATTATCCGCTCATTTTAAATACAGGGCGTATTCGTGACCAATGGCACACCATGACGCGTACTGGCTTGTCACCAAATCTGACCAGTCATCGTGCTGAACCATTCTGTGAGATTCACCCAAGTGATGCTTTGAAGTTTGGCGTACGTGATCAAGGCTTGGTAGAAGTTCGTTCGAAATGGGGTAGTTGTGTACTACGTGTAACCTTCTCATCGGGTGTGCGTCGTGGGCAAATTTTTGCGCCAATTCACTGGACTGAACAATTTGCGTCCGATGCCCGTATTGGCAAAGTGGTTAACCCAGAAGTCGATGCCATTTCAGGTGAGCCCGAGTTCAAGCATACGCCTGTAACTATTCAACCGTTCTATACCACTTGGCAAGGCGTGCTCTATATTCGTGAAGGATACGATTCGCATATTCAAGAATCGCTACATCACTGTGCATGGTGGACTAAAGTCAAAATGGTGAAAACCAGCCGCTATGAACTTGCAGACCGCCAAACTTTTCATGATACTCAAAAGAATCTGAAAAGCTTTTTACCATTTGCCGATGAAACCTTTGAATGGTTAAGCATAGAAGATATTTCGTCACAACTGAGCCATAGCGTTATTTTGAAAGATGGCATTGTAATTGCAAGTCTATATATTGCACCTCCAGATTTATTGCCAGACCGTGATTGGGTGGCGAGTCTGTTTAAACGAGAACGTTTGAGCGCCTTACACCGCAAAGCATTGCTTGCGGGTATGCCGATGTCGGCTACCAATAATGATGGGCCTTTGGTGTGTAGTTGTTTTAAAGTAGGTAAGAATAAAATTATCGAAGTAATAAAAACACAAAACATTACCCATGAAAAACAGGTTACTGCATGTTTAAAAGCAGGTGGAAACTGTGGATCATGTTTACCTGAAATTCGTGGCTTGATTAAAGCTTGCCAACAAGAGGTGGAAGTGTGAATAAGGGATATCCCGTAACTGATCTGGTCATTCTGGCAGGAGGACAAGCCCGCCGTATGAATGGTTTAAATAAGTTGTTGCAACAATTTGATGGTGAACCCCAACTCATTAAAATTCATCAGAAATTAAGATCATCCGTGTCTGAAATTTGGGTGAATAGTCATCGCGACTATTCAATCTATCAAAGTATTGTGCCCGATATTAAGTGTTTTCAAGATGATGCTTCCGGTTTTTTCGGTCCACTTATGGGGATGAAAAGTGCATGGTCTCATGTAGAAGCAGATTATGTTTTATTTATTCCTTGTGATGTGACTTATATACCTACGCAAGTCGTTGCGAAATTACACAGCACTCTTCGGAAAAATAAACAGGCTCAGGCAGCTTATGTTTCAATTAATGGTGATGCCTTATATCCATTTTGCTTATTAAAACGTGAAAGTCTCATCACCATAACGGAGCAAATTGAAAAGCAACGATTAAGTTTGAAAGAATGCTTTAAGCTTTTGCATGCGCAAGTCGCTATATTTCAAAAACAGAATCTTTTTTTTCATAGCATTAATTCATTGGATGAGCTTCAGCAATACAAACAAATCAAAGCATTTAAAGAAATTTTTACAGCAAATTAACTTCGGATATTAGCGCTTTAAAATTTACATTGGTCGAGTGAACCACATTTTTAATCTTTGTACGGTTGACTATTTATTATTTAAGTTCTATTTTGGAACTTGATGTTTCGTTGCATTGAAATGTATAAAAATAAAGGGAGTCAAAGGGCATGGTTGAAGCGCTGAAGCAAAATAAAACAGATGTGACCGCATGTATTTTATGTTCAAGAAACTGCGGTTTGAGCGTAGAAATTCAAGATAACCAATTTGTTAAAATTAAAGGTAATCCTGAGCATCCATTTTCTCAAGGTTACATTTGCCAAAAAGCCGCAAGATTACAGCATTACCAGAAACATGCAGACCGTTTAACCGCACCTTTAAAACGCCAACCAGATGGCTCGTTTCAAGAAATTAGTTGGGATGTGGCAATACAAGAAATTGCCGATCAATTGGTTCAGATTAGAGATAAATTTGGTGGTACTGCTTTTGCTTCGGTTGGGGGCGGAGGTCAAGGCAATCATCTCGGTGCAGCTTACGGGCGTCAACTTTTGCTAGCCATGAAAAGTTATTATGCTTACAACTCTCTTGCCCAAGAAAAAACGGGTGATTTTTGGCTTAATGGGCGTTTGTTCGGTAGTCAGGCCTGCCATACTACAGAAGATGTTGAACATGCAGATTACGTACTTTTTATTGGAACGAACCCGTTTCAGGCCCATGGCATTCCCAACGCACGAGACACACTAAAACATATTAAAAAAGATCCGAACCGAACCATGGTGGTGTTTGACCCGCGTGTTACCGAAACAGCCAAACAAGCAGATATCCATGTGCAATTAAAACCAGGGACGGATGCTTTTTTAATGTCGGCTATGATTGCGATCATTATTAAAGAAAAGCTTTATGATGCAGCGTTTATTGAGCAACATACACATGGGTTTGAAGAAGTAAAAACAGCATTTAGTCGTGTGCCGATTGAAGACTATATTGCCAAAGCAGATGTTCCAGTCGACTTGATTTACCAGGTTGTTCGAGACTTTGCTAAAGCAAAAAGGGGCTGTGTACGTATCGATTTAGGTATTCAACATACTTTGAATACAACATTAAATGGTTATTTAGAAAAGCTTTTATATTTATTGACTGGAAACTTTGGAAAGCAAGGTACCAATAATTTGCATACCATGTTTATTCCAATTTTGACCGATACGGATGAAAGAAAAGCAAAATATCGACGTAGCGTTTACCATAAAATGTTCCCGATTTCCGGGTTTTTCCCGCCTAATATTTTACCCGATGAAATATTAAAAGCAGGGGAAAAGCGAATTCGTGCTGTGTTTGTAGATAGTTGTAATCCACTATTAACTTACCCTGATACACCAGCTTTTGAGGAAGCCTTTAAAGCATTAGATTTATTGGTTGTAATCGATGTTGCGATGACAGAAACCGCGAGACTTGCACACTATATTTTGCCTGCTCATACTCAGTTTGAAAAATGGGAATTTACTGGTTTTAACTTGGAATTTCCTAAGAATGGTTTTCACCTGCGTCATCCCGTTTTGGCTGCTCAAGCAAATACTTTACCGGAAGCCGAAATTTATACTCGATTACTGGAAGCTATGAATGCTATTCCGAAGAGTTTCCCAGTTTTAGAAAAAATAGCTGCGGTCGCCTCGAAAAAAACTGCCTACTTACCCTACTTGTCGGCGCTAGGACTTACCTTGGCACGACATAAAAAATATATCCCTTTTGCTGCCTCTATCATTTATCGAACTCTTGGCAAACGACTTGGCAATTCTGCAGATTCAGTTGCTTTTTTATTGCCGCTATCTATTCAATATGCTGTTTTACATACCAAAGCAGTACGCCGTGCAGGTTATAAAGGTAATCCGTTAACACAAGGAGTCAAACTATTTGAGCAGATACTAAAGCAACGTTCAGGTATGGTTTTATCTCAACATGAATATGATGAAGTCTGGAAACTGGTGGCTTATAAAGATAAGAAAATACGTCTTGCAATTCCCGAGATGTTAAGTGAACTCGCAAGCTTGAAAAGCCATAACGTTAATATTGAAGAGTTTCCTTTCATTCTTTTATCAGGTGAACGCCGTAGCTACAACGCCAACCAAATTTACCGTGACCCTGCTTGGCGAAAAGTAGATGCAGAAGGTGCACTACGTATTCATCCCGAAGATGCAAGGCACTTAAATGTAGATACAGGAGAGCAGCTTAAATGTATTTCACAACATGGAGAAATTCAGGTAGCTATTGAGTTGGATGATGGGATGAGAAGAGGTGTTGTGTCACTTCCACACGGCTACGGTATGCGCTTTCAAAATGGAGAACCGATTGGGCCACAATTAAACTTACTTATTTCTGCTGAACATTGTGATCCATTATCTAAAACGCCTTACCATAAATATGTACCCATCCGTCTAGAAAAGTGTTAGAAATAGAATCAAGTAAAACATAGATTTTATCGTGCGAACTTGAGATTCATTTTTTAATTGTTCTTGAGACGGTGCGGTGGAAAGTCTATAAAAAATTTAAATATTATGGAAAATAAGTAGAGCTGGAACAAATTTTGCTATTAAAGATCAAAGCACTATTAAGATGCAATTTTTTGTATTTGATTGTTCATAATCGGTGCTCGCAAGATTTGAAATGTTCTCGATATGAGTGCAAATGATGAAACAATACCACTCTGAAACTGCGCCAAGCCTTCTGCAAGATCAATATGGGCGTATCAAGCGTAAGTTACGAATTTCTGTAACTGATCGCTGTAATTTTAAGTGTGTATATTGCATGCCTGAACATCCTGAATGGTTAAATAAACAAGACTTGCTTAGTTTTGAAGCGCTCTTTCAATTTTGTCATTTTATGGTGCAGCAAGGTATCGAGAGTATTCGCATTACGGGCGGTGAACCATTAATGCGTCAAGGTGTTGTTCATTTCATACGAGACTTACAAGCTTTAAAAGCATTAGGTTTAAAACGTATATCGATGACTACAAATGGTCATTACCTTGCTAAATATGCTAAACAACTAAAAGACGCTGGATTAGATGATCTAAACATTAGTTTAGATAGTCTTGATTCAATTCAATTTAAAGAGCTCACTAAGAAAAAGTTAGAACCAGTTCTTGAGGGTATTCAAGCTGCTAAAGATGCAGAACTACCTTTTAAAATTAACTGCGTATTAATGAAAGATAAAAATGACGATCAAATCTTACCCATGGTGAAGTGGTCAATCTCCAACCATATTCCTTTACGTTTTATCGAGTTTATGCCGCTTGATGGTGATGCACTTTGGTCAAATAAAGATGTGGTAAGTGAGGCTGAAATTTTACAGGTATTGCAACCGTATTATTCGGTACAAGTCATCGAGCAGCAACATGAGCCAGCGCGTCAATATCTAATTAACGGTAGCTACCATTTAGGAATTATTTCCACAATTACGCATTCATTTTGTCATCAGTGTGACCGTATACGACTTACCGCAAAAGGCGAACTATATAACTGTTTGTTTGCACCGCAAGGCTTAAATATTAAACCTCAGCTTGAAGCATTGGTAAGTAAACAAAATACGCCAGAATACGAGATGACAGTCCAAAATTTAAATGATTTGGTTCATCCTTATATCTGGCACAAAGCCAAAGGCTTTCATGCCTTACAACATCAACAAACCCGTAAAATCAGTATGCATATGCTTGGGGGATAAATGCAGCAATCTATCCAAATTAAAATCGAATCATTTGGTGCAATTGAAAAATTGCTTCCACAAAATCTTTCGTTAGTTTTCCCCACCGATATTTTAGTTAAAGATGTCTTAGATGAAATTGTTTTATTGCATCCAGAATGTACACAGGCCATGGAAAAATGTGCATGTGCGATTGGTGATAATGTCATCTCCAGACAAGCTACATTAAGTGAGGCATGTACTTTGGTTTTATTATCACCAGTTGCAGGAGGATGAGCCATGCGAGATTTTGCACGTATACAAGAGCAGGCTTTAAGCTTAGATACTTTTGATCCTATTGAATCATTTCCTGAATGCGGTGGAATTGATATTTTTATGGGTACAGTTCGTAACCATCATGAAGGTAAAGCTGTTAAAGCACTGAAATATACCTCGTATAAACCGCTTTCTGAAAAAATGATACGTGAAATTGAACTAGAAATTGAGAAAAAGTATCAGGTATCTTATGTGCGAGTGGTTCATCGGATTGGATATCTAGATGTCGGTGAAACAGCCATTATTGCGATTGCGTATGCAGCCCATCGCCGTGAAGCTTTTCAAGCATGTGAGGAAGCAGTCGAACGGGTAAAACATGAAGTGCCTGTCTTTAAAGAAGAGTTCTTTACAGATGGCACGAGTCATTATGTAGAGGGTTGTTGTATTCGTAAGGATGCTCCACACGACCACAAGCATCACCATCTTGCCGGCCATGAACACTCACACTGAAATAAGTAAGAATAGGATAAATAATGAAAAACGTTGGAATGAAGCCGGAAAGTTATCGTGTTGCCGAAGCACAAGCGATTTTATATGCGCCACCACACTGTATTGAATTATTAAGACAGGGGAATACCGAAAAAGGGGATGCATTAAAAACTGCACGTGTTGCAGGAATTTTGGCAGCAAAACGAACTGATGAGCTGATTCCTTTGTGCCATCCACTGCCGATTTATCGTGCAGATGTTGAATATGAATTAGAACATGATTTTGTAAAGATTATTACCGTGGTCGAAACCATTGGCCCAACTGGCGTAGAAATGGAAGCCTTAACGGCTGCAAGCCTTGCAGGGTTAACCATTTATGACATGTTAAAACCGCATTGTGAACCAGAAGAGCTCTGGATGGATCAATGTAAATTGCTTAAGAAAAAAGGTGGAAAATCACACTTCAAGCGAGTTCTTCGTCAACCTGTTTCGGCTGCGGTTATTGTATTGTCAGATACCGTAGCAGCGGGCAGAAAGCCCGATACTGCCGGAAAATCTGTGGTTGAAACGTTAACTGAAGCAGGATTTGATCCGATTCACTACCAGATTTTGCCAGATGAAGCGGATACCTTAAAAAACTTAGTGCTTGAGTTGAGCAAATCATATGCTTGCATTATGACTGTTGGTGGTACAGGAATTGGCAAGCGTGATATTACGGTTGATACGCTAGAGCCTCTTTTAGAACGTAAATTAGATGGTTTAATGGAAGCCGCACGTTCATTTGGACAAAAACGCACGCCATATGCTGCTATGTCACGTGGAGTGGCAGGGTTTATTGACCGTTCGTTAGTGGTGACTTTACCGGGAAGCCGGGGTGGAGCAAGCGAATCAATGGCTGCTATTTTACCTGCCTTAGTCCATATTTTTGATGTTTGCCGTGATTTACCGCATCCAGGAGGCTATGAATAATGTCAGGTTGTGGTGCTGAGCGTGGATTAATCAGTATAGATGAAGCGCTAGATTTAGTGATTAATAAGCCTAGAAACTTAAACTCTATTCAAAAGACTCTAACAAATAGCCTAAGTAGTTATCTTGCTAAAGATATTTACTCTGAAATTAATCTACCAAGCTTTTCTCAAAGTGCGGTAGACGGTTATGCGCTTTGTAGCCATGCAGAAGATTTAAATAATCAAAAGTTTCAGGTTACTGGCGAGATTCGTGCCGGAAGTGAGAGTCATGACATACTAAGTGAAGGTCAGGCGATTCGTATATTTACGGGCGGCAAAATTCCTGAAGGGACAACGCATGTAGCACGGCAAGAAATCGTATCGGTTATTTCGGCTCAAGAAATTTGTTTAACGGAACATATACGCCCTCAAGCTGATATCCGTTTTACTGGTGAAGAAATCCAGCAGGGGCAGTTGCTTGCTCAAGTAGGACAGTTTCTAAATATTGGAAGCTTGGCTGCTTTAAGTATGGCGGGAGTGCAAGAGCTTACTGTTTATCGTAGACCAAAAGTTGCAGTACTAGTCACAGGTGATGAAGTTGCTCAAACAGCAGATGATTTAATTGATGGAAAAGTCTTTGATGCAAATGGGCCTTTATTAAAAGCTTGGTTTATAGATTATGGTTTAGATATTGAACTCATTCACGTGGCAGATGAAGCTGAACAGGTCACTCAATACTTTAACCAGTTAAAAGACAGCTATGATGTCATCATAACAACAGGCGGAGTTTCGGTAGGAGACTACGACTTTGTTCGACCATGCGCTTTCGAAGTTGGGTTTGAACAAATCTTTTGGAAAGTTAAACAAAAACCGGGTAAACCTTTATTCTTTGCCGAATACCATAATTCACAAGCTAGCCATTCTTGCTATTTGTTAGGCCTACCAGGCAATCCGGCTGCGGTATATGTAGCAATGCAAGTTTACGGTAAATCTTTGCTTGATGCATTGCAGGGCAATAGACAGGGACCAGAATGGTTTACTGCAATTTTAGAGCATGATTTAAAAGAAGATGCACGTGAGCGTTTTTTACGAATGTATGCTTATTTTGATGCAGGACAACTTAGAGTAAAAAGTTTGGCTAAGCAGCAGTCCCATATGCTGAGTAATCTTATGCAAGCCAATTGCTTAGTACGTATTCCTGCGAGTACAAAATTAGAGTCAGGTACATTATTAAAAGGAATTTTTATTTCAAATTAGCCTACAAATAAGCTGAATATGATTAATTTATACTTATAAGTTAATCATATTTTATAAATATTTCTATTCATGGTTATTTAAAAAATAAGCATCATAAGTACATTAAAAACTTATTTTTAAGCTGAATGTTGCAT
Organism: Acinetobacter sp. IK23; assembly: GCF_035615275.1. Classification (NCBI taxonomy): domain Bacteria; kingdom Pseudomonadati; phylum Pseudomonadota; class Gammaproteobacteria; order Moraxellales; family Moraxellaceae; genus Acinetobacter; species Acinetobacter sp. IK23. Next base: position 58,789 of record NZ_JANBNX010000007.1, read on the forward strand.
ATAACATATTAAGTGGTTTAGGGTATGAATAATAAGGCAAGTAGGCCAGTTCTATATTGAGGAAAGCATAAAGATGAAATGGGATGACATCGGTGATCAACCTTGTTCTGTTGCCCGCATGCTATCAGTAATTGGTGATCGATGGACGATGCTAATATTACGTAATGCTTTTATGGGAATTCGCCGTTTTGATGATTTTCAAAAATCGCTAGGTGTCACTCGTCATGTCCTATCGGATCGTTTAAAGCGTTTGGTTGAATACGAAATTTTAGTCAAAGCTCCTTATTTTGACCGTCAGGAACGCTTTGAATATCGTCTCACTGATAAAGGATTTGAGCTTTATCCAATTATATTATCTATGGCGAACTGGGCAGATAAATGGATGGATCAAGGTTTAGGTAAACCATTGGAATATCGTCATAAAGCTTGTGGTCATAAATTTGAACCAATCATGGTATGTTCGGTCTGCCGTGAACCTTTACATGCAAAACAAGTTCAAGTTACAGCTGGACCGGGCTATTTTGCTTATATAGAACAAAAGCAAAAACAAGCTTAAAGTGTTTTCTTTAAAGACTCTTGCTGAAGTGCCTCTGTAAGAGTCTTATAAATATAATCATGATTTGATTGGGTAATATTAAAACGAATAAAGTGGCCTGCCGATTGTGCTTGGCTAAAGGCATTACCCGGAGCAAGAATTACTTCTCGATTCAGACAAAACTGAGCAATCTTCGCTGCATCTACTCCTTCGGGTAACCGACACCACACAAAAATTCCAGCCTTTGGTTCAATCCATGGTTCTATTCCAATCGATTTAAGTTTCGCTATTGTTTCCTGCATGGCTTGAGCTAAACGAACTTTTAACACATCTAGATGCTTACGGTATGAACCATCGGTTAAAGCTGTGTGTAAAATCTTGGCTGAGAGTCCATTGTGAGAAAAACTGGTGGCTATTTTTAAATCGGTAATTTGATCAATCCATTCTGGTTTCGCAATAATGTAGCCGCAGCGAATAGAAGCAGAGAGCGTTTTAGAAAAACTTCCAATAAAAATCACGCGTGAAAGGTTGTCTAGGGCCGCAAGTCGTGGCGCTGAAGTATGTTCAAAATCTGAAAATATATCGTCTTCAATCACAATCAAATTCGACTGCTCAATGAGTTTTAATAATTGATGAGCGATCGAAAGTGAGAGTGTTGCACCAGTGGGATTGTGTATTCCAGAATTTGTAATGTAAAGCCGTGGATTATGGGTCTCAATCGCTTCTTTAAATGTTTCTAAATCTGGACCATTTGATGTGTAAGGAATACCAATAACTTTAACTTGATGAACTTTAAGTAGGGCATGGAAGTTAAAGTAGCAAGGGTCATCAATCAAAACAACATCATCTGGTTTAAGTAAAAAACGGCAAACCAGATCAATAGCTTGAGTGCCGGAGTCAGTTAAAAGAACTTGGTTTAAGTTTGCTTCTATACCTTTACTTTGCGCTCGCCTAGCGAGTAAATCTCTTAATGCTGGTAGCCCTAGAGGTGACGAATAGCCCATTAAGGTATCATCTTCGTTACGTGTAGCAGATCTTAAAGCTTTACGAATACTTTCAAGTGGCATCCAGTCATTTGGTAACCAACCACAACCAGGTTTAAATGCATCGGGTTTTGCTTCCAAAGACTGACGCGAAATCCATAACGGATCTATAGAACGATCTAATTTAGGGCCTAATTCACTTAAAGCTAAAGGGGCAAGCGGTCCTACGACATAAAAACCGGAGCCACTACGAGATTCAATTTTACCTACGGCAATTAACCGCTCATAAGCTTCAACAATAGTAGAAACAGAAAAACCTAAATCTTTGGATAGTTTACGTACAGAAGGTAAACGGGAGCCTGGCGTTAAAGAACGATTTTTAATTTGCTGTTCAATCTGTGAAATAACAAGCTCGATTTTTGTTTTTGACTGATTCACGTTAACCATCTCTAACTGTACTGCTTATTTATACATAACAGTTTTTTAAAATTGTACTGCTTTGTATCTGGTTTTGATACCATATCACAGCTTAAATTCTTCGTATAGTTGCGGAGAATAATATGCAAAAGTTTATGAATGGTTGGGTAAATGGTTTTATTGGGGTTGCGATTTTTGCAGGCTCATTACCAGCCACCCGTGTTGCGGTTACCAGTTTTGATCCTGGTTTTCTCACGGCGGCAAGAGCAGCCATTGCGGGTATTTTGGGTTTAATTCTTATCTTTTTGCTTAAAGAAAAAAGACCTGCTAAACAATATTGGGGGCCACTTGCTATAGTTGCTTTAGGTGTTGTGGTGGGTTTTCCCTTATTTACGGCACTTGCTTTGCAATATATGGATGCAGCACATTCAATTGTCTTTGTGAGTCTTCTACCGCTCGCTACTGCCATATTCGCAGTAGTGAGAGGTGGAGAAAAACCAAATTTATTTTTTTGGATATTTGCAATTTTAGGCAGCCTGATTGTTTTTACCTACATGTTTTTTTTGTCGGGTGAAGCTTCTTTTGGCATCGGCGATTTATACATGCTTATTGCAATTATTCTATGTGGATTTGGCTATGCGGAAGGCGGAGTACTTTCGAAAAAAATAGGTGGATGGCAGGTGATTTGTTGGGCGCTTATTTTAGCTTTACCAATTATGCTGTTTGCTACTATTTTTTACATGCCCGTTTCTTTCCAAGATGTATCTACATCGGCGATAGCAGGGCTGGTTTATGTATCGTTATTTAGTATGCTTATCGGGTTCTTTTTCTGGTACAAAGGACTTGCACAAGGCGGTATTGCTGCAATTAGCCAGCTACAGCTTTTACAACCTTTAATGGGACTCGCGATTGCCGCACTGTTATTACATGAACATGTAAGTTGGTCGATGTTAATGGTAACGGCAGTAACAATTCTATGTGTCGCTGCCGCTAAAAAGTTCGCATAAAAAATTTATAAACAATTTGCTGGTTTAGGAATGCCTGCCAAACGACTGAGATGGCGCGCAACTAAACCGGTATTAAATTTTTGCTGTAAAACAGCATTATTGATATCAGGACTGACGGTTTTCATTAAGAATTTAATGAGGGGACGAGTCGCTGGAGAATGCCCAAATTGCTGATAAAATTGGCGAACCGCAGCTAAAACTTCAAAATGCCAATCTGTTAATTCAAGATCGAGAGATTTGGCAAGTTCCTGTGCGACTTCTGGATTCCAAATCGTATAGTCGACTAAATGACCATCTTGATCTAATTCTAAATTCATAAAAATGAGCCTAACTATATTATTTCAAAGAAATACATCGATTAAATTGTAAAACCAGATCCGCAAACTGGTCATAATTTAATATCTTAACGTGAGCTAAGGTTTCTGCATCAATTAAATCTTTTTCATGAGACAAACAAGAAACTGAGCCAAACTGCTGACAAATGCTTACGGAAAGCTGTGCGGTTGAATCGCCCATAAAAACAACCTGATCGTCTTGATGAAAAAGCTTTTCAAGTTCTTCAATAATACGAGGGGTATGGTGATAAGAAGCTTGCACCAGATAAAGTGTTGATTGCGTCATTAAATTTACACCTTTATCTACCAATATAAGACATGATCGAAAGATTGGATGAGTTCAGTATCTAACTGAACAAACTCTAGCTCCTGCTCACTGTTTTGAACAAAAGGATGCTGTTTATTTTTGGTCTCAACAAGAATGGGACTCAAGTCATAAAACTCAAAGCTATCCACCATGTTTGAAGCAATTTTAAAAGCATGCTGCAACTGGTCAAAGTTATGTTCATTTTGTAAGAGGCTAAGAGCTGCATCTTTCAATAATACTTTGACTGGTGAGCCAAAGGTTGCTAAAACCATACTAGCGGCGAGGCTTTCATTGACTTGTAGGCTGGTTAGATTGGCTTGGGTCAAAATAACGAGTACAGTTTTCACACAATATACCTTTTAAAAGCAACAATCTAAGTTAACAAAGTAACTTAGAATTGAAGAAGACGAGAGGCTGACTGTACTGCATCAGCAAGTTCACCTAGTCCAACTAACTCAAAGTTGTTCGCTAGGTTGTGATGACTAAGTTGATGGCGACTCGCATTTTCTGCATCGGTAATACCACGTGCAAGGGCGGCGCTGACACAGACAGGAAGTCGGATCGAGAGCTTTTGCCATTCATGCGTTAAATTACGCTGGTCGTCAGGAACCCACTGAAAATCATTCGCAACCTGAACGCCATCTTGGTAAAAGAATACACGAAAGTCTTCATTTTTACTTTTGAGTGCCTGAGCAAGGCCCAGCGCATGCCAAGCATGGATTGAAGTAGGAGCAGAGGTTATTAGTAGTAATGTACTCATTGAGAATTCACTATGGTCATACGTCTAAATGGGCGTAGATACATTAAGAGAAAGGTAAGTATACAATGATTTTAGTGACAGGTGGTTTAGGCTTTATCGGTTCACACATTGCATTGAGTCTGTTGGCTCAAGGCCAAGAAGTGGTTATTGTCGATAATTTGGCTAACTCGACCTTGCAAACGCTTGAGCGGTTAGAATACATCTCTGGTATGTACGTTCCGTTTGTTAAACTTGATGTACGTAATACACCTGCATTGAATAAGGTATTTGAACAATACTCAATTGATGCAGTCATTCACACCGCTGGTTTTAAATCTATTGAAGAATCTAACTTAAAACCGCTCGAATATTACAACGATAATGTCAGTTGCATCATGAGTCTATTACGTGCGATGCAACGTACAGGAGTTCGTCATTTTATCCATTTATCTAGCTTGGCTGTCTATGGAAAATCTGATTTAGAACTGAGTGAAACACAAGATTTCAACTACGCTTATCCAAATCCATATATCAAATCTCAACAGATGATTGAAGAAATCATTCGTGATACCTATAAAATTGATCATGAATGGAAAATTGCGATCTTACGCCTATCAAATATTGTAGGTGCTTTTGAGCATGGTGTGTTAGGTGAGTATGTTGCACAGCTTCCTAAAAATATTGTACCGCTTGCATTGCAAGTTGCAGCCATACAGCGTGATTTAATTGAATTACAAGACCAAGTGTCTACCGAAGACCATACTGTAGAGCGTAGTTTTCTACATGTCTTAGATGTATGCGAAGCTGTAAGTTCAACTCTACTATGGCTACGTGATCAAACCCATTGCTGTGAAGCATTTAATATTGCACATGACCAAGTACATTCAATTCGTCAGTTATTAGATGAAATTTCACAAGTGACCCAAGCTGAAATTGCGACACAATCGGCAATTTATAAGCATGAAGAATTGGCTCAACTTGGTGCAAATGTAGGAAAAGCAAAAACTTTATTACAATGGAATCCGAAACGAACTTTAAAGCAAATGATTGAAGATGAATGGAGATTCTATCAAAACACATTAAATGGAAGATAAGATAATGATTCTTATTTACAATAATGAAATGCTTGAGTACGATACTAAAATTAACTAGCCAAAGCAAAAATTGCTTCAGCCCGTGAGTTCTTTAACCACATAACCGAGGTTTCTATGCAAACACGAATTGAACATGACACTATGGGTGAGATTGAAGTTCCAAATGAAGCGCTATGGGGAGCACAAACCCAACGTAGCTTACAGAACTTCAAAATCGGGCAGGAGCGTTTACCCCGTGCCATGATTCGAGCGATGGGATTGGTAAAAAAAGCAGCAGCAATAACCAATGCAGAGTTAGGACAGTTACCACAAGATTTAAGTCAATATATTGTGGGCGCTGCCGAAGAAGTGATTGCAGGAAAATGGGACTCACAGTTCCCACTCGTAGTTTGGCAAACAGGTTCTGGTACACAAAGCAACATGAACTGTAATGAAGTGATTGCCAATATTGCCAACCAAAAATTAGGTGAAGTGCTGGGCGCACAAAAACCAGTACATCCAAATGATCATGTCAATCGTGCGCAATCTACTAATGACTCATTTCCAACAGCGATTCACGTAGCAGCAAGTTTGCAAATTAATGAATTGCTGATTCCAGCTGTAGAGCAGCTTAAAGCAACTTTGCAGAAGAAGTCCGATGAGTTTCACGATATTGTTAAAATTGGTCGTACTCATTTGCAAGATGCTACACCATTAACCTTAGGCCAAGAATTTAGTGGTTATGTTTCTCAGCTTGAGCACGGTTTAGTACGTCTACAACAAGCTTTAACTGGTTTATATGAGTTGCCATTGGGCGGCACAGCAGTAGGAACAGGGTTAAATGCTCATCCTGACTATGCTGTTAAGGCTGCAACTCAGCTTGCAGCTTTAACAGGTTTGCCATTTGTTACTGCTCCTAATAAATTTGAAGCACTTGCAGGGCGTGATGCCGCTGTTTTTGCATCAGGTGCATTAAAAACGCTTGCAGTAAGCTTAAATAAGATTGCTAACGATATTCGTTGGTTAGCAAGTGGGCCACGCTGTGGTTTTGGGGAAATTCGCATTCCTGAAAATGAACCAGGCTCAAGTATTATGCCAGGTAAAGTGAACCCAACTCAAAGTGAAGCAATGACCATGGTGGTTGCACAAGTGCTTGGCAACGATACCACTATTAATGTCGCTGGTGCTTCTGGTAACTTCGAGTTAAACGTATTTATGCCAGTGATTGCTTATAATTTATTGCAATCTATTCAGCTTCTTGGCGATGCATGCAATAGTTTTAATGATCACTGTGCGGTTGGAATTGAACCTAATCGCGATAAAATTGATCAGTTCTTGCATAACTCTCTCATGTTAGTTACTGCATTAAATCCAGTTATTGGTTATGAAAACTCTGCAAAAGTAGCGAAAACTGCTTATAAAGAGAATAAGACTTTAAAACAAGTGGCTGTTGAGCTTGGTTTAGTAACAGCAGAACAATTTGATGAAGTCGTTAAACCTGAAAAAATGGTTTCGCCAAATAGTAAATAAGCGGTCTATATAGCCATCAGCAGTATCATTTTGTACTGAATGTACAGTACTACTGATGGCTATTATGTTTACACCTTAAATCTAGAGTTGTTCACATGTACTCTAACGTATAGGTCGAAAATAAAAACTACACTAGTAGATCTTCTATATATTCCCAACCATTTGCTTTCATTTCTTCAAATTTTCTTTTTACTTCTTCTTTTGTGTATTCATGAGCGTCTTTTGCTAAAAGAACATGATATGAATTAGAGGCTGGATCTATAGTGACCTCTGTAATTTCTATCGGTTCAATCACACCATTTTCGGTCAAACCAAGATCGGTAAAGCACATTCCTTTTAGTGGAATAACACTGCATTCATATTCTTTCGAAATAAAATAGTGATTTGAATAAGTTGAATAGGTACGTGAAGCGCGGATCTTCATTGATCTCTCCTTTATTTGTAGGGAAGACCTCAATAGTTTGGTGTCTTTTAACAGTTAAAACTGTTTAATTTTTATTGTTTATTTACTATGAATCTTTGTTTTTTATAATTTTTAACCTTCTATCTCAAAATTTCTTATAGAAGCCTTCCATTAAAAGAAGGCTTCAGAATATATAAAAGCTTATTTTAAAATTTTGTAAACTTTCTCTTTGTATTCGTCATTGGAAATGACTCCTTTATCATATTGCTGTTTTAATGATCTATATTGTTGAATACGAATATCTCTTTTGAGACCTATATCATCATGATTTCTAATGTAGTAGAGACTTCGGTCATGATCACTCATATTCACAGTTGGATCTGGAGAGTGAGAGTATGTATTTTGTGGTTTCTCATCTTGATATTGTTTGGCAATTTCAAAAAAATCTACTGCTTTCTTGTTTGAATCGGAACGAAAAGGATTGTGTTGTGATTCGTTAAACTTATGATTTGAATTGTTTATCTCAAGCATACTTCTATGGCGATTTGATTTTTGGTCATAAAACTCTTGTTCAGTTGGGAAGGTAATCGTTTCAGAAAATACAGAAGAAGAAAAAGTACAAATACTTAAAAATAATAAAATTAACTGTGATCTATTCATTTCTTTGGGAGCCAGATGAAATTGAGTAAATCACTGTATTGTAACATTAAATCTTAATAAGAGGCTGAGTTGTAGTATATTTAATGAGCGCTCACTTTTTGAGCTATTAATTCATATCAGCGCTCTTTACAAAGTTAATTGAATTTAATTGTTCTTATATAGCTTAATCAAACTAACTTAGAGTTGAATAAGCTGTCATAATTGTTAAAATGCCCACCTTATCCTGTTTTTGTATTGTTTTTAATTTGCATTTATTTTGCGATATAGAAATTAAACACATAATAAACAGTTGCTTAGCTAAGGATTTTTGAATGCTCTCGATTTATTTAACAGATACCGAACAACATGTGCAGTTTAATGATTACCCAAGTGATCAGCCTGTTAAATTTCTGTTAAATCTTAAAAAGATTTTTCCAAGTACTGGTGATTTACTGTTACCTGTTTTACCCGAAGATAATAATCTGGAAAACGTAACTTGGGAATCAACGACAAAAGACTTTGAAATCTTCAAAAAATTGTTGGCAGGTTGGGGTGTTATTGAGCTTCGTTTAAATGCAATCACAACATATAAAGATAAAAATTTTGCAAATGAGCTCATTAAACAAGCTCAATCTAAACGTAAAAAAGTAGCACAAAAAAATCATCAACTGTCTTTGGTCGCATTGGATTATATTTTTATGCACGAAATTCATGCACTCATTGATGCTGAGTTGGTCACAATTGGTGAGAAGTTTTATTTACCAGCTTTGAGAGAGCAATGGAAAGGTCTAGTTTCTGACCAAGTGCTTGAAGGAAAGCTCTAATAAATAGCAAAAGGTGAATTCAAATAATTCACCTTTGTTTATAATTAAATCAAATACTTTCTTATTTAATTGAATTGCTATACAAAAGTTTACAAGAAAAGAATGCGTTTTTTTAAAAGTGGCAGATACATTGCTTATATAAATACAAAATTATTGCGGGAGAGAGGTTCTTAGGAACCCGCCGAAGGAGCAACAGGCCCGGAAACTCTCAGGCAAAAGGACTGTAATAATTAAAAAATCTGGAGAGCAGCTTAAGATTTATAAGCATGAAGAATAAAAACTTATAAGTCATAAACTCACCGAAGGGGAAGATCGAAATGCTAAAAGGTAGTGTTTAGGTCGAAACTCTCAGGTACAAATGACAGATGGGCTGTACTGATGAAATGTTTTTGCATTTCAGAGGAGTCTGTTATGCCACATGTTATTGTGATTGGTGCAGGAATCACAGGGGTTACTTCAGCCTATGAATTATCTCAATTAGGTTACCAAGTCACAGTGATTGATCGCCATCTTTATCCAGCTATGGAAACATCATTTGCAAATGGAGGGCAATTATCTGCTTGTAATGCAGAAGTCTGGAACCAGAAAGCGACCGTTATAAAAGGTTTTAAATGGATGAGGCAAAAAGATGCTCCTCTATTACTTAACCCTTCTTTTAGTTTGCACAAATATAGCTGGTTAGTTGAGTTTCTATCTCATATTAAAAATTATGAGGCTAACACCATAGAAACTGTTCGCTTAGCATTGCTCGCTCGTAAGCGCTTGTTTGAAGTCGCTGAAAAAGAGCAGCTTCAATTTGATTTGGAGAAACGCGGTATTCTTCATATGTATCACAGTAAGGCTGATTATGATGTTGCTAAACAGGTGAATGACGTCTTAAACAAAGGTACTTTGGAGCGCTATTCAGTTTCACCAGAGGAAATGAAGACAATCGAGCCATCTTTAACTGGTGATTACTTTGGGGGGTATTACACTCCAAGTGATGCAACTGGAGACATTCATAAGTATTCAACTTCTTTAGCTGAAAAGACTAAACAATATGGTGTTCAGTATAAATTTGGGCTTGAAGTGACTGATATTAAGTGTCACACAGATAAAGTAGTGTTGAATTGTCAGCCAAGTGCTGAACATCCTCATCTTTCTCAATCAGATAGCTTTCAATTGGAAGGTGATGTTCTGGTTGTTTGTGGTGGTGTTGGAAGTTATCAGTTGGCTGATATGGTCGGTGAGCGTGTAAATGTTTATCCAGTTAAAGGCTATTCAATTACTGTCCAATTGAAAGATGAGAAAAGTATTAAAAATGCGCCATGGGTGAGTTTGCTTGATGAAAGCGCCAAAATTGTAACGTCTCGTTTAGGCCAAGATCGTTTACGTATTGCAGGTACTGCTGAGTTTAACGGCTATAATCGAGACATTCGAGCGGATCGTATTCAACCTTTAGTGAATTGGGTGAATCGTAATTTTGACATTTCAACTGAGCATGTTGTTCCATGGGCAGGTTTAAGACCGATGATGCCTAATATGTTGCCAGTCGTAAAACAGTCTAAACAGCCACGAGTTTTTTATAATACCGGACATGGCCATTTAGGTTGGACTTTATCAGCAGCGACTGCTGTTTTGGTGAGTCAAGATATTCTGCAGAAATATCCAGCTTAAAAAAGAAAAGCCAGTGTAGATTCACTGGCTTTTTTGTTTTATATCAACTAATCATATAGTCTATAAACACCAGTAAATCGTTCACAGCCTTTTTGTTGGGTTTTCACTACAAGTAAGGTCTTTTGGAAATCGAACTTATATTTGCAGTTATGTTCGTTGTCTAAAATTTCACTTTTTTGTTCAGGAGAGCTATAAGCCATTAGTGAAATAGTTTGCGTATCTTTTCGGTTATTCGGATTACGGTAAGCTAATCCTTCGATTTTGATTTTATCTTTAGCAAGTTGATGAATTTGTAAATGAACAGGTTGAGCTGCAATATGCCCATTTTCAAATTTAAGATAATGCTGCGTTAGGGTTTGCTTAAGTGATGCATAAAAGTTTAAATCATCCCCACGTATATCAAACTGTTGTTGAAAACATGAAGTATTTTTGCATTGTTGAGTATGTTTAAACCACAAAGTCTGTGTATCTTGTAGAAGTTTTAAGGGGGCATCTGTAACTAAGTATGCAGAAAGATATTGATTGTTGAGTTGCTTACGCGCTTCACTAAAGGTTTTTGAGCAAATTTTGAGCTCAGATTTTGAATTTGAGCAGTCCATAGATTCTGCAAAAACAAATGGTGAGCATAAACAACTCAATGTCACGACAAAACTTAATCTTTTCAATTGATTCATATCAGTATTCGACGGCATGATCGCTTATACTTTCAGTCTACTTTGCTAAGTGTACTATAGCGAAACACAACAGCTGAATACAAGATTTCTTAAGTTTTTATAGAAGGGAAGAGTTGATATGGTTGCTCAAATTCGTATTGGACAAGGACTGGATGTACATGCCTTTGAAGAGGGTAACTTCGTAACTTTGGCTGGCGTTCAGATCCCACATACGCATGGCTTAAAAGCACATTCTGATGGTGATGTTGTGTTACATGCGCTATGTGATGCTTTACTTGGAGCACTGGCGCTTGGTGATATTGGTCAGCATTTTCCAGATACCGATCCAGAGTTTAAAGGAGCGGATAGCCGTGTACTGCTAAAACACGTTTATCAATTAATATTAGACCGTGGTTATCGTTTGAATAATGCTGATCTTACTGTAGCTTGCGAACGTCCTAAATTAGCGAAACATAATTTAGAGATGCGCCAAAGCATTGCAGATGTTTTGAATGTGGATTTAAATCAAATTAGTATCAAAGCGACCACCACCGAAAAACTTGGGTTTACGGGTCGCCAAGAAGGAATTTTAGCAACAGCGACAGTATTAATCTCTAATTAAACTAAATCATCAGTTTGTTGCAAAGACTGTTGAAGTTCTAAGGTAGCCTTACGGCCTTGTAGCTGTAAGGTAATGCTATGGATTAGTCCTGTCCAGGTTTCATTGGGTTCCCAAATTTCGTGCAGTAAATCTTGAGAAGTTGGCATGTCCATATTCATATAAAATTGTCTGTATACGTACATGAGACAACTTACACGTTTGTTTTTGGCACAATGTACCCAAACAATTTCATTTTGAACCAAATGATCAATTAAATCTAAAACCAATAAGCATTGGTCAGAAGAAGGTGTTTCCCAGTCAATTGGAATATGAATGTAATTTAAACCATGCTGAAGACAAACCTGATCTTCATTTTCAATACAATTCGATGAATTTGTCAAAGCTAAATTGATAACAGTACTACAGCCATACTCTTTAATGAGTTTGAGCTGTTCAACGGAAGGTTGTGCTGAACTAAATAAGTGTTCGTGAATAATTGAAAATGCAGGGATTTGAGATAGTGATTCTTCAAGGGTTGTCATAATCGCACTCTACAAGAGTAGGCTTGGCTTATTGTGTAGAATGTTATACACGATTCTAGAGTGTAGTTGAAATATAGACTGTTTATATATTCGGCAACATCGTGAAAAATTTTAAAAAATAAACAAGAAAAATAAGAGTTTTATGGAAATAAAAAAAACAGCACCTTAAAGATGCTGTTTTTCTATCGAGATTAAGCTTTTTTCAAATTTTCATTCAATAAAAATTCCATTAAAGCTTTCTGAGCATGTAGGCGGTTTTCTGCTTCATCCCATACGACTGAATTTTTATGATCAAGCATGGTTTCTGAAATTTCTTCACCACGATGTGCTGGTAAACAATGCATAAATAAACAATCTGGATGTGCAAGACTCATCAGTTTTTCATTGACTTGAAACGCTGAAAAAGCATTCTTACGTAATTTTTGTTCTTCTTCTTGTCCCATGCTTGCCCATACGTCTGTAACGATAAGGTCAGCATTTACAGCAGCATCTTCAGCATTGTCAAAAAGCTCAACACAATGTCCAAACTCCGCTAAAAATTCAGGTTTAGGTTCAAAACCCTTTGGCGAAGCAATTTTTAATTTAAAACCCATTAAATGTGCAGCTTCAATATATGAATTACACATATTATTGCCATCACCAATCCAAGCTACGGTTTTACCTTCAATACTACCGCGATGTTCAATATAAGTTTGCAAATCTGCAAGTAACTGACAAGGGTGGTGGTCATCGGTTAGGCCGTTAATCACAGGAACTTTTGAGTAAGATGCAAAGCGTTCAACAATGTCGTGACCAAAAGTACGAATCATCACAATATCAAGCATGCTTGATATAACACGTGCTGAGTCTTCAATAGGCTCACCACGACCTAGTTGTGTGTCGCGAGGTGACAAAAAGATGGCACTGCCACCAAATTGGTTAATACCAGCCTCAAAAGAAATACGAGTGCGTGTGCTCGATTTTTCAAAAATCATTCCCAATACTTTACCAACAAAAGGCTGATAAACCTTATTGCCTTGTTGCATTTTTTTTAGTTCACTTGCGCGTTCTAAGATGCGGTTAAGTTCTAATGTGGATAGATCACGTAAAGTCAGGAAATGTCTTAGAGCCATGTAGCTACTCCATAATAATTGTCTTTGAAATACAACAATTATCTGTTGTTGGCTGGGTGGATGTGGAGAAAAAGAAGTCTACTATACTATAAGCATTTTAAAATGCAAAAGAATTAGACTTTATGGTGGCCTTTTAAGAAAATGTCTACACAATATTCAATATAATCAAAAGCTTCTTTCTCATTGGGTAGAGCAGGCATACCCATAATCATACGCCACTCAATATCGCGTAAAATCCCAAAGTACATGAGTGAAGAATGATAAGGAGAAGGACATGTGATTTCTCCTGCATTGTGCGCAAACTCTAATGCTTGAGTAAGAGTATTCTGTAAGTTGTGTACCCATTTGTCATAAAGGTATTGTATGAGGACTGTATTACATTCGGTCTGTTCGATAATAAGTCGTAAAAACGCGATATGTTCCGGTTGAATGATATGAACGTAAACACGTTCGAGCGTTTGAATCAGATATTCTTTTAAAGTACTTTTTTCAGGATTAAATGGAATACATACATCTTTAAAAAACATTTCACGCTTATAGTCACAAATAGCGGTAAAAAGTCCTTCTTTATTTCCAAAATATTTATAAATAGAGGCCTTTGAACCACCTGCATGATTTACGATATCGTCAAGAGATACAGCATCATATCCTTTTTCCAAAAACAGCTCGGTTGCGCTTAGCAATAAAGCTAAACGACGTTCGATACCGCGGCGCGTCTGAGGTTTGTCACATATAGGATGATGTGACTCAAGGACTGGATCATGCATAAAATTTAATAACAACGATTAATACTGCTTAGCTAGTATATCAAAACTATCTTTACCGATGGACATTGCTATATTCTTCGATTGTCTGCTAAACAATCATATAAGTATGAAACTGAATAAATATTTTAAAATATAAAAGCTTACACGATCTTTTGGAGTTTTTTAGTGATGTAACTATATGTTCACGTTTTATTTTAAAGATTAATTTCCTTATCAATAGATATAAAGAAAAAGCGGCTAAAATCAATTAGCCGCTCTTGTTGTGTATTTTACAATTAAGCTTCAGACAACGTTGCTTTATGTTCGTCCTCATCATCGTCATCAGCAGAATCCATTCCTAGTTCCTTTAACTTTCGGGTTAGGGTGTTGCGTCCCCAACCTAATAGTTCAGCTGCATGACGTTTGCGTCCACGAGTTTGTTGTAGGGCAGCATTAATTAATGTGCGTTCAAACATCGGTGTTGCTATATCTAAAATCTTCATTTCGCCATTTTTGAGCTTTTGAATTGCCCATTGATTTAATAGCTCATCCCAATGATGTAAAGAAATACGCTCAAAAGACGGGGCTGGCTGACTAGTTTCACTAGTTTTTTGAAGTGGTACTTGTTTTAGTTCAGAAGGTAAATCTTCTGGATAAACTTCACGACCAGTAATCATGACAGTTAACCAACGACAGGTATTTTCAAGCTGACGTACGTTACCTGGCCATGGCAGTTGTTGCATATAGTCTGTTGTTTCAGTACGTAAAATCTTTGGACTTACACCTAACTCTTTTCCTGCACGGGCCAAGAAGTGCTGAGCAAGCATTGGTATATCTTCGCTACGATGCGCAAGCTTAGGAATATGAATACGAATTACATTTAAACGGTGATATAAGTCTTCACGGAATCGACCTTCATTCACCAATTTTTCTAAATCTTGGTGTGTTGCAGCGACAATTCGGACATCCACTTTAACCGGGATATGTCCACCAACTCGATAAAATTCACCATCTGCAAGTACGCGAAGTAAACGAGTCTGTGTTTCAAATGGCATGTCACCAATTTCATCAAGAAAGAGAGTTCCGCCATTGGCTTGTTCAAAACGACCTTGATGTTGAGTGTTTGCGCCTGTAAAAGCACCTTTTTCATGACCAAATAATTCCGTTTCGATTAAGTCTTTCGGAATTGCTGCCATGTTTAGCGCAATAAATGGTTTGGCACGGCGCGGTGAATGCTTGTGTAAAGCATGTGCAACGAGCTCTTTACCAGTTCCTGACTCGCCATTAATTAAAACAGTAATGTGTGATTGCGATAACCGCCCAATTGCTCGGAAAACCTCTTGCATGGCAGGAGATTCACCAATAATTTCTGTCGATTGTAGCGGAGAAGCAGTTTTTGTAGCTTCTTGCTGCTGCAATTTATTGATATGCAAAATCGCACGATTGACTAAAGCTAAAGCTTCATCAATATCAAATGGCTTTGGTAAATATTCAAACGCACCAGTTTGATAGCTTGATACAGCTGACTCTAAGTCTGAATGAGCTGTCATAATAATGACGGGTAAGTCGGGGTGTGTGTTTTTTACTTTGGATAAAAAAGTCAACCCATCGATACCAGGCATACGGATGTCAGTTAAGATGACATCGGGCGCATCATGATGTAAACGTTCGAGTGCTGTTTGAGCTTCTTCAAAATTGGTGACGTCAAATCCTTCTTCTTTAAAGGTCTTTTCAAGTACCCATCGCATGGCGCGATCGTCATCAATAACCCATATTTTATTTCGCGACACGGTCTGACTCCCAAGGTAAATATAAGCTAAACATTGTTTTTCCAGGAACTGATTGGCATTCAATCATTCCGTTATGTTGATGCATAATGTTCTGTGCAATACTCAGGCCAAGCCCTGTACCTTTTGCTCGTCCTGTAACCAACGGGTAAAACACAGATTCTAAAATGCTTTCTGGAATACCCGGTCCATTGTCTTCAATATCAACTCGAACAGCCGAGCGGTTGAGCACACCATTAATAGTGACTAGACGTTGAATTCGGGTACGTAAAATTAATTCGGGTTCTTGATCTATAAAAAATGACTTATTTTCTGTAATCGCTTGAATAGCATTAACGCTAATATTGAGCATAACTTGAATTAATTGGTCTCGGTCAGCATTCACATCTGGCAAAGACAAATCATAGTCACGCGTAATTTTAATTTTTTTCTTGGTTTGGTTTGCAATTAAAGACCGAACTCGTTCCAAAGGTTCATGAACATTTACGTTCTCATAACTCGGCAGTTGTCTTGAACCTAACATAGTGTCAGCTAAGTTAGTAAGACGATCTACTTCATTAATAATAACATCTGTAAATTCCGCATAACTCTCGTCATTCAAGCTCCGAGCAAGTAATTGAGTGGCACCTCGTATCCCAGCCAGTGGATTTTTAATTTCGTGAGCAACGCCTCGAACCAACTGTCTAGCCACTTGATGTTGTTGAATTAAGTTTTCTTCTTTAGAAATTTTCAACATACGGTCAATTGGATTTAACTCAATAAGTAAAAGTGGATGGTAACTTTTACCTGCATTTAATTGTGAAACCGTATAATCAACATGTAAGTCTTTAAAGTTGACATTAATCACAGCTTCACGACGTGTATAAGGTTGTCCTGTTTTTAAAGTATTGAGTAAGGCTTCATGTGTATTAAAGGTATCATCTGGCGCATGAAGTAAATTTAAAACTGGCTGCCCAGAAGCGCGTAGCAAACTAATGTCGAAAAGTGCTTCGCAAGCTGAATTCAAATAAAAAATATTAAAATTACTATCGATTAATAAAATCGCAGTAGTTAAATTGTCTACCAAAAGGCGATAGTCGATAGGTGCGTGTTGATCCATTAGCGAATCGTTCCTGTCTTAAAATGGCGCAATGGCATCTTCATTGGTTATCGGTATTCACCGTTATAGAACATGAATGATGCAAAATGTACGCCAACTTTGTTTATGGATTATTTTGAGGTTTCAAGCGTAATTAAAGCGCGCTAAAATCGTTCTTAATATCTTTTGGTCAAAAATAGCAGCCTACTTGCTAATAATAACATGTTCCAACTTGGTGCAATATTGGGTTTTGGTGCAAATATTGGTTGTATTTTGGTGCATTACACAAAGAGTGGGGTTTCCACCTATGCGTGAGACGAGAAAAGACATACAATACGCGCATTCAAGTGGAGCGCAGATTCATGAAGACCCCCAAAGTCGGTTTTGTTTCTTTAGGTTGTCCTAAGGCATTGGTAGATTCTGAACGAATTTTAACTCAGTTAAAGACTGAAGGTTATCAAGTTGCATCAGATTATGATGGTGCTGATTTAGTAGTTGTTAATACCTGTGGTTTTATTGAATCTGCGGTACAAGAGTCGCTAGATGCAATTGGCGAGGCCATGAGTGAAAATGGTCGAGTAATCGTTACAGGATGCTTAGGTAAAGATGAAGATAAAATTCGTCAAATGCATCCGAACGTTTTAAAGGTTACTGGTGCAGCAGCTTATCAAGATGTGATGGAAGCTGTACATGAATATGTACCAGCACCGCCGAAACATAATCCTTTTATTGATCTTGTTCCTGAACAAGGTATCCGTTTAACGCCTAAGCATTATGCTTATTTAAAAATATCTGAAGGCTGTAACCACCGTTGTACCTTCTGTATTATCCCGAGCATGCGTGGTGATTTAGTATCACGTCCAGTTGGTAGCGTGTTAGAAGAAGCAGCTGCTTTAAAACGCGCAGGTGTGAAAGAAATATTGGTTATTTCACAAGATACTTCAGCTTATGGTGTAGATACTAAATATAAGTTGGATTTTTGGAACGGACAGCCAGTAAAAACCAAATTCTTTGACATGTGTGAAGCACTTGGTCAGCTTGGAATTTGGGTGCGTCTACATTATGTATATCCTTATCCACATGTTGATGCAGTGATCGATTTGATGGCTCAGGGTAAAATCCTGCCTTATCTAGATATTCCATTCCAACATGCGAGCCCACGTGTTCTTAAATTAATGAAGCGTCCGGCGCATAGTGAAAATACTCTAGAAAAAATTAAATTGTGGCGTGAAAAATGCCCGGATCTTGTGATCCGTTCTACTTTTGTGGTTGGTTTTCCAGGCGAAACTGAAGAAGATTTCCAGATTTTGCTAGATTGGTTAGTTGAAGCTCAACTTGATCGTGTAGGCTGCTTTACCTACTCACCAGTAGAAGGCGCTACGGCGAATGATTTACCAGATCATGTGCCAGAAGAAATTAAGCAAGAGCGTTACGAGCGCTTTATGCAAGTGCAGCAGCAAATATCTGCTGCCAAATTACAAAAACGTATCGGTCAAACGATGACTGTATTAGTCGATGGTTTGGAAGATGAATATCCTGTTGCTGTTGCACGTTCTTATGCCGATGCTCCGGAAATTGACGGTAATGTCTTCGTAGAAGATATCGATAAGAGCACGATTCAACCAGGTGATATGTTGGAAGTCGAAATTACCGATGCGGATGAATACGACTTATTTGCAAAGTTAATTAAAATTAAATCGGTCTAATCGAATCACGATTCAAAAAGCATTCAGTTTAAGAGGTCTTGGAGCAAAGTCATGGCGGAAACAATAAGCCCCCGTTATTCACGAATTTTATTAAAATTATCTGGTGAGGCATTATCAGGTAATAAAGATATGGGTATTGATGCTCAAGTTTTAGATCAGATGTCACTTTCTATTGCACATTTGGTGGGCTTGGGTGTGCAAGTAGGTATCGTTGTTGGTGGCGGTAACTTATATCGTGGTAGCCAGTTACAAAAAGATGGCTTAGTTGGCCGTGTAACAGGTGACCAGATGGGTATGCTTGCAACTGTCATGAATGGTTTGGCAATGCGTGATGCATTAGTGCGTCGAAACATTAGAACTCGTCTTATGTCTGCATTACCAATTGGTACTGTTGTAGAGTCATATTCAAGCCGTGATGCAATCCGTCATTTAAGCCAAGGCGAAGTTTGTGTTTTCGTTGCAGGAACAGGTAATCCATTCTTTACAACTGATACAGCAGCATGTCTACGTGGTATTGAAATTGAAGCAAATTTAATTTTGAAAGCAACCAAAGTAGACGGTGTCTATAATAAAGACCCAAGCAAATACGAAGATGCAGTCAAATATGATCATTTAACATTTGATCAAGTGTTGGATGAGAAGCTAGGCGTTATGGATTTAACAGCAATTTGCCTATGCCGTGACCACAATGTGCCATTGCAAGTATTTGATATGAATAAATCTGGTGCGCTTTTATCAGTTGTGATGGGTGAAAAAGAGGGTACGCGCGTTACTAAATAATGTACGTGTGCTGCAAAGCTCTTTATACTAGCGCTAAATTAAATTTGTTATATACATCCTTGAATAAATAAGTAAGGAAGATCATATGATTAACGATCTGAAAAAAGACAGCGAACAGCGTATGATGAAAACTCTTGAGTCTTTGGAACAAGGGTTTAATAAAGTTCGTACCGGCCGTGCACACCCATCAATTTTAAATGGGGTAATGGTTCCTTACTATGGTTCTGATGTGCCTTTAAACCAAGTAGCGAACGTTGGTGTTGAAGATTCTCGTACGCTTATCGTTCAACCGTTTGAACGTACAATGGTATCTGCAATTGATAAGGCAATTCGTGAAAGTGATTTAGGTTTAAACCCTATTACTGCTGATTCAATTCGTGTACCTTTACCAGCTTTAACTGAAGAAACACGCCGTGATATGCAGAAAGTTGCACGCAGTGAAGCTGAAAATGCAAAAGTTGCTATTCGTAACATTCGTCGTGATGTTTTAGGTGATATCAAAGCATTATTGAAAGAGAAAGAAATCTCTGAAGATGATGAGCGTCGTGCAGGTGATGATATTCAGAAAATCACTGATAAATATGTTGCAGAAGTAGATAAACGTCTTGCAGCGAAAGAAGCAGAATTGATGAAGGTCTAATTTTATGACCGAATCAGAAGAGTATCATCTTCCTCAGCATGTTGCCATCATCATGGATGGCAACAACCGCTTTGCCAAGAAAAATCAAATGCAAAAAGGCGATGGGCATCGAGAAGGTAAAAATATTCTTGACCCTATTGTTGAGCATTGTATAAAAACTAGCGTTCGTGCTTTAACTGTTTTTGCATTTTCGAGTGAAAATTGGAATCGACCACAATATGAAGTCGATCTGCTTATGAAGCTTCTTGAAGAAACAATTCATGAGCAAATACCTCGCATGAAAAAATTCAATATTGCTTTGCGTTTTATAGGGGATCGTTCTAGATTACCTTCACATTTAGTTGCCTTAATGGAAGATGCAGAGCAACAAACAGTACATCATGACGCCATGACATTAACTATTGCGATTAGCTATGGTGGTATGTGGGATATTGCAAATGCAGCTAAAGAGGTTGCACAAGCAGTTTCTCGTGGTGAAATTGACGCTGATCAAATAAATGTTGATTTGTTCGGAAAATATGTCAGTCTAAACGATCTGCCAGCTGTGGACTTGTTGATCCGTACAGGTGGAGATTTCCGTATATCTAACTTCTTGTTGTGGCAAGCAGCTTATGCGGAACTGTATTTTACGGATACATTATGGCCGGAATTTACAGTCGAGGAATTCGATCATGCACTGAATGTGTTTTCAGGGCGTGAACGTCGTTTCGGTAAAACATCTGAACAAATTCAGCAAGAGAAAATCGAGAAATTATAATGTTAGAGCGGATTGTTACCGCATTGGTACTTGTTGCAGTTGTTTTGGGCTGTATGTTTGCTACGCAATCACATTATCCAATGTTGGTACTTATGATTGTGGCGGCAGCGGTTGCGGGGTATGAATGGTATAAGTTAATGCCTCATGAAGCTGGTGCGGTAGTAAAGCCTAAAGCATGGGGTTATGGTCTACTTGTTGCCTTTGTTTCTGGTGTTGCCTTATTCTTTCATGACATTGCATTGTTGCTATGGTCTGCTTCAATTTTAACTTGGCTCGTTAGTGTATATTGGGTTAAGTCTTTTCCTGAATTTGATGGTTGGTATAACGCGACTCTCTATATTATTGGTTTAATTCTTATCTGTGCAGCAGTGACCGCAATCTTTGTAGTATGGCAAAGCTCACCATGGTGGTTGATGTATTTGTTCTTGCTTGTATGGGGTGCAGATAGTGGAGCTTACTTTGTAGGCCGCAAATTTGGTAAAAGAAAGTTGGCACCCACAGTAAGTCCAAATAAATCGCTAGAAGGATTGTATGGTGGTATTTTAACTACAGTGGTTGTCATGCTTGTAGTGCAATATCAATATTTAAACCTAACTTGGGTTCAACAACTTTTATTCCTGATCTTATCTTTAATTACAGTATTTGGTTCAGTATTAGGTGATTTGTTTGAATCAATGATCAAACGTCGTGCTGGTATTAAAGACTCTGGCCGTGTGTTGCCTGGTCATGGTGGTGTGTTGGATCGTATTGATTCTTTACTCGCAGCAGCCCCGATTTTTGCAACGGGAATGTATATATTAAAGCTTATTGGTGTAGATTTATAGATGACACAATCTGTTTGCATATTGGGTGTAACTGGTTCTATTGGACAAAGTACCTTAAAAATTTTAAGTCAGCATCCAGATAAGTATTCAGTCTTTGCAGTTTCGGCATATAGTCGAATTTCTGAACTTGTTGAAATCTGCAAACAGTTTCGTCCTAAAGTTGTTGTTGTGCCTGAACTGAAGATAGCTGAATTAAAAACATTATTTGCGCAACAAAACATACAAGATATTGATATTTTAGTTGGGCAAGATGGTCTGATTGATATTGCATCACATGCTGACGTTGATATTGTAATGGCTGCAATTGTAGGTGCTGCAGGTCTTTTACCTACTTTGGAAGCTGTTAAAGCAGGTAAACGAGTATTGCTTGCAAATAAAGAAGCATTGGTGATGTCTGGTGAAATCATGATGCAAGCTGCTCTTGATCATCAGGCATTATTATTGCCAGTGGACTCAGAACATAATGCTATTTTCCAGTCATTACCTCATAATTATTTAGAAGTTGAGAGAACTGGGCAACCACAATTAGGTGTATCCAAAATACTACTGACGGCATCTGGTGGTCCCTTTTTAAATCATTCCCTAGAACAATTGGAACATGTAACACCACAACAAGCATGTAAACATCCAAACTGGTCTATGGGCCAAAAAATCTCAGTTGACTCAGCTACTCTTATGAATAAAGGGTTAGAGTTAATCGAAGCATGTCATTTGTTTTCAATATCTGAACATTTTGTTACAGTTGTTGTTCACCCACAAAGTATTATTCACTCTATGGTGCAGTATGTTGATGGTTCAACATTAGCACAAATGGGTAATCCTGATATGTGTACGCCAATAGCACATGCATTAGCATGGCCTGAGCGTTTACAAACAAGTGTTCCTGCTTTAGATTTATTTGAGTATTCTCAACTTAATTTTCAAGCTCCGGATACCCAAAAATTTCCTGCACTAAATCTTGCGAGACAAGCAATGCGTGCAGGAGGTTTGGCGCCTACCATTTTGAATGCAGCGAATGAAATTGCTGTTGAAGCATTCTTAAAGGAAAGGATTGGATTTACACATATTCCGCAAGTGGTAGAGCATACTTTGCAAGATTTAGAGAATGCAGCCGCTGAGAGCATTGAGTGCATTTTAGACAAAGATAAAATGGCTCGCTCAGTAGCTCAACAATATATATCAAGTATTGGAGGCTGAAATGAATGCTCTTTTTATGATTGCAGCAGCGGCTCTTTTACTTGGTCCATTAATTGCAATTCATGAGTTTGGTCATTATTGGGTTGCACGTAAACTTGGTGTTAAAGTTTTAGTTTATTCAATTGGCTTTGGTCCAACTTTACTCAAATGGACCTCTAAAAAGTCCGGCATTAAATATCAGCTTTCTGCTTTACCTTTAGGCGGCTACGTTAAAATGTTAGACGAGCGAGAAGGTAATGTGGCAGAACAAGATTTACCATATGCTTTTAACCGTCAAAAACCATGGAAACGTATAGCTATTGTTGCGGCAGGGCCATTAATTAATTTGATTTTTGCCGTATTGCTTTTTTGGGTTTTATTTTTGCCAGCGCAACAACAATTAAATACTAAAATCGGTAAAATTATACCAAACTCGCCAGCTGCAGCTGCTCAGTTACATGTAGGTGATAAAATTATTGCTGTTGATGGCAAAGAAACAGCAACTTGGGAAAAGTTAAATTTTGCTTTGATCGATCGTGTAGGTGAAACCGGTACTGTAAATATCGATGTAAATCGTGCAGGCACCGAGAAAAATTTTGTATTACCGATAAAAGATTTTTTAAAAAACCAAAATGAATCTGCACTCGATGTATTAGGCTTCTTACCTTATCGACCTGTAATTCCTGCTGTTGTAACAGATTTAACAGCAGATGGTGCTGCAATTCGTCAAGGAATGAAAGTGGGTGATCGTATTGTTGCGATTGACGGTCAGCCTATGAAAGATTGGTTTGATGTTGTTGAGGTTGTTCAGCGCTCTCCAGAAAAGTTACTTAATATTGATGTGTTGCGTCATCAACAGTTGGTTCATTTGCAAGTGATGCCACAAGGAAAACGCGATAATATGGGACAAGTAAATGGTGTTCTTGGTGTAAAAAGTGACGCTGGAAAAATTACAATTCCTGACGAATATAAGCAAACAATCCAATATACTCCAATACAAGCTTTTGAAATGGCTCTTGATAAAACTGGCCAGATCTCTAGCATGATTTTGAACTCAATAGTGAAAATGGTAAAAGGACTTATTGGATTAGAAAATCTTTCTGGACCTATCACTATTGCAAAAGTAGCTGGGCAAAGTGCAGAAATGGGATGGCAAACTTTTATCTCTTTCATGGCATTGATGAGTGTAAGTCTTGGAATTTTAAATTTATTACCAATTCCAATGTTAGATGGTGGCCATCTAGTGTATTACATCATTGAAGCTATTCGAGGAAAGCCTGTTTCTGAACAAATACAAATGTTTGGTCTGAAAATTGGTATGGTACTGCTCGGTAGTATGATGCTTTTAGCTTTATTTAATGATTTTATGCGTTTGTAAACGTGTATGGATTTATAACTTACTGGAAAAAACTGGCATGCGGCACACACATTTTTTAATGCCTTTGGCACTTGTTAGCGCTATGGCAGCGGTACAACAAGCATATGCAGCTGATGATTTCGTTGTTAGAGATATTCGTGTAAACGGTTTAGTCCGTCTTACTCCTGCAAATGTTTATACCATGTTGCCAATCAACAGTGGCGATCGCGTTAATGAGCCGATGATCGCCGAAGCAATTCGAACATTGTATGCCACGGGTCTTTTTGATGATATTAAAGCGTCAAAAGATAACGATACTTTGGTTTTTAATGTTATTGAACGCCCTATTATTTCAAAACTTGAATTTAAGGGTAATAAACTTATTCCTAAAGAGGCGTTAGAACAAGGCCTTAAAAAAATGGGTGTTGCAGAGGGTGAGGTTTTTAAGAAATCTGCTTTGCAAACCATTCAAACAGAATTAGAGCAGCAATACACTCAACAAGGTCGTTATGATGCTAGCGTTACTGTTGATACCGTTGCGCGACCAAATAATCGCGTTGAATTAAAAATTAATTTCAACGAAGGAACGGCAGCAAAAGTTTTTGATATCAATGTAATTGGTAATACTGTTTTTAAAGACAGTGAAATCAAGCAAGCATTTGCTCTTAAAGAAAGCGGCTGGGCTTCAATCGTTACACGCAATGACCGCTATGCGCGTGAGAAAATGGCTGCAAGCCTTGAAGCATTACGTGCTATGTACCTTAACAAGGGTTATATTAATTTCAATATTAATAACTCTCAACTTAATATTAGTGAAGATAAAAAACATATCTTTATTGAAGTTGCAGTTGAGGAAGGTAATCAGTTTAAATTTGGCCAAACTAAATTTTTGGGTGATGCACTGTATAAGCCTGAAGAATTACAAGCCTTAAAAATTTATAAAGATGGCGATACTTATTCTCAAGAAAAGGTAAATGCTGTTAAGCAATTACTTTTGCGCAAGTATGGTAATGCAGGTTATTACTTTGCTGATGTAAATATTGTTCCGCAAATTAATAATGAAACTGGTGTTGTTGACCTAAATTATTATGTTAATCCAGGTCAGCAAGTTACCGTACGTCGTATTAATTTCACTGGTAATAGCAAAACTTCTGATGAAGTATTACGTCGTGAAATGCGTCAGATGGAAGGTGCTTTGGCAAGTAATGAAAAAATTGACTTGTCTAAAGTTCGATTGGAGCGTACAGGTTTCTTTAAAACTGTTGATATTAAACCTGCCCGAATTCCAAACTCACCTGATCAAGTCGATTTGAATGTAAATGTTGAAGAACAACATTCAGGTACCACAACATTGGCGGTAGGTTATTCGCAAAATGGTGGTATCACGTTCCAAGCAGGACTTAGTCAAACCAACTTCATGGGTACTGGTAACCGAGTTGCAATTGATTTGTCTCGTTCAGAAACTCAAGATTATTATAATTTAAGTGTCACTGACCCATACTTCACCATTGATGGAGTAAGCCGTGGTTATAACGTTTATTATCGTAAAACTAAGCTAAATGATAACTATAACGTTAATAACTATGTAACCGATAGTGTGGGTGGTAGTTTAAGTTTTGGTTATCCTATTGATGAAAACCAAAGTTTAAGTGCTTCAGTTGGTGTTGATAATACTAAAGTCACCACTGGTCCTTATGTCTCTACCTATGTACGTGATTATTTATTAGCAAATGGTGGTAAAACTACTGCAACTAGCACCTATTGTTTAGTAGATCTCGACACGAGTGGGAACTGCCCAACTGGTCAAACTTCTGATCCTTATGGAAGCGCATTTGATGGTGAATTCTTTACCTATAACTTAAACTTAGGTTGGTCATATAACACGTTAAATAGGCCGATTTTCCCAACATCTGGTATGTCTCACCGTTTAGGCCTCGAAATTGGTTTACCAGGTAGTGATGTTGATTACCAAAAAGTAACTTATGATACACAAGCTTTCTTACCAATTGGTAGTTCAGGCTTTGTACTTCGTGGCTATGGTAAGCTTGGTTATGGTAATGATTTGCCGTTCTATAAAAACTTCTATGCTGGTGGTTACGGCTCTGTTCGTGGTTATGACAACAGTACCTTAGGCCCTAAATATGCTAGTGTAAATTTACAAGAAACAAAACAAAATGATTCTTCACCTGAAAATGTGGGTGGTAATGCTCTAGTTCAATTTGGTACTGAGTTAGCATTACCTATGCCATTTAAAGGCGATTGGACTCGTCAGGTACGTCCTGTACTGTTTGCTGAAGGTGGTCAGGTCTTTGATACTAAGTGTAATATTAATAACTCTGTTTATGGCAGTAAAGGCATGACCATTAATGGTCAGTCAATTTCAGATGTTAAGAAATATTGTGAAGATAACTATGGCTTCGATTTAGGTAATCTACGTTATAGCGTGGGTGTGGGTGTAACTTGGATTACTATGATTGGGCCACTGTCACTTAGCTATGCATTCCCGTTAAATGATAAACCGGGTGATGAAACTAAAGAAATCCAGTTTGAAATTGGTCGTACTTTCTAAGTACGACTTCATTGAACAACGAAATAAGGAAAGTGATTATATGAAAAAATTAAATGCATTAATGTTAGGATTGGGTTTAACGGTAGCTTCAGTGGCAGCTAATGCAGCTGGTTATGGCGTAATTGATCTAGCTAAAGTTGTTGAAAGTAGTACTTATTTGAAACAACAAAATGCAAGCTTAAACCAGTCTGTAAAACCTACAACGACTAAACTTGAGCAATTGGGTAAAGAGTTAGAGGGACTTCAACGTCAGGCCCAAACTCAAGGCCAAAAAATGAAAGAAGATGATATTAAGAAATTGCAATCTCAGTATCAATCGAAATTAAATGAATTTAATTCTACACAGCAAGGCTTACAATCTAGAGTTCAAACTAGCTTACAAAGTATGAATACAACGTTTGAAACAAGAGTTAAGCAAGCTGCTGAACAGTTAC
The DNA here is from genome assembly GCF_035615275.1 of Acinetobacter sp. IK23. NCBI lineage: Bacteria > Pseudomonadati > Pseudomonadota > Gammaproteobacteria > Moraxellales > Moraxellaceae > Acinetobacter > Acinetobacter sp. IK23. The sequence goes on from NZ_JANBNX010000007.1 coordinate 85,999, forward strand.
GAAAAGAAAATAATCTTGACTTTGTTTTGAATAAAAATTCAACTGTTGCCTATGACCCTAAGTATGATTTAACTGATAAAATGATTCAAAAGGTTAATTCAATGAAATAAATTAATGAAAGTGCAACAATATCGTTTAGATGAATTAGCTCATCTGGTTCAAGGTGAGCTAATTGGTGAAGGTAGTCTTCAACTTTCGAACTTGGCAAGTTTAGAAAAAGCTAATTCAAACCATATTACTTTTATAAATGGTGAGAAATATCTTGAGCAAGCCAAAATGAGTAATGCTGGTGCCTTCATTGTTACAGCTACTTTAAAAGAACTTCTTCCAGAAAAACATAATTTCATTATTGTTGAAAATCCTTACCTTGCATTTGCAATTTTGACTCATGTGTTTGATAAAAAGGTTTCCATAACGGGGATAGAAAGCACTGCTCAAATTCATCCTTCTGCTATTATTTCGGAAACGGCATATATTGGTCACTATGTGGTTATTGGTGAAAATTGTGTGGTAGGTGATAATACGATCATTGAGTCACATACTAAACTTGATGATTATGTAGAAGTTGGAAAAGATTGTTTTATCGATTCTCATGTCACCATTACGGGTAGCTCTAAATTACAAGATCGTGTGCGTGTACACTCGAGTACTGTGATTGGAGGTGAGGGCTTTGGCTTTGCGCCATATCAAGGTAAATGGCATCGTATTGCTCAGCTAGGTTCGGTCTTAATTGGAAATGATGTTCGAATTGGATCAAATTGTAGTATTGATAGAGGTGCACTTGATAATACAATTTTGGAAGATGGAGTAATTATTGATAACCTTGTGCAAATTGCACATAACGTTCATATTGGTTCAAATACTGCTATTGCAGCCAAATGTGGTATTGCTGGAAGTACAAAAATTGGCAAAAACTGTATTCTAGGTGGAGCATGTGGAGTATCAGGTCACCTTTCAATTACCGATAATGTGACTTTTACTGCAATGTCAATGGTCACAAAAAATATTTCTGTTGCAGGAACTTATTCATCGGGAATTGGATTATTTGAAAATAGTCATTGGAAAAAGACTGTTGTACGCTTGCGACAATTAGCAGATGTGCCATTGACCCAAATCACTAAACGACTTGATCATATACAGGCTCAAATAGAGTCTCTTGAATCAACTTTTAATTTGCGTAAATAGAATATTATGACCGAGTCAACTACCCCTAAATTTGCCATCCCTGAATTACCAATGCAGATTCAAACGATTCGTCAATATTTGCCGCATCGTTATCCATTCTTGTTGGTTGATCGTGTGACTGAAGTTACTGACAATAGTATTGTTGGTTATAAAAATGTTTCTATCAATGAAGAGTTCTTACAAGGACATTTTCCAGAATATCCAATTATGCCTGGTGTTCTAATTGTTGAAGCACTTGCTCAAGTTTCAGGTGTTCTTGGTTTTATTATGAACAATGAAACGCCAAAACCAGGTTCTTTGTTCCTGTTTGCTGGTGCTGAAAGAGTTAGATTTAAAAAACAAGTAGTTGCAGGTGACCAACTTGTATTAAAATCTGAGTTGGTAATGCAAAAGCGCGGCATTTACAAATATAATTGTACAGCTAGCGTTGATGGCATTGTAGCAGCAACCGCTGAGATTATGATTTCACACCAAAAAACAGAGCAGGCATGAGCAATCACGATTTAATCCATTCTACCGCCATTATTGATCCATCTGCAGTAATTGCTGCAGATGTTCAAATAGGACCTTATTGTGTTATTGGTCCTCAAGTGACTATTGGTGCTGGTACTAAATTACATTCTCATGTGGTAGTAGGTGGTTTTACCAGAATAGGCCAAAATAATGAAATCTTTCAATTTGCAAGTGTTGGTGAAGTTTGCCAAGACCTCAAATATAAAGGTGAAGAAACTTGGCTTGAAATTGGTAACAATAATTTAATTCGCGAACATTGCAGCTTACATAGAGGCACAGTGCAAGATAATGCATTAACCAAAATCGGTAGCCATAATCTATTGATGGTAAACACGCATATTGCACATGACTGCATTGTAGGTGACCATAATATTTTTGCTAATAATGTCGGTGTCGCTGGGCATGTACATATTGGTGATCACGTTATTGTGGGCGGGAATTCTGGAATTCATCAATTCTGTAAAATTGATTCTTACAGCATGATTGGTGGTGCTTCATTAATTCTTAAAGATGTACCTGCCTATGTGATGGCTTCTGGTAATCCTGCTCATGCTTTTGGTATAAATACTGAAGGTATGCGAAGAAAAGGTTGGTCTAAAAATACAATTCAGGGTTTAAGAGAAGCTTATAAATTGATATTTAAGTCTGGACTGACTTCTGTTCAAGCTGTTGAACAAATTAAAATTGAAATTTTGCCTTCTGTTCCAGAAGCTCAATTATTAATTGATTCTATTGAGCAATCAGAGCGTGGAATTGTACGCTAATTAATAAGACATAAAAAAAGACACTGTTAAACAGTGTCTTTTTTATGTCTAAATTATTTTTTAAAGAATTTAACTTCTTCAGATTTAGGATATTGCGTAAGTAATTTGTTCTTATATTGGTTTGCTGATGCAATATTCTTATCAACATCCTTTGCAATGCTATACAGTTGATACAATGCTCGAGGAGCTTTACTAGAGTTTGGATATTGATTCGCAACAATATTATAGTTTTTCTTCGCTTCATTGTAGTTCACAGGGTCTGTGGCTAAATGAAATTCAGCTAACCAAAAGTAAGCATTACCTGTATAAATACTATTAGGGTGGTTTTTAATAAAGTTTTGCATTGGGGCAATAGCTTTTTTCGCTCCGCCCTGTTTGTAAGCATCTAAAGCTACTGTATAAGCGGCTTTTTCTAATTCAAGTGGATTTGACTGGTTTTGAGCAGCAGTAGTTTGTTGAGCGTTTGTTACTGGTGCGCTAGGCTGTTGTCCAGAGGTGGTTGAAGTAGGCGGAGCTGCAACTACTTTGTTGCCATCTGTAGGCTGAGAAGAAGGTGCTGATGTATTTGTAGTGGCGCTACTATCGGCAGTCGTATTTGAGCTATCATCTTGGGTCGCACTGTCTGGGTCAACTTTTTGATGTAGTAGCTCTAAACGTTGATCTAAGTCTGTATAGCGGTTGGCTAGATCTTTCTTTAGTTGCTCAATATCATTCGCTTGTTCTTCTAATTGTCCTCTTAATGTGCGGATATCATTCTCTAATTGTTGATTTTTTTGCATCAACTCCCAGTTTAAATTGGTGGGAACTGAAATATTGCTTGAAGAAGTATTAGATGCACTACCATCATTTTGACTTAAACCACGAGACTCGATAGGAATATTTGCGTATAGAGAAGTGGTACTCATTAAGGCAATAAATAATAAAGAATGCTTCTTCATTTGCATGTGTATAAATCCATAATTTTATATAAAAGCCACCTTGAACACCGGAATATAAAAATCAATTCACTAAATATCTAAGGTTTTTCATTGATCAATGCAATTAAAACAGTTAACAGTTTAAATGCAAGGTTAGTTTACAATCTTCAAGCATATTTTATGCAAAATGAAAAAAGAACTTAAGCTCATAAAATTACATTTTCAAATTTTAAGCGATTATTGTTGATGAATTAATCAATCGAAACAGAAACTTGCTGAAAATGGTATAGAAGGGTTGCATCTCTTTTAAAAATCTCTATACTTTGTTTTGCAATGGTAGCCCCGCTGGTGGCTTCGCAATTGTACTCTGTGAACCCCGCCAGGACCGGAAGGTAGCAACGGTAGCAGATCTATGATGTGCCGAAGTTTTGCTAGTGGGGCTGCCACCTTTCTTTTAATCCAATTTTCTTTGGATTGCTTTTAAAATTACATCTAAATCAAACCCTCTATACTGTAAAAATCTAATTTGTTTTGCTTTAAGCTTTGGATCCTTTTCAACAACTTCTCCAAATTTCTTAACTTTAAGCTGATAAGCTTGCTCTACCCAATCAATTTCGTGAATTTCATCAGCGATTAAATCGTTCTCAATCTGTTTGGTTTTTAAAGCTTGTTGAATGCGTTTTGGACCTTTACCTTTACGAATCTGACTTGCAAGCATTTGCTCTGCAACACGTTGGTCGCTTTGATAGTTTTGCTCAGATAACTCTTCAACGAGTTGTTTCACTTCTTCTATATTTTGTGCATAACGGGCTAATTTCTCAATCAGTTCTGCTTTAGAGTAGTCTCGGCGAGTAAGTAAAGCAAAAGCATATGATCGTAAACGCTGGCCAGTAAGTGGGGGGCGCTGTTGAGATTGCTCGTCGTTTCTTTTGAACATATAAGTTTCCTTGTAAAAAAACGCCCCGAAGGGCGTTTTATGACTCATCTATAATTAAGATTCTAATAAAAGATCTGGCTCTTCTTCGTCATCTTCAACTTGTACCGCACCATTTGTACCTGTGGTCAGCAATTGCTCTCGAATATTGCGTTCAATCTCTTCAGCGATTTGCTTATTTTCTTCAAAATAACGAATCACGTTATTCTTACCTTGGCCAATTTTATTACCTTGATATGAATACCATGCACCAGCTTTTTGAACGATATCTTGTTGAACTGCCAAATCTACAAGTTCACCAAGTTGGTTAGTGCCTTTGCCGTATAGGATTTGGAAAATAGCTTCTCTAAATGGAGGAGCCATTTTGTTTTTAACGACTTTAACTTTAGTTTCTGAACCAACGATTTCGTCGCCTTCTTTTACTTGACCGATACGACGAATATCTAAACGAACTGACGCATAGAACTTAAGAGCGTTACCACCCGTTGTAGTTTCTGGGCTACCAAACATAACACCAATTTTCATACGAATTTGGTTAATGAAGATAACCATACAGTTTGAACGTTTAGCGTTACCCGTAATTTTACGAAGCGCTTGGCTCATAAGACGAGCTTGTAGACCCATGTGAGAATCACCCATCTCACCTTCGATCTCTGCTTTAGGTGTAAGGGCAGCTACCGAGTCCACAACGATTAAATCAATTGCGCCTGAACGGACAAGCATATCGGCGATTTCAAGTGCTTGTTCACCATTATCAGGTTGTGAAACAAGTAGATTGTCAATATCTACACCAAGTTTACGTGCATATTGAGGATCTAGGGCATGCTCGGCATCGATGAATGCACATGTACCACCAGACTTTTGACATTGGGCGATTGCTTGCAATGTCATTGTGGTTTTACCAGAAGATTCAGGACCATAAATTTCGATAATACGGCCTTTGGGTAAACCACCAATCCCCAATGCGATGTCTAAAGTTAAAGAACCTGTAGATACGGCTTCAACTGCTTGAACAGTGTTATCACCGAGACGCATAACCGTATTTTTGCCAAATTGCTTTTCAATTTGACTCAAAGCGGCTTGTAATGCTTTGCTTTTATTCTCATCCATCTCAAAAACCTCAATACTCTATGTTCATCACGTTTAACCCAAGTGGATGCATTGAATCTCAACTTGTTTCACAGGGCTAATAGTGACAGATTTTTTCTTTAGCTTCTATATCTTATATATGTGAGTGCGACATAACTCGACGTTTCTATTCATCATCATAAGACCAATGGTCTTCATAATGTTGATCGTTATCCTGTTTAAACCGATTGATTTGTCGCCGATCTTTCTTACTTGGTCTATGGTCAGGTCGAGCTAGATTATGCAATTTTCGTTGGGACGCAATCAACTCCCGTCTCGCAATACTTACTTCAGTTTCTTCATAAAGTTGCTGCGCAACTGGAGCTGGTCCTCGGGTGTTGGAAAGTGCTTTGATAACAACTGTCTTTTTTTCGAAACCTTGTTGAACAACAAGTTCCATTCCAACACGAATTTCTTTAGAAACTTTTACACGCTCATTATTGTGATGTACTTTACCACCTTCAATTGCAGCTTTAGCAATAGAACGAGTCTTAAAAAAACGTGCTGCCCATAACCATTTGTCGACACGCATCGTGTCTACAGCATCGTTTTCATGCAATTTTGACATCATTATCCTTTCTATCAGTTTGATTCAAAACAGACAGTAGCTCTGTAAGCTGATCTAGAGCTTTATACTCTAAATCTTGTGGCTGTCTTTTACTCTTAAGAGTTGAGGGCTGTAATATAGTAAACAAGTGTCTTATACCAAATTTTTCTGCAGTTTTTAAAACTTGAAGAGTATCGTCTAAAAAAATAGTGGTTTTTGGTTCAAAATAATGCAAGCGTTGTAACTCTTGCCAAAACTGAAGATCTTCCTTCGCATAACCCATTTGTTCACTAGATACAATCACATCAAAAAAATCTTGAATAGGGATGTTATCAAGTTTTAATTGTAAACTTGCGCAGTCTGCATTGGTCACTAACCAACATTGATAACCTTGTTCTTTTAGAGCATTAAGTAGCTCCATACATCCTGATCGTGTTTTAATTTTGTGTTGAAATTCTTTCTGAAGATTTAAAACATCTACTCCAGTAGTTTTCGTCCAATAATTTGAGGAGTACCATGAAAGAGTATGCTTATTACTAAGATAAAACTGAGTCAATATTTCTTGGCTTTCTGTTAAAGAGAGTTGATGCGTCTGAGAATGCCGTACAGGTAGACATTCGTTCCAGATAAAGTCGTCAAAAGCCAAATCTAACAAAGTTCCGTCCATATCGAAAAGCACTATTTTAGCCATGTTTTAAGGACTCCAATTTGAATAGACAAGGAAGAAAGTTAGGCTAAGATTATAAGCATTAAAGCCTATAAAAACGGATTGATTTGTTATTATTTCATCATTCAGAGGTCTATCGAGGCTGATTAATAATGGTTGTTAAAAGTGATAAATTCAAATGCTGCCAAGGACTTGATTGTTATTGTGAGGTAGAGAGTCTAATCAAAATTGAGTTATCGCAATTCTGATCAATTTATTCAAAATAATAAATGGAACTTTAAATGATGGGAATCTATCAATAGTACTCTTATGTCTATAAAAGTAGTAATCGCACTATTTTGATTTACATAGTGTACGTATTGACGAACATTTTATAAATTGAACTGTGCATGTTTAAAGTTATATTAAAAATTATCCGAATAATAATTTAGAGTAGGCAATGAAAATTGGATTTATTGGAGGAGCCAATGATGGCATAGTTATCAATGCCGCAAATGGCATTGATACTTATAAACTTGAATGGCATTACAAGGCTGAAAAGCACTGTCAAGAACCATCACTAGGGCTAAATGGTCCTGAATATGACTATTACAATTTATTAATTTTGAGAAAAAACAAAGAGGCAAAACTTTTCTATGTTTTAACTACAATGGACAAAGAAGCTATTGCAGATAAAATTAATGAGTATTGGGATCATTCAACTTCGGTAGGTTATGACTTTGATGAATAGCTCTGGTTTAAATTTATTAGTAATCTTTGATCATATCACTATTTAATATACTCATAACTCAAATTAAGGATTGTATATTTCATAAAGAACGTGTTCTTGAAGTGCGTGTCCATCTGGAAGCTTGGGATGATTGAAGTGTTTAACTTTACGCATTCCTAGTCTTTCCATTAAAGCTTGAGAAGGCTTATTCACTGTTGCTGTAAAAGAAACCACTTTATCTTTATTAAGCACATTGAAGGCATAGTCTAATGCTGCTTTTGCTCCTTCTGTAGCATAACCTTTTTTCCAGTATTTTGTAGCAATCCTCCAGCCAATTTCAATACAAGGGGAAAAATCAAATTGTTCTGGTTGGTCGTGTAGGCCAATAAAAGAGTCCACTTGCTGGCTTTTTAGTTCGCTACTGTTATTGGGCTTGTATTGTGCTGGCTGTAGGTACCGAGATTACCGCTGTAGCTGACTATATGAAGCTTTGGTTCCCCAATGTAGGCTCTTGGGTCTGGATTGGTTTTTTTTCACTAACTTTACTTGTTGTAAATGCCTATAGTGTTAAAGCCTTCGGACTAGTTGAGTACTGGTTTTCCACAATCAAAGTTTTTGCCATTATCGTGTTTATTCTTTTGGCTATTGGTATCTTGACTCAAAGCAATCAGGGAATGAAGCAAGTTGTGACTAATTTGTCAGGGCATGGAGGCTTTTTCCCCAATGGCTTTAGTGGGGTATGGATTGGTGTCATTATTTCAATATTTAGTTATTTAAGTATAGAAATGATCGCCGTCGCAGCTGGTGAAGCAAAAGACCCTGAAAAAGCAGTAAAAAAGGCATTTAAAAGCACAGCACTCCGACTCATTTTGTTCTATTTATTGTCCTTATTTCTAATCGTTACTTTGGTGCCATGGACGGTTTTGATTGGAGCAGATGCAACAAGTCCTTTTGTTATGGTCATGAAGATTGTTGGTATTCCATATGCCGATAGTATTTTAAACTTTATTGTAATTGTAGCTGCCTTATCTGCAATGAATAGCATGCTTTATATTTCAACTCGTATGTTGTTTAGCTTGTCCCGTGCAGGTGATGCACCAAAAGTTTTTGGCCGAATCAGTAGCAACGGTGTACCAGTAAATGCACTGTTGTTATCAGCGGTGGGGATTGGTATTGCTAGTATTGTTTATACGATTAATCCAGCTTCTGCGTTTCCAATCATGATTGCGCTATCGATGTTTGGTGCATTGTTCACGTGGGGCAGCATCTTTGTAACACATATGTTTTTTAGAAAACATATGGCTCAGCAAAGCATCGAGCTGAAATTTAAAATTCCTGCTAGTCGATTCATCTCACTATTTGGTTTTATTGCGATTTTGAGTATTACAGTAACCACTTGGTTTACCAATGAGTTTAAATCTACTTTACAGTTTGGCGTACCTTTGGTGCTTGTTCTGATATTTTGGTTCTACTTAAAACGTTCAACCTTAAAAGTAAGTCTTAAGTCTACTGAAGAGACATTGAAGTAATCGCGATATGAGACAATATGACAATGCTACAACGGTAGCAAATGAAGGTGAAATATTAGCAAGCTTTCAATATAGAAGCTTGCTAAGTTATCAGGCCTATCATCACGTAAAAGATATTAAGTATGGTTCACAGAACCGATCAACGATGGATTTTTTCCCTTTAGAACATGCCAATAAAACCGTGATTTTTATACATGGGGGATATTGGCAGTGGTGTGATAAATCGGACTTTGCCTTTATAGCACCATATATTTTGGCAAAAGGAGCGCAGTGTGTACTTGTAGAATATGACTTGGCTCCTCAAAGCCATATTTCACAAATTGTGGCTCAGACTCAAAAAGCCCTAGATTTTATTGCACAGCAGAATTGGAAAACGGATGAGGTTTTATTAGTGGGCCATTCAGCAGGGGCGCATCTCGGAGCATTATGTTTAAGCCACCCTTTGTTATCTGAGGTGGCTTTATTAAGTGGAATATATGATTTAGCACCTATACAAGCGACTCATTTAAATCATGCATTAAAGTTATCACAAGACGATATTTTAAAATATAGTCCTATTCATCGGGAAGAGAATGTTGATATTCCTTGTACGCTTTTGTGTGGAGAGTTGGAGCTAAGTGAGTTGAAATGGCAAAGCCAAAACTATTTTGATCATAAGTGCAAACAAAATCAGAATCTTATGTCATTAGATATTATTTCGGAAGTTAATCATTATTCTATTTTAGATTATTACTTTAAGTATATATTTTAATAAAATAGAAAATGCGAAATATAAAACTTTGGGAATTAAATTGGATAAATTATAGATTTTAAAAATCAAAAACTTATCCTTGCTCTATAAAAGAGAATACCTCTATCTCAATTGTTAACTTAAGTGTATAGACGGGTTTAAGTGATTGTTAGACCCTCTATGGTAAATCAATTACTTGAACCTAAAGCTAGATTATATATATTTATTTAAATTTTAATAATATATATTCATTGTTTGTTATATGTGGATTGAACTGTAAACTTTGTCACATTTAATTAACTTTTTATTGATATATATGCTTAAGAGTTGACCTAAACTAATATCTCGATTAGATTAAAAAGATAGTGTTTTCTCTCTACGCGACAAATTGTTTAGCTGTTGCTTAGATGAGTTTTATAGTCCGTAGCTTCCCAAGATACGGACTTTTTTATTTTTAAACTTTGCTGTTGAAAGGTGTTTTTAGTACATAAAATCATCAAATTTGCTCATACTTATAGTCATAAGTCACTAAATTTATCAAAGAGGTATTGAAAATACATCTTTAAGCGATTATAGTAGTTCAAGCATATACTGCGTCTGTAAAGTTATTTATTTTTTAATACCCTCATATTTTTTAATATGGGGGTATTTTTTATTAAGAACTAAATCAATAATTAATATATTTATACATTTCTGATACGAAAAATTTGTAGTTGAATAAATTGTAAAATTCTTATGGTTGATAATTTGATTGAATTTTTAAATAATTTTTAAAAGTTTGGTTGTTTCTAAGATTTTATGGATATTTTGAAGTTTCTAAAAAGTTTTAATACAGTTGGTACTTATTTGACTGTTATGCTAGTTGTTTTAATAAGTATGCTTTTATATTTTTATATAATTGCTCCTCAAACGTAAAAAGAAAGGTCCTGAAGGACCTTTTTTAAATTTTTGCATGAGTACCATATTTATCTATCATAATTGAGCTCGCTTCATTTAGACCGCGAACAGTTGCTTTAATATTGTTCTTTTGAAATTTATTTACTACAGAATCTAGCATAGCAACTGAAGTTACATCCCAAATATGAGAATGGGTAAGGTCAATAATGGCTTCTTTAATATCTTCTTTAAAGTTAAAGCCTTGCATAAAATTTTCAGATGAACTAAAAAATATTTGACCACTTAACTTATACAGACGAGCTTCACCTTCTAAGGAGGTTTCTATACGAATATCATTTTCAAGTTTATTTGCTAAGAAAAGTGCTGAAAGTAATACGCCCGTCAATACGCCTAACGCTAAGTTATGAGTGGCAACTACCACGATAACAGTACCAATCATAACAACATTACTGCTTTTAGGATTGTTTTGAAATTGTGTTAGGGAACTCCACTTAAAAGTACTAATAGATACCATAATCATGACAGCAACAAGGGCCGCCATAGGAATAATCTTTAACCAATCATTTAAAAATACAACTAAAATAAGTAAGAATATGCCTGCGCAGAAAGTAGATAAACGTGTGCGGCCACCCGATTTTACATTAATCATTGATTGACCAATCATGGCACAACCGGCCATACCACCCAAAAAACCTGAAGCAATATTAGCAATGCCTTCACACGTAACTACACGACATCACTAAACAGTGATGAGTTGTTTACAAGAAATAAGAGGATGTAAACTTAAGGTGGCGTAAGCATCATGGATATAGAGTTTGAAGCATTTAAAAGTGTTTGAGGAATAGCATAAGATCTAAAAATTAATAAAAGAGATAAGAATAAATTTAAGTTGTTTAACTTAAAAGAACTTTATAAAGATGTTGAGCTCTTTTTAATAGCTACTTTTATGCAACAGAGCCTTTCATAAATTTGGATTTTAATAAATGTGCTATTCATCATAATACAAATCATATAGAGAGCATGTACCAAACTTTTGCTAAAAGTTTAAAAATTCTCGTAAATTTTGAAAATTCATAAGGTGGACATATGAATAAACATTTATTGACTAAAATTGCTTTAATGGGTGCTGCCCAGATATTTGCATTCAATACAGCGTTTGCTGATATTCCTCTTACCCCTGCACAATTTGCTAAAGCAAGAACAGAAAATTTTGATAAAAAAGTTATTTTGTCTAACTTAAATAAACCGCATGCTTTGTTATGGGGGCCAGACAATCAGATTTGGTTAACTGAACGAGCAACGGGAAAGATTATAAGAGTCAATCCTGAGTCTGGTAGTGCAAAAACAGTGTTTCAGGTTCCTGAAATTGTGAATGATGCAGATGGACAAAATGGTTTATTAGGCTTTGCCTTTCATCCTGATTTTAAACATAATCCTTATATCTATATTTCAGGTACTTTTAAAAATCCAAAATCTACAGATAAAGAACTACCAAACCAAACGATTATCCGTAGGTATACCTATAATAAAACAACAGATACATTTGAAAAACCTGTCGATTTGATTGCAGGTTTACCATCATCGAAAGACCATCAGTCTGGCCGTCTTGTTATTGGCCCCGACCAAAAAATCTATTATACAATTGGTGACCAAGGTCGTAACCAGTTGGCTTATTTGTTTTTACCAAATCAGGCGCAGCATACCCCAACTCAGCAAGAGCTGAATAGCAAAGACTACCATACCTATATGGGCAAGGTATTACGCTTAAATCTGGATGGAAGTATTCCTAAAGATAACCCGAGCTTTAATGGGGTAGTTAGCCATATCTATACTTTAGGGCATCGTAATCCACAAGGTTTAGCATTTGCTCCAAATGGAAAGCTTTTACAATCTGAGCAAGGTCCAAATTCTGATGATGAAATTAATCTCATTTTAAAAGGTGGGAACTATGGTTGGCCAAATGTAGCGGGTTACAAAGATGACAGTGGTTATGCTTATGCCAACTATTCGGCTGCAACTAATAAATCACAAATTAAAGATTTGGGTCAAAATGGAGTAAAAGTAACCGAAGGCGTTCCAGTGACTAAAGAGTCTGAATGGACTGGGAAAAACTTTGTAGCGCCTTTAAAAACGTTATATACAGTACAAGATACCTATAACTACAATGATCCAACGTGTGGTGATATGACTTATGTCTGCTGGCCAACGGTTGCACCGTCATCGGCATATGTATATACGGGAGGCAAAAAAGCGATTCCGGGATGGGAAAATACATTATTGGTACCATCTTTAAAACGTGGGGTAATTTTCCGTATTAAGCTAGATCCGACATATAGTGCGACTTTGGATGATGCTATCCCGATGTTTAAAAGCAATAACCGCTATCGTGATGTGATTGCAAGTCCTGAGGGCAATGTTTTATATGTACTGACCGATACAGCGGGGAATGTGCAAAAAGATGATGGTTCTGTAACGCATACTTTAGAGAATCCTGGTTCTCTTATTAAATTTACGTATAACGGAAAGTAGTTTATGTAAAAAACCCAGCTCTATAGCTGGGTTTTTTATACAAGTTTAGATTTATTTATTCAGTTACGACTAATACTGGTACATGGATTTCTCCTAACAGTGCTTGAGTCACACTTCCTAGGAAGAACTTTTTAAAACCTTTTCGCCCATGAGAACCAATCACTAATAAATCAGCTTTTAGCTCAGTTGCTGCTTTGATAATTTCTGTGTGAATTGTTTGACCTTCAACAATCTTTGTTTCAACAGAGATTCCGTGTTGACTAAATTGCTCTTTAGCTTGATCTAAAATGCCCTGAATCGAAGCTCTCGCTTTATTAAAGTAATCTTGCGCGATTTCTGTACTATCGATGATTTCAACTGAAATAAAAGGATCAATAGTGAGCGCATATACTAAAGTGACTTTACTGTTAAATGCTTTTGCAAGACTTGCAGCATGGTTAACGGCAATAAGTGAAGTAGGAGAACCATCGACCGGAACTAAAATATGGTGATAACTCATATATTGCTCCTTATTGCCTTGTGGCAATATTTATTGTTGAAGAACTAAAAATTAGTTATCGTTATGATTATATTATCGCCAATTTTATGGTTTTTATTGTGTGTTTTTAGTGTGTAAAGCGAGCGACTTCTTTTGAATATTCAGACTAATTCATAGAATAGTGGCTTTCTATATAAGCCTGACCTTGTTTAAGAATAGATATAACCTGATTCGCATCAATAGCTTGTTCAAATAAGAAACCTTGTCCAATGTTATATCCGAACTGGAGCAGTAACTCTTGTTGTTCTGGTGTTTCAATACCTTCTGCTATTAGCCTAAGGGAAAGATTGGGTGCAAGTAAGCCAATTGCTTGGACGATTGCATAAATTGATGGGTCATGTTGCATCTTTTGTATAAAGCTACAATCGACTTTTATGCAATCAATTGGATAGTCTCGTATATGCGTTAGAGAAGAAGATCCTGTTCCGAAATCATCTAATGCAATGCGTACCCCATGTTGCTTTAGTTTATTGAGTGCACGAATAACATATTCAGAACCACGATCACCAAGCATATGCTCAGTAACTTCTATTTCAATTAAATGTGTAGGAACATCAAACTGATAAATCTTTTTTAATAGACGTTCAGCGTAATTGTCTCTTAAAAATTCAACTGGCGCTGCATTCAGAGATACAGGAAGTGGCTGAAAACCTAATTTTATCCATTTAGCCATATCATGCAAAACTTGATGTTGCATGATTTCACCAATTTTACTCGCTAAATCATAATCTTTAAATGCTTCAGCAATCTGGGAGGGTAATCCTGTTTGAGCTGATGTTGTGTGCCAACGCAATAATGCTTCAAATCCTACGACAGTATGGGTTTTTAAATCAACTTTAGGTTGATAGTAAGGTTGGATGGTATGGTGACGAATAAGTTGCCGAGCAATGTTAAGCTGTGATGCGATTGCTTCGGTTAATTGCATCATACTGGGGTTATACATACGTATACCACCACGACCTCGAGCTTTTAAGTCATGTAATGCCATGTCTGCACAGCTTAATAAACTCGACTGATCAACAGCATCTTGCGGGTAAATGGCACAGCCGATACTCATTCCACCGTTGAGCACATTGCCAGCATATGTAATAGGGTGATTGAGTTGTTGAAGTAATACTTCAGCGATACCTCGAATATCATCTTCATCTTTTAAATGACTAATAATGACCGCAAATTCGTCTCCACCTAATCTAGCAACAATACATCTTTCATGATCTACGCACTGATTAAAACGTTTCGATAGAATTTTTAGCAAGTGATCACCAGCACTATGACCTATAGTGTCATTAATGTGCTTGAAATGATCTAAATCAATTAAAAGTAACCCTACGCTGGTTTGAGTTTCTCTTGAGTAAGTTAATGTACGTTTTAGTTGTAGTTTAAATGAACGTCTATTAAATAATCCGGTAAGTTCATCTCGCTCACTAATGTCTCTAAGACGATTCTCAGTAAGATATTGCTGAGTAACGTTCCGAGAAACACACAATATTTGAATAATTTCGCCGTTTGTATGTTGGATTGGGGTAAGTATATTGTCCCAATGTTCAGGATCCTGATTGGGTAAAGAACTCATGCCAGCGAATCGAGCTACTTTACCTTGCAAGGCTTTTTTTAACGCAACTCTTCCACGTTTACGTATATGAAGTGGTAAAAGGTCTAACCATGGCATTCCAAATTTTTTTTTATTTTCAGGCACGCCTAGAGCAACGCATCCTGATTTATTCATATGAGAGACTGTGCCATCTGTATTTAAAACTTTAATACAATCGACACTGATATCAAGCATTTGATTTTGTATATCAATATCTTTACGTAAGCTTTGTTGTTCTTGGATGTCTTGATCAATGTCTAAAAAACTAATAAACCATTCATTTTCATGCAAAGATTCATGATATTTTGACAATTGAATTGAAAGCTTACACCATCGATAGTGATGGCTTTTATGTAAAAGACGACATTTAAATTCGATTCTTGATTGGAGTCGTATAGCATCTAACCATTTGTTTTTAACTTCTTCTAAATCGGCAGGGTACACGAAATCTAACCATTGTTGAGATAATGGGGCAGAAGTATCGTGCCAGTATTTTGTACACTCCGTATTGCAATATAAAATTAAGCCTTTTTCATCACTAACCCATGTCGGTAGAGGAATCTGCTCAACAATAAAATGCTTTTGGGTAGTGTTCGACATTGAAGTCATAACATGCCTAAAAATTGCTGAAGAATTAAACTATTTATAAACTGTATTGTAATAGTTGTGTCGTCAGCACAAAAGCTATAAAAACTGGACGTTTGGTGTTTTTTTGAGCTTAAATAAATGTTTTTCTAAAATAGAATTGTAATTACTCATGTATGCATATGTTATTTATTAATTTTTAATTCTATTTAGGTTACTAAAAATAGAGTTTTAACTTTAAAAAAATATGCTTATTTTTGTAAAAAAATTGTTATAAACAGTAGTTTATATATTAGAAAAAGAAGAGATTATGGAGGTAAATAAAGGAGATAAAATATTTTTTAAGGCACAAGTTAGTTTAAATTCACTATTTTACTTAGAAAAATTTATATAAAAAATTAATTTAAATTATTAAGCACAAATACAATAAATACTATTAAGTTTACAAAAATAATATAAAATAAGGCCTTATATTATCGTAAAATTCATTCTGTCGAAAAGGATATATACATCCTTTTTGTGCATTTTATAGCCTACATTTTCCCCAAGATGTAGGTTTTTTTTATGCCATAATTTTATCATGTTACTGTTTATTAACTTTTAAATTATATAAAAAAAGCCATGATGGCTTTTTATACGGTTTCTGGTTTTTTCAATTGTTGTTGAATATAAAGGTTCATATAATACTGCTCTATATAGTCATCAGCATAATTGTTAGCTAAAGTTTTTGTAGCTACCTGTTCATGCTTATTATAACAATTAGTTTCTAAATCCTTCTCAAGTACCCACCATTGACGGTTAATACGACGTACCTGAAACTTATCACTTTTATATTTTCTTTTAGCCATTTTTCCAAAAATTACGATGTAGATAATAGAAGAGAGTTTCTACTGGAGTTGAAAGAACAAGTCAACACGCATAGTGTTTAATTGACTACTTTATGAAATTTAAGTTTCGAGTCATGGTCAGTAAATGTAAAAAAGCCCTCATAAGAGGACTTTAAAATTCAGTAAGTTATAGAAAGTAATTAACGAGATAGATTCTTTAAAAGCATTTTTAAGCTTTCCATCATTTTTTCTAACTGTAAAGGGGTTATGCCTTCAAAAGATTGCTCAAGTACGACGCTGGTTAGGTCATTAATTTTATTTATCATTTCAGTGCCACGTTCAGTAAGATATACACGTGTAATACGTCCATCAGTTTGGCAAGAATATGTTTCAACTAAACCTTCGTCTTTTAAGCGATAAACAATTTTAGTTGTTGTCGACATCTTTGAAATGATCATGTCAGATAGCTCAGAAACACTAGCATGTGGTTTGCTACTGAGTGCAAGCATAATCCGTCGACGAGAATTATCTAGGCCATATTTTTTAAGGGCATTGTCAATATTCTGAACATATTGAGCATGGACCTGAGTAATCCAATAATATGGAAAATCTTCAAGAGTGAAAGATTCTGTTGTAGGTAAAAAACGCGCATACTTCTTTGTCATTGACTTTTCCCCATACCTTGGTGGATCGCATTTTATGAAACTAATCTTAATAGTTGAAAAATATAGTTTCACTAAGCAAGTTATATCAGGACTTTAGGTCGTGAGCAAAATTTATATTGTTTGATTTGACAAGGACAAACTATAAATTTTGCTAATCTGATAAAACTTATTTCTTACCGTTGATTTGAACTTGGCTGCTCGCTTGTTCGTAAAATGAACGATATCTCTTTGCCAGAGAATCCTAGAAAAAAAAATTTGTTTTGAATGTGACATTTCTCTAAATATTTTTTGTCTACAAAGTCATAACCATAAAAAATAAATGCATTTAATAAAGAAATATTTAATATAATCAAATAATTATTATATATTTGCAGCTAAAAAATTTACCAGACATTTAACATTATTCATTCACTAACTTAACTAAATAAAAAATATCTTCATAAATATTTGATTATTAAGTAATTTAATTTTTATTATATTTTAAAGGTTTTAACTTTTTTGATTAATTATTTTAACTTGAATATTAGATTAATTTTTTGACAATTA
Organism: Acinetobacter sp. IK23; assembly: GCF_035615275.1. Lineage (NCBI taxonomy): Bacteria > Pseudomonadati > Pseudomonadota > Gammaproteobacteria > Moraxellales > Moraxellaceae > Acinetobacter > Acinetobacter sp. IK23. The sequence continues at coordinate 103,800 of NZ_JANBNX010000007.1, forward strand.
AGTTTTGTTTCATTGTTGTTTTTTTGTTTGTTTTTGGTATAGTGCGCGTTCAAAATAGAAATGAAAATTTTTGCGTATTCATGATGAAAAAAATATTAGTTAGTTCAATATTAGCTTTTACTATCGGTTTGAATGGCTGTGCGAGTATCATAACTGGCCCTTCACAGATCGTTACGTTTACGAGTGTGCCTGAATCAGCATCTATAGAGATAAAAAACAGAAAAGGTGTGAAAATACATACTGGTCAAACACCTGTTACTGTTAGTTTGAAAAAGGGAGCTGGATACTTTAAGCCTGAAAAATACGAAATAACATTCAGTAAAGCCGGTTATCAAACTAAAACTGTAGAAGTAACTGGAACATTGAGTGGGTGGTATTTGGGTAATATTCTTTTTGGTGGCTTAATTGGAATTTTAATTGTCGACCCATTTACTGGCGCAATGTTTAGACTAGCTCCTAAAGACGTAAATGCAGTTTTAGAAGCTCAAAACTTAAAAGATGATTCTAACCAGAAACCAACTCTTGCAGTGGTATTAGCCCAAGACCTTCCAGAAGAAATTATGGCGCGAGCAGTTCAGATTCAACATTAAAAATTAGCTAGTAATAAAAAGGGAGAATTAATATTCTCCCTTTTTATTAACTTATGAGTTTGTTAATAGTTTTTCTTCTTGGTTCCTTTTTAGGATGGCATAACTTACACCTGTTACGATGCTTCCGGCTGCAATTGCTGCTAGATATAACCAAGCATGATTAATTGCATTTGGAATTAGAAGTACAAATACACCGCCGTGTGGGGTAACGAGTTCACAGTGAAATAAAGCAACCAGTGCTCCAGTTACTGCGCCACCTAAAATACAAGTTGGAATAACACGCATTGGGTCTTTTGCTGCAAATGGAATTGCACCTTCTGAAATAAAGCATAAACCAAGCACGAAAGCAGCTTTACCTGCATCTTTCTCGCCTGTACTAAATTTATTTCTAGCGAGGAAGGTTGCAATTGCCATGCCTATTGCAGGAACCATACCACCTGCCATAGTGGCTGCCATTGGCATATAGGTATTGGTTGTAAGTAAACCAACCGTAAAAGCATAAGCTGCTTTGTTAATTGGGCCACCTAAATCAATACACATCATACTTGCCAGAATAATTCCCATTAATACGGCATTTGTGGTGCCCATGTTATTGAGGAAATCTTTCATTAACTCAAAAATATGTGCTACAGGTTGACCAACCACATAGAACATAATGAGACCAACAAATAATGTTCCTAATAGTGGAATAATTAAAATAGGTTTAAGAGACTCTAAGCTAGTTGGTAGTTTAAGTTTTTTGGCAATAAATAATGCGATATAACCAGCAAGGAAGCCAGAAACAATACCACCTAAAAAGCCCGCTTGTAGCTGTGCAGCCAATAATCCACCAATTAAACCAGGGGCAAGACCAGGGCGGTCTGCTATGGAATATGCAATATAACCTGATAGCATCGGTACCATCAGCATAAATGCTGCTGCACCAATCTGTTTTAATATAGCTGGCAGGCTACCAACTTGTTCTGCGGCATTCAGGCCAAAACATAAAGAAAGTGCAATTAATAGACCACCTGCAACAACCATGGGTAGCATATAAGAAACACCAGTTAATAAGTGTTTATATACTCCAACTTTTTCAGTTTTCTCTTTATTTTCCGTTGTAGCTTGTTGTTTACCTTGTTCTAAAACTTGTGCATTCGCAATTGCCTCTGCAAATGCCTTGTCGGTTTGTTTTAAGGCAAAGCCAGTACTGCATCGATAAACACGTTTTCCTACAAAACGGTCTGTGTTGACTTCAATGTCAGTTGCAAGAATAACAATATCGGCATCCGCAATCGCTTGTGCTGACAAAATATTCTTCGCACCCACTGAACCTTGAGTTTCTACATCGATTTGATATCCAAGTCTCTCTGCACCTTGCTGTAACGCTTCGGCTGCCATAAATGTATGGGCAACTCCAGTTGGGCAAGCAGTAATTGCAACAAAGTGAGTTGCTGCATTTGAAGTCTGTTTAGGTTTTTGAACCCATTCATTCGCTGGTTTCGAGTGTTCAAGCGCAGTTAACAGTGCCTTATCTGCATCTTCTTTAATATCTTCAATAGAAACTAGAGATAAAGTACTTTGACCAAAAATATTTATGTTTTTAGGTTGTTGCCCAATAATAATCACATGATTAAAGTCATCACTTGATTCAAATTCATCGAGTGAAATAACACTGTGTTTATAGCCATGTTGTGTTGCGACTAAAGCAAGTTTACGAGCTAAAATCAAAGCATTGACTTGCTGTTGCGGACTATTCGTGACAAATAATAAATGTTTAGCAGTTTGCATCAGATTCACTCAATGAATTGATAGTAGTTTGTGCTTTTAATTGGTCTAGAACTTCTGGATTAGGAATTCGAAAACCAATTTGTGTTACAGCATGGCTTGCAATTGCTGTCGCAGTTTTTAAAGTTTCTTCAGGAGAAAGTTGGTTTACAAGTCCGTGAATCATACCTGCTAAGAGAGAGTCACCAGCACCGACTGTACTTTTTACAATAACTTTTGGTGCTTGAGCATGTAGGGGGTGTGAGGCATGCAGCCAATTTACGCCACCTTCACCCATTGAAATAACCACATGCTCAATATCGCTTAAGCTGTCAAAAAGTTTTCTTTGTTCAGCATAGCTTGTTGCAGGACGTTGATAACTTTCTACGAGCTCATCAGTATTAGGCTTGATCATCCAAGGTTGACATGCAATTGCGGCAACCAAAGCTTTACCACTAGTATCTAATGCAACTTTTTTATTTTGTTTTTTGATTAGTTTAATAAGTTGTTGTAACTCATCAATACTAAAACCTTGGGGTAGGCTACCAGCTATTGCAACCACTTCAACTTGTGGTAACAGAGCTTCAATCTTATTAAATAGGCTTTGTTTGTCTGTTTCAGAAACAAAGAAACCTTTGCCGTTTAAATCGGTCATCCGCCCAGAATGCTCAGCAATTTTTATATTTTGGCGTGTTTCGCCATCAATATAAATGAATTCGGGTTGAAATTGAGCTTGGGTAAAATGTGTATCGAAAATTTGTCGATTATGCTCGCCTAAAAAACCAGTTACGATGACATCGTGACCTAAGTCTTTTAATACTTGTGCAACATTAAGGCCTTTACCAGCCGCATGAATTTCTACCGACTTTTGTCGGTTTACTTCACCTACCTGTAACTCATTTAGTTGGATGGTTACATCAATTGCAGGGTTTAAAGTAACTGTTAAAATTTTAGCCATTACTATTCCCAATTTTATAAGTCTTGTTCAGAGAGCTGGCGTACAGCAGGAGCGCTATCACACAGTAAAGCTTGTTGCGCAAGTTTTTGAGCATGACTATAGCTCAGCGTACGAATTTGGGCTTTTACTAGTGGAATGCTATTTGGTGACATACTCAGTTCGTCCACGCCCAATCCCATGAGAATAGGTACAGCTTTCGGATCTGCTGCAAGCTCACCACAGATGCCGACCCATTTGCCGTGTTTGTGGGCAGCTTTAACAGTTTGATCAATCAAGTTCAGAATACTTGGGTGTAAACCATCTGCTTCAGCTGAGAGTATTGGGTGGCCTCTGTCAATCGCTAAAGTATATTGAGTCAGGTCATTTGTACCTATACTGAAAAAGTCGACTTCTTGTGCAAGAATTGGTGCAAGCAAAGCAGCAGAAGGAACTTCAATCATAATGCCAACTTGTAAATTGTCACATGGATGTTGAGCCCTTACTTCATCAAGAATCACTTTCGCAGCACGCCATTCTTCAACGCGCCCAATCATAGGGAACATAATTCGTAATGGACGATTATCCGATGCTTTTAATAAAGCAGTTAATTGCTGTCTTAAAAGCTCGGGGCGTCTTAAAGTTAAACGAATTCCTCTTAATCCTAAGAATGGGTTCTCTTCCTCAGCAATTGGTAGGTAAGGTAAAGGTTTGTCACCACCTACGTCTAATGTTCGTACAACAAGTGGGCGGCCAGCAAGTGCATCTAATACCACTCGGTAGTCAGCTTCTTGAACAGTTTCACTCGGTGCACTGCTATGAGACATGAAAACCAGCTCTGTACGAAGTAATCCAATCGCTTCTGCACCACATTCTACTGCTTGTGCTGTTGCTTGAACTTTACCTAAATTTGCCGCAATTTCGATTTGGTGTTGATCTAAAGTAATAGCAGGTTCTTGGCTATGACGTTCGGCTTCTTCACGAATTTGACGCTGTTGCTCACGCTCTTGCTTGGCTTGTTCGATTTGAACTGTATCTGGATTTAAAACAAAAGTTCCTGTGTCACCATTAATGAGTAGGGTACTTTTCTGATCAATTTCCAAGACTTGTTCACCAGCACCAACAATAGCTGGAATGCCTAAAGCACGTGCTACAATTGCACTATGAGCACTTGCACCGCCTATAGCAGTCAAAATACCTGCAACACGGTCTTTGTTAAGACGAGCGACATCGCTTGGCCCAACATCATGCATAATTAAAATATACGGCTCTTTAGGCTCTTCAATAACCACTTCGCCACATAGTTGTGTTAAAACACGGTCACCAATATCACGTAAGTCTGTTGCACGTTCAGCGAGTAAACGATCTGGTAATGCTTCCTGCGCTTTAGCCGCAGCCTCAATGTGATCATGCCAAGCAGCTGGCGCTGATAGATTGTGGTTAATTTTTTGATAGACACCATTAATCAAATCAGGGTCATCAAGCATTTCTAAATGAGCTTGAAAGATTTGCTTAATTTCAGAAACATCGGATTTGGCAATAACTTGATGGATATTGTTTTTTACGGCATGTAATGCAATATCTAAATTTTCTTTTTCAGCTTTTACGCTTAAACCCATACGTTCATATTGATAAACCTTTGGTTTAATCACATGTACTGGTCCAAAAGCCAAACCGCTTGATGCCGCGATTCCTATGTTGTTGTTTCCTAGTGTTTTTGCGCTTGATGGAGATGGTTGTAAAGAAACCTGTTCGGATACTTGACTGGTTGTTGCTATTGCTTCGACTTCTTCGCCTAAGCCTTGCTCTACTGCAAAAATCACTTTATCTAAGGCATCTACTGCATCGGTTTCTGGTTCTGCAATAAAACGTAGAGTTTGACCACGTTTACAACCTAAGGCTAAAAGACGAGTTAAACTTTTAGCGGAAACAAAGTTGCCATCATCTACAGCAACTTGGATGTCGCCTTGAAAAGTTTTGGTCAAATTGACTAAGTGCGTAGCTGGTCGAGCATGTAAGCCATGTGCATTTGCTAATACCACTGAACGTTGAGGCCAGTCTGGAATAACATCAGCCCCAATAATTTTTGCAATTTCGTTTGGAGTTTGGGTTTTATCTAACTCTGCAACTTGTTTTGGGTTGAATAAAATATCAATTAAACGATTAAATCTTGCATTATCGAGCTGATCATTCGCTGCTATACAAACTAATGTATTTAGCTTTTTCCCATTTAGTTCTAAAACGTTTGATGGTTTAGTAATACTAATAGCAGGTTGTTGAACAAATTGATTGCTAGAAATAGACCAAATTTGATCTTGTAATTGAATGGCTTGTTCTGGATTGAGTGAACTTAAGAAACCACATTTTACAAAATTATGTTTTTTTAGTGTCTGAGAAGCTGTCCAAAATAAATCTTCGATATCTTGTGCATCAATTTCAGTTTGGATGAGGTTTTCATGAAGTGCTAAAGATAGTGGCTGAGCTTGTAGTAATTCTATAATTTGTTCAGGTTTTGAAGCATTTTTTACTTGTTCACTTACATCATGCATTAATGCGCGAGTAAGAATTTGCAAAACTTGCAAATGTTCATCAGATTTTGCTGCAATAACGACAGCTAAATAGATTTTATTTTCTCCATCCCAAATTACGCCTTCCGGAAAATGGGCTAAGCGAATACCTGTTTTTAAAATATATTCACGTGATTGGGGAGTGCCGTGTGGAATGGCAATACCTTGGCCTAAATAAGTCGCGCTTTGTTGTTCACGATTGATGAGTCCTGTTATATATTCAGGTGTAACTAACCCATCATTTTCTAATATATCTACTAGACACTTTAATGCATGTGTTTTATCAACAGCATGTTGATTCATATGAATATGTTGAGGCTCTAGTGCTAGCATAATTATCCTTGAACAATTTCTTTGGCTTTAGCTAAAACAGAAAAAAAGAAGCTGTATGCATTAAACAAGTATATTTACTTATTTTTGACAACAGCTTCAGATGAATTACCTTAGCAGAACTTTAAATGTATATCGACGCATTTAAGTAAAAAGTAGTTCGTTTTTAATACAAAAAAACCTCTAAGTAGGATTACTGACTTAGAGGTGAAAATAAAAGCAGAGTTTAATGATTAATTTCTTGTTCTAAAATAGACCAAAGTTTTTGATGTGATTTTTTGAATAACAACATATGGCCAATTGATTTATATCCTAAATCTTTTGGATTAAGTTCAATCATTTTTTTATTTGCATTTGGATATAGACTTAATAATTCTTTTACATTGCATTTGGTTGCAATCTCATCGTCATCAGCCCAAATCGCAGTAATTGAACACTGAATTTCTGAATGAAAATCATGAAAAATAGTCTTGCCGATGGCATTTTTGACATATCCGGGATGGCTACAAAATTCTCGCCATTGTTGAGCAACTTTTTTAGGTAGGTTTTCTCCCATACCAATGAATTGAGTTGCGCCATATCCTTTAACGAGACTAGAAATAGGGAAGATAAGATTAAACATCACTGGCGCTAGAAACTTAGTTTTTCCTTTAAGACCTTTAATATTTCCTGTTGAACATGCAACGGCTATAACTTTTGCGACTTTATTATAATTAGGCACGACCCCAAGTAATTGTCCGCCAGCACTGTGTCCAATAAGAATAACCTGATCTGCTCCAGTTTTAATTAATAGAGCATCAATGGCAGCTGGTATATCGAATATGCCCCAATCGGTAATGCTTGCGCTACTTTGCTTTAAAGTACCATGTAGTGATTCACCAATTCCTCGGAAGTCAAAACTCAATACATCGTGGCCTTGTTGGCTTAACCATGCCGCAAAGGAGTGATAAAAGTTTTTAGTAATACCCGTTGCTGGACAAATAAGAATAGGGTGGTCAGCTTTCTTTTCTTGAGCAGGATAAAATTGTGCTGCAAGTTGATAGCCATCTTTACAGGTAATCCAAAAAGATTCAAAAGTCTTATCCATATATTTAGAGCTAATTATTTAATCATTCATCTTAATGTACATGAGTTCTGAAAAGGTACTTGATTAAAATGTGACTATAAAGTCAAGATTTATGTTATACAGCTCTTCAAATTTTAATAAAACGAATAAAGGAAATGATGGAAATATCGAAAGCTGTACAGTTGGCTATTGTCTTTAGTGGTGTCTTTTTATGGATAGGAATGTTAACAGGGGTATGGAAATATTGGCAAATTCGCCGTTCTGAATTAAGCCGTGCACATTATTATGTAGACATTGCACATAGAAGTAGTTTGCTTTATGCAGCAGCTACACTCACTTTGGCTGCATTAAGCTATTTCACGGTTTTAAGTGAAGATATAGCTCTATGGTGTGTATTTGCAAATATACTATTTTTTAGTTTCTCAATTTTAGTTTATATCATTCATGGTTTTTTGCAGGATACGAGCAATCAGTTTAAGCAACCACATAGATTAGGGCATTTTAGTTTACCGGCATGGTTGATGACTTTCATGATGATTGCTTTAATTATTACTGAGTTATTAGCCACTGCTATTTTACTAATGGGAACCATTCTATTATTTTTAGGTAAATAAAAAATGGATGATCGCTCATCCATTTTTTTAAATTCTATTATTTCTGTCGACTCATTCGTCTTTTAGCTAATTTTCGCATTTTGTGATCGACAAAGGCCCATACACAAAATACAAAAGAAACAACCATGGCGTATACAAAGTACTCGGGTTTCAGATTCCCTTTAATCATACCTTGAAACAGTAAAGTGAGCATAAGAGCAAGCGTGGTTACTCCATACACAACTGAATCTTTACTGTTCAGAGTGTTAATGAAGACTTGTTTGTTGAAATGTAATGATAACATCTCCATCCCTCCTTGTGGTTGCGCTAAAACCAAATGTTTTAGTCAAGAATAAGTTTAATGTTGTACTTGTATTTTTAGCTTAATTCAATAGTCAATTGAAAATTTTTTGAACAGTTTTATGAAAACCTCTATATTTATAAATAGTTAAGGTATAAGAAAGGTAAATATTAAATATTTTTGTATAAAATACTTAATATTTTAGAAAAGAGAAATTTTTAGGTGAAAAGTAAAATAATTTCTCTTTTCTTACAATTTGCTTTAGTTGCTTTGTTTCTTTAAAAACACATCAATGGCATGTTGTGCAATTTCAGCATCTTCAAAAGATTGGACACCAGAAACACCAATTGCGCCTAAAATCTGGCCTTCATAAATAATCGCTTTTCCGCCTTCTAGCATACCTTTAGCACTTGGCAGACTTAAGAAACCAAGACGGCCATTTTGAAGAAGTTCTTCGTAAAATTTTGAAGGGCGGCCGCTCATTGATGAGCATTTAGCTTTTTCTAGACAGATATGTGTACTGAGAGGAGAAGCGCCATCTAGACGTTTCATAAGTAATAAAGAACTTGTTTCATCAACAATAGCGATACTCACTTTAAAGTTATGTTCTATTGCATATTTTTGAGCTTCTTCCATTAAAAACTCTGCATCTGCTAATGTCAGATAATATTTACTTTTCATTTATGCTCTTCTTTCCTGAGTAAGCTAAAAATTATTTTAGTATAATATTACAGTAAAAATTAATTATATCTATAGTTGAATTGTCATCAAATACTGGTGTTTGAAATAAAATGCTGGTTGGGTAAACGCAGCATTTTATTCGATATATAAAATCATGTTTGGGTAAAACTCGATTTCAAAAAACACCAGATTAAATGTTTTTATGTTTAACTTTATCGATAAGGGTTGTTACCGCAAGAACAATTAAAGATGGGATCAGCCATGCTAGGTTTTGTTCATTTAATGGTAAATGCTGAAGGAAAGTAGGAAGATTATCTCCAAAACCTGCAACTTTAAGCCCATCGATGATTCCGAAAATGAAAGCAATACTTGTTACCGAACCAACAATAAAAGACGGCTTATGCCAAAATTTCCAGAAGAAGCTAAGCATAATCACCACAATAGCAGGTGGATAAATTGCACTTAAAACTGGAACAGATACGGCAATCAGTTTGGTCAATCCAAGATTAGAAATAATGAAAGAGAAACCAACTAGAATGAAAACTAAAAGCTTATAAGGTAACTTGGTCAATTGGGCAAAATATTCACCACATGCACAAGTTAAACCAATTGCAGTCACCATGCAGGCTAAGAAAATGAGGCCAGTTAGGAATAATGAACCCATATTACCAAAAGCATGTTGAACATAGGCATGTAAGATTACAGCACCATTTGCTGCATTTGGTGCAACTTCGTGGCTACCCAAACCTAATTTAAATAAGCTTAAGTAAACTAAAGTAAGACCAACACCTGAAATAAGGCTAGCAATAATTGCATATTTGGTTACTAGTTTGTTATCGGTAACACCGCGCGAGTAAATTGCTTGAATAATTACAATACCAAATACTAAAGCTCCTAAAGTATCCATCGTCAAATAACCATTTACGAAACCTTCTGAAACAGGAGAGTTCACGTAATGATTGATTGGAGCAGGAACATAGCCCGAAGGAATCATAACCGCTGCAATTCCTAAAATTGCGAGAGCAATAATTTTTAGGGGAGCGAGTACATGTCCAACAGTATCTAAAAGCTTGTTTGGATATAACGAAACTACAGTTACAAAGGAAAAGTAGATTGCGCTATAGATTAAAAGGCTACTACTTGATGTTCCAAAATATGATGAAAAACCGATTTCATATGAAACAGTTGCAGTACGTGGAGTCGCAAATAAAGGACCTACTGATAAATAACAAACAACAGTTAAAATCAGACTTGCTATTCGGCCTAAAGGAGAACTAATAATTTCAATGGAACCCTGCATGCGAGAGAGTGCCATAATCGTAATGACAGGTAGGCCAACTGCAGTAATCAAAAATCCTATGGCTGCCAACCATACATGATCACCTGCTTGTTGAGCGACAATGGGAGGAAAGATAATATTGCCAGCTCCAATAAAGAGCGCAAAGGTCATAAAACCTAAAGCAATAATATCTCCAGTACGAAGTTGTTGCATAAATCAAATTTAACAAAAAAGAAAGAATTTTAGAGCAAACGAGAGCATGATCAAGCGCTATTTTATGTGAAAAAGCTTTTTTTCCGACCTTATAAATCATTCAGAGATATGAAAAATATCAAGTGGTTAAGTTATCTAGTTGAAAAACCTTTGAAAGAAATAAAGAAAAGATTTTTTATATCTGACTTTTTAAGAAAATTATGTAAAAATAAAAATATCAATTTCTATTATGAATGTTGAATATTTGGGCATTTACAGCTTCCTGCCTACTCTACATCCGTTCTAAAATATTCGAAATTAACTTACATTTTTGTAGACATGGTAAAAGCAATGTCTACGAGGATAAAATTGAATGAGAGCTTCTACTGTTACAATTAAAACTGAACAAGACCTGGAAAAATTGCGGATTTCTGGCCGTTTGGCTGCACAAGTTTTAGAAATGATAGGTGAGTATATTAAACCCGGTGTAACAACCGAATATTTAGATAATATTTGTAATGATTACATCATAAATACGTTAAAAGTGATTCCTGCCAATGTGGGTTACCACGGTTTCACAAAAACAATATGTACCTCAGTTAACGAGGTGGTTTGTCATGGTATTCCTTCACCAAATAAAATTTTAAAAGATGGTGACATTATTAATATTGATGTAGCGATTATTAAAGATGGCTACTTTGGTGATACAAGCCGTATGTACTATGTGGGTAATGTAAATCCACATGCCAAAAAACTAGTTGAAACAACTTATGAAGCAATGGTTGCTGGTATTCACACAGTTAAACCTGGGGCAACTTTAGGCGATATTGGTTACGCTATTCAATCAGTTGCTCATCGTGAAGGGTATAGCATTGTTCGTGAATATTGTGGGCATGGGATTGGTAAAGTCTATCATGAGCAGCCTAATATTCTGCATTATGGGCAACGCGGACAAGGATTAGTTTTGAAGAAAGGTATGGTCTTTACGATTGAACCTATGGTGAATGCAGGGAAACCTCAAGTTAAAGAATTAAACGATGGTTGGACGGTTATTACTCAAGATCTTTCTTTATCTGCCCAATGGGAACATATGGTCGCTGTTACAGATACAGGTTTTGAATTGTTGACACCGTGGCCAGAAGGTGTGGGAAGCTATCCGAAAATTTAATCGCTAAAAGTATAAAAAGTTCGATGTCTCATCGAACTTTTTTATTTTTTAATATTATGAATGCTCAGAAAGATGCTCTACCAAATAGTCAATAAATACGCGTACCGCTGGAAGCAATCCTCTACGAGACGGATAAACTGCATGAAATATACCATGAGCCGCTTTCCAGTCTGGCAAAATTTGTACAAGCTGGCCGGATTTCACAAAATCTTCAGCAGCTGTTTCTGGTAATAAGGCAATACCGCAATTTTGACTTGCGAGTTGGGCAAGCATATAAAGATTGGTCCCCATCACAGTTGGACTGACTTTGACTTTTTTTAATTGATTGTCTGGTCCATGTAAGGTGAATTGTTGATCTAAATGCTCTTCAGATAAGCTTAAAATACGATGCTCACTCAATTGTTCTGGCGTCTTTATATTACCAAATTCATTTAAATAAGCCTGACTTGCAAATAGACTCTGCTCTATAAGTGAAAATTGTCTTAACACTAAGCTTGGATCATCATCTAATTTAGATCTGACACGTAAAGCAACATCAATACCTTCATTAATAACATCAACACGGCGGTTACTTACGATAAGTTGTAAGCGTATTTCAGGATATTTTTTTAAAAAGGCCGGCAAAATTTTAGGTAGTTGGTTTTGGGCAATATCTACAGGAACACTTACTTTGACCACACCTCTAGGTTGAATACTCAAGTGGTCGACTAGATCATGAGCAGCTTGAGCAGCATTCATCATGACTTGAGCATGTCTATAGATATCCATACCAATGTCAGTAACGGCGAAATGGCGTGAGCTGCGTTGTATTAGACGAACTCCTAAATTTTCTTCTAAATTATAAACACGACGACTTAATTTTGATTTTGGGATGTCAGTAACACGTTCAGCGGCGCTAAATCCACCATGCTCAACAACAAGGGCAAAACAATAAAAATCATCAAGATCGGTGAGCATTAAGATATCCTATTTATGCAACACTAAAGATTTTACATTATTATTTTTGCAACGATAAAGTTTGATTTTAATTTTTTGTAAAAAGCATATAAAAAGGACTCGAAAAGCAAATTTAGATGGTTTGAAATGCAAATGTAATGACATTGAAATTGTGTTGTGTGTCGTTTTTCGAATTAAAAATCAAATATGGTGTTTATACGTTATTTTTCATAAAATATATTTTTATCAAATTTTTTTAAAGTATGTCTTACCAGTTAGTTGAATTAAAAGATGCAACTGCAAATATTCTTTGCCCAATTTGTAAGCTTGCAGTTATTGATTGGTCACAAGAGCAATACGTTCAACCTTGTGAACATACATTGTTTATTGCAATGGATTTAGGCTTTGAATTTGTGGCTGACCGTTTTGAAGAATCTATGACTCAAAATGTAGATGAGTTACATGAAGATCCAAATATGAATGTTTTTGACGCGATAACGAGCACATCATATAAAAATTTGACTATTTTAAAATCAGATCTTGGTGTTGATGGTTTGTTCCGTTATGTCGGCATAAGTGATTGTTAATTTGATGAGTATAAAAAAGCCAATCTTTCGATTGGCTTTTTTATTATTAAGCTTCTGGAGCTGCGCTATATTGTTCAACTAATGGTTTTAATTCGCCATTTTGGAACATTTCAAGCATGATATCGCTACCACCGATAAGTTCGCCATTTACCCATAGCTGTGGGAAAGTAGGCCAGTTTGCAATTTTTGGTAAAGTTGCACGAATATCAGGGTTTTCTAAGATGTTCACATATGCGAATGGACGACCAATTTGACTGAGCGCCTCTACTGCACGTGCAGAGAAACCACATTGTGGAAACTGTGGAGTGCCTTTCATGTAAAGTAAAACGGGATGCTTCGCAATTTGATCGCGAATTAACGCTTCAGTATCACGTGCTTGTTCAGTCATATGTAGATCCTCAACTAATCTTGCAGCATTATAGGGTGTGTTCACATTGGTTTGCAAACAACCTTACTGTCTAAAGTTGCATAGAATATTCAATATTTTATTGTATAAACCGAAGTGATAGTAAAAAGCAGACGAAATTTTAGATAAATGAGTGATGAGCCTTTTCATCAGCGCAAGTTTTTGTTTATATAAACCCTTCTTAAAACCTCATACAACAGAGTTCGTGATGACTGATATTACCCTAGCTCCAGTACAACCTGATCAACCAACACACTTAATGGCTACTTATGGTCGCCAAGCGATCAGTTTTGTCCGAGGCCGAGGGGCATATCTATACACACAAGATGGTACAGAATATTTAGATGCATTAACGGGTATTGCTGTCTGTGGTTTAGGACATGCTCATCCTGCTATTGCTGAAGCAATTGCTGAACAAGCAGCAACGCTTGTACATACCAGTAATTTATTTGAAATTCCTTGGCAAACTGCTGCTGCTCAGAAGCTTGCTGAAGTTTCTGGTATGGAAGAAATCTTCTTTTCAAATAGTGGTGCCGAGTCAAATGAAGGTGCAATCAAAATTGCTCGTAAATTTGGTACTCAACAAGGTATAAGTCTGCCAAAGATTATTGTGGCTGAACAATCATTTCACGGTCGTACTTTGGCGACACTCTCTGCAACAGGGAACAAGAAAGTACAAGATGGTTTTGCTCCTTTAGTAGAAGGCTTTATTCGAGTGCCATTTGGTGATATCGAAGCGATTCAAGAAGCTGCTCTACAACATCCAGATATTGTTGCTATTTTGATTGAGCCGATCCAAGGTGAAGGTGGTATTAATACTGCGCCACAGGGATTTAGCTATTTAGAAGAAGTTCGCCATCTTTGTAATCAGCACAACTGGTTGATGATGTTAGATGAAATTCAAACTGGTAATGGTCGTACTGGTAAATACTTTGCATATCAACATACCAATATTATTCCAGATGTTTTAACCACTGCTAAGGGATTAGGGAATGGTTTTCCTGTGGGTGCTGTAATGACCCAAGGTAAAGCTGTAGGGTTATTAGGGCCTGGTAGCCATGGATCGACTTATGGTGGTACGGTATTGGGTTCTCGTGTGGTTTATACGGTAATTGATACAATCCAGAAGGAAAATGCAGTAGAGAATGCAGCAGTAGTGGGGAACTATATTGTTGATCAATTACGTGCTCAATTAGCAGATAAAGGCGTACAGGTGCGTGGTTTTGGTATGATGATTGGTATTCAATTACCTAAAGATTGTGCTGAACTCGTTGCGATTGCTCGTGATGAATACAAGCTTATTATTAATGTAACAGCAGGTTCTGTAGTTCGCTTATTACCTCCAATTAATATGACTCAAGCTCAAGCTGATATTTTGTTAGAACGTTTAGTTGCTTTAATTACCAATTATCTTTAAGTTTTAAAGGCAATAAAAATGGGCGATTAACGCCCATTTTTATTTTGTACGTTTAGCCAGAAATATATTGCTTTAATTGTTCAATTAAAACTTTTTGGTCTTCCATTGCTGCTTTAACTAAGTCACCGATTGAAATAAAACCAACTAGTTTTCCATTTTCTAATACAGGTAAGTGACGTAAATGACGATCGGTCATGAGCTGTAAACATTCTTCAACTGTATTGTTTAGGCCTACAGTGATTACTTTTGCTGTCATAATTTCAGCAACTGTTGTGCTATAAGACGAGCGTTCCATTAGAGTTACTTTTCGAGTGTAATCACGCTCAGATAGTATTCCGACTACTGTTTCACCCTCTGCTACGACTAAAGCTCCAATTCCTTTTTCAGCCATAATCGTGATTGCTTCAAGGACAGTTGCTTCGGGCGAGATTGTGAAAATAGCTTGTTGTGATTTGTTCTTAATTACTTGTGCAACGATAGTCATTTCTTCTGTCCTGTTGTTTTATCATTTTGATTTAAATTAGCCTGATTTTAGAAAATTGCAAAGACTCCATAGTCACTCAAATACAAGTTTTATGCTCAAGCGTTCAAAAAGCACTCTATATGTGGTGGCTTAAAAAATTAAGCTACCTGCCATTTAGGATGATTAAAAAAGAAATGATGCATTTGCTGAGTAGATAACTTTAACTTGCGGTGAGATGAATTAAACAAAGCAGGGGTAACTTTTAACCGTGTTAAGGTTGGTAGTAAAGATTCATGGAAGTCTTTTGGAGTGATTTTTCTAGGTTTGTAATTAGGCCAGTGAGTTTTAGCATATCGATGCGCCTGAACTCCATTTAACCAAAACGGGAAAATAAAATCTTCCTGATCCGATTTAATGGCCCATCCTTCGTCAAATAGTCCCCAAAGAACCCCGCAGTACATCATGGTTCTTAAAATATAAATCTTGATCATCAAGTCTTTAGAAACCGGTTGTAGATTACTTAAATTATTCATTTTTCAATTTAAAGGTTTTTAACTTATCTAGCTTATTATAAGAGAATCACATGACATTTCAGTTTAAACAGGTGTCAAAACGTAAACAAATATTGATGACTAGAAATATCAATGATAAATACCAAATAAAAATATTGTTTTCTTAGGTATTGAAGAATCTTATTGGGCTTATGATTTATTTAGTTTTTACGGGTATAAAACGCCACCTGAGCAAGACAAAGCGACTAAAGCTTTGGTGAAGCGCAAGAAAAATAGCAATTTAATTTGTCTATATTGATAACTTTGGCTTTTTATAGACGTAAAAAACGCCACCTAAGTGACGTTTCTTTATGCTTGCATGGTGGCCAGTTTCTGCCAATATTGTGCTTTCAGGGAGTCACGTTCAACACGGAAACCTTGATAGTATAATTCTGCTAAGAATAGTGCAGCTTTACCGTGACCAGCACGAGCAACTTCTTCTAACTGTGCAACTGCATCTTGGAAATTCATTTGAGAGTGAATTGTGTTAACCGCAGTTGCGTATACATGTTCTAAATCATGATGAGAGATACGTTGAATCATATAAAACTCCTTATTGTAATTATGATTACTTTTTCTAAAGGTCGCTGCCTTTAATCTAATTTAACTTAGAATTGTTAAACTAATATTACAGATTAATTGATTTGTCAACTATTGATCAGCTTTCTTTATTTCACTATTAGGATACATGATTAAACATTATTCGCAAATAATTTTGAGTAAAATCAATATGAGAATAAAAGACAAGGAGAATAACTATGACAAATACAATCGATGGCTTTGTTTTTGATACTCCTCCTAAAGAGGACCAAATAATAGAGCTTGCTCATTATCATCGTAAATTATTAGACGAAGCAATTTTTCATCAAGAAATACATTTAGGTGATTATTGTTTGGCACAAAGGAAACGCGTTTTTGATTACGCTAGCCAATTAGATCCTAGTCAAAAAGCTCAGTTCTATAATATATATGATGGTGAGCTTAGAAAAATTGCAGATGAAGATGAATTGCACCCAGCAGATGCAGAAGAAGGTTTGAGCATTTTTGCTATGTTCCTTGTTTTAGTGATTATTGCTGCAATTTTATACTTCTCTGTAATTCGATCTCTCATCAGCTAAAGTTTGCGATCCAGTAGGGATAAAGAATATTAGCCTTACTGGATTTTGATCTTGTGCTGAAGTGCATTGAACCCTACACTACATAAATTAGAGGTAGGTCATGCTCACATTCAAACAAAATTTTCTTAAATTAAAGTCTGAGTTAAAGGCAGAGCAATGTTTTAATCTAGTTGTGATTATTATTATTGCCTGTATTTTTGTACTTTCTTATTTAGCATTACTTCGTCCTGTCAATTCAGAGCAATACCAAAGAATTGTACAACTTTCTCGACAGGCGACTTATCCTAGAACTCAGGATATGGCTGAGTTGATTATGACTCAATCTGAGATTCATCGAGCAGAGTATCTGAAATTAATGCATGCTTATCAATTTGAACACAATCATATCAAAGAATATCCAGCATTAGCGCAAGAAGATACTCAATAAGTATTGTCTTTATTTCAACAAGGTTTTGCTCGCTATAGGAGCAGGCAAAAACTTGAATTTATGCTAAACTTTCCGTTTTTTAACACGCTGCTTTTCAAGGAATCGGCATGCAACAACAATCGAATATGCAAAATAAATTCTTGATAGATGCTGAGATCGGGGATGACGATGTCACATTGCCTAATTTACCTGCTATCGATGTTCCTATCGTTGAATCACCTGTTAAGCAAGAAGTAAAAGTTGAAGAAGCTGTTGAAACTACACCTTCTTTAGAGTCAGAAAAGCCAAAATCTGGTTTCTTTGGACGAATGAAAGATGGTTTGACTAAAACCCGTCGTAATTTCACTGATGGTATGGTCAACATCTTAATTGGTGGTAAAGAAATTGATGATGAGTTGCTTGAAGAAGTAGAAGAGCAGTTATTAGTTGCTGATATTGGTGTTGAAGCAACCAAAACAATTATTACCAACTTGACTGAACGTACCGCTCGTGGCGATTTGATTTATTCACATTCACTTTATAAAGCTTTACAAGAAGAGTTGGTTGCTTTGCTTGCGCCTCGTGTTAAGCCTTTACATATTGACCCAAATAAATCGCCATATGTGATTTTAATGGTTGGTGTGAATGGTGTAGGTAAAACAACGACAATTGGTAAACTTGCTAAGCGTTTACAAGGCGAAGGTAAAAAAGTAATGCTAGCTGCAGGTGATACATTCCGAGCAGCTGCTACTGAACAATTGCAAATTTGGGGTGAGCGTAACGATATTTCTGTTGTTGCTCAAGGCCACGGTGCGGACAGTGCTTCGGTTATTTTTGATGCTTTTGAAAGTGCGCGTGCAAAAGGTATTGATGTACTAATTGCGGATACCGCAGGTCGTTTACATAACAAAAGCAACTTGATGGAAGAGCTTAAGA
The DNA here is from genome assembly GCF_035615275.1 of Acinetobacter sp. IK23. Lineage (NCBI taxonomy): Bacteria > Pseudomonadati > Pseudomonadota > Gammaproteobacteria > Moraxellales > Moraxellaceae > Acinetobacter > Acinetobacter sp. IK23. Next base: position 122,067 of record NZ_JANBNX010000007.1, read on the forward strand.
AAGTTAAGCGTGTTATGCAAAAAATTGATGCAACCGCACCGCATGAAATTATGTTAGTAGTGGATGCTGGTACAGGGCAAAATGCAATTAACCAAGTACAAGAATTTGACCAAGCAGTAGGATTAACTGGTATTACTATTACTAAGTTAGATGGTACTGCCAAAGGTGGTGTACTGTTCAATATTGCAAGCCGTACTCATGTGCCAATTCGTTTCATTGGTGTTGGTGAAAAAATTGATGATTTAAGACCGTTCTCGGCGAAATCATTTGTAGCAGCATTATTTGAAACAGAAAAATAATGTTTAGTTAAGTTGATAAGACCTCACGAAATAGTGAGGTTTTTTTATATTAATATCTTTTTTTATTGTTGCGAAAATAAAACGAACTGTCATATTTTTAATGCTGATTATAAGAAATGAGTTTCATAGACTATATTCATTCCCAAACAACGGCCAATGGTCAATCAAATAGGTAGGAAATAACAAAATGTCTACTTTCTTAGATAAAATTAAAAACCGTCGTACTATTTATGCAATTGGTAAAAATGTTGCATTAGATCGCACTAAAATTGAAGAAACAATTCGTGAAGCGGTTAAACATAGCCCATCATCATTCAACTCACAATCTTCACGTGTAGTGACACTTTATGGTGAATCACATGCTAAATTTTGGAATTTAGTTCGTGAAGCATTACGTAAAATTGTTCCTGCAGATTCTTTTGCTGGTACAAATGCGAAAATTGATAGTTTTGTTGCTGGTGTTGGTACAGTATTATTTTATGAAGATCAAGCTGTTATTAAAAGCTTACAAGAGCAATTTGAATTGTATGCAGACAATTTCCCAGTTTGGTCTGAACATTCAACTGCAATTGCTCAGTTCGCAACTTGGACGGCACTTTCAGAGCTAGGCTTGGGTGCATCTTTGCAGCACTATAACCCAATTGTTGACGCAGATGCTGCTGCTGCATTTGATGTACCTGCAAATTGGAAATTACGTGCTCAGCTAGTATTTGGTTCTGTTGAAGCTCCTGCTGGTGAGAAAGCATTTATTAGCGATGAAGATCGTTTTAAAACATTCAACTAAGTTTGGTTGATGAAAAGAGCACCTTGTAGGTGCTCTTTTTTTTGCTTGAAAAATGGGTTGTAACTTTGTTTTAAAATAGATAATGACTAAAATTCAATAATATATTTTAAAAAAATTAAGGCTAAGTTTGTATACATAAAGCTTGTCATAAAATGGTCATAATCATGTTGCATATTGCTCATGTTTTTACAAACTATTAAATATTATAGAGACGTGAACAGATGACTTTAAGATTAAGTGTTGCTGCGATTGGTTTATTACTCAGCGGTTCAGTATTTTCAGCAGTTACAATTACAGCACCAGAGGAAATTGTAATCCTTGCGGTGAATGGTCAAGAAGTCAGCTCTGGATTATTTCGTTCTTCTAAAAATAGTTACAAAGTCGATGCCGGCGAAACAAACTTAAGTGTACGTTATCAAGAATATTTTGAACATTTAAATGGTGAGCACGATATCGTTAAGTCGGGCGTGGTTACAATTCAAACACCAACATTAAAAGACGGCCAAACTTATAAGCTGGCGATGGTTGATGTGCCAAAAAAATATGAACAAGCAAAGAAATATGCTGAGCAACCAACAGTGGCTTTATATAATTCAAATAATGAACTAGTTGTTCAGCAAACTGGTGCAAACAACGAAGCAAAACCTTGGTTTGCAACTGGCTTGTTGGGTAAGGTCGCTGACTTTACAACAAAACCTTCTAAACCTCAGCCTCAAGCTGTTTATGCTGCTGCCAAGCCATCTACTTCTCAAGTTACTACATCTGTTGCTGCCACCGTTCCTTCGACAGGTGCTGCGCAAAGCAATGATCAACGGTTGGTTGAAGTGTGGCAGAAATCTTCTAAAGCTGAGCGTCAAAAATTTATGGCTTGGTTGGCAGAACAATCAAATTAAATTATTGCTATTCAAAATAAAGCCGATTTAATATCGGCTTTATTTTTATAATATTTTAAATAGCCTAAGTATATTTATGATGAATTTAAATTTCCGTCTAGCAGAATTGAGTGACATAACATCATTGGTCGATTTAATTAATCAATCGTATAGAGAGCAACAAGGTAGAAGCTGGACAACTGAAATTGAATTTGTAAAAGGGCAACGTATTAGCCAAGAGCAACTACAACAGCAATTAGAGTTGTCTAATTCATTACTAATAGTTGCAGAAATAGATTCTTCTAAAATTGTTGCGTGTATCGGGTTAAATTTTCAGAATAATAATGTTGAGATTGGAACGTTCTGTACCGATCCTAATCTACAGAACATGAAAGTTGGCCGCTGTGTTTTGGAATATGCTGAACAGTTTGCTTTGCAAAAAGTCCCTGAATTGGAGAGTGCGATCATGTATGTATTAGATGTTCGTTCAGAACTGATAGCTTATTATGAAAGACGCGGATATACAAAAACAGGTCATGTAGAACCATATCCATATGAAGCAGATGTTGGAGTTCCTCTTGTGCCTATACAACTGATTGAAATGAAAAAGGACCTCAAATGAGGTCCTTTTTTTAGGTTAAAAACCAGATGTAATAGCCTAACAGCATAAGAGGCCAAGCGATCCAAGGGCTAAATAACCATTTCCATAACCAGAAGTGGGGTACGAAACCAACACCATAGATAAACCCTCCGGAAATTCCCACCATAACCAGCATAAGCTGACTATGGTTGTAGTGTCCGTTTGCATCTAGCATCAGTGAAGGATGAACCAATAAAATTGCAGCAAGCGGCAATGCCAACAGAAAGGAAATGGCCATTGCAAATGCTTGAGCTTTTCGTTGATTTGATGTTGTCATTGCATTTGCCATGATCTATTCCTCATCTAAATCTTGATGATGTTCGATATAAAGCGCACTGAGTACACCCGCAAAACATGCCATCAAAATTCCAAGAATCCATGCGAAATACCACATATACTTCTCCTTATTAGTACAAGCTGTGCGAGTTTGACTCGATATGTTTGTTGGTAATCACGCCCCACATTTTGTAATACGACCAAGTGGTATATATCAAAATGATTGGAACAAATATACAAGCAGCAACTGTCATAACGCCTAAAGTGCGATGGCTTGATACAGCATCCCACATTGTTAAGCTAGAGTTCGGATTAACACTCGATGGTAACAAAAATGGGAAGAGAGCAAACCCAGCAGTTAAGATCGCACCTACAATCATTAAGCTTGTTCCAGCAAAACTTAAACCTGCTTTTGCTTTTGATGCCGTAAAGAGTGCGATAAGTGCCCCTAAAATTGCGAGAACTGGAGCAACTTTAGTGATTGGATAGTTACTGTAATTGTTCATCCAACCGGGGTTATTATTTGTGATGACTTGTTTCGCCAAAGGATTAAGGGCAGCATTTGGATCAATTGCGGCTGCATAGCTATAACCTGGTACTTGACCGAAGTACAACCATGCACCAATGACAAGGAAACAAATTAAGAATACTGCTGCCATAATTTGTGTGGCTTTAGCAGAACGTTGTTTTAAAGCACCGTCTGTGCGTAGCATTAGCCAAGCACCACCATGCGCACACAACATAGATAAACTAACAATACCGCAAACTAAGGCAAATGGGTTAAGAAGAGCAAAGAAGCTACCTGAATATTCAGAGCGCAATGTGCTATCTAAACTAAAAGGGATACCTAAGAATAAATTACCGAACGCTACACCGAAAACTAGAGCAGGCACGGCACCACCTATACATAGTCCCCAATCCCAAGAGTTACGCCATTTTGTATTTTCAAGTTTAGAACGATAGTCAAAACCTACGGGGCGTAAAAATAGGGCAAATAGCACAAGTAATAAAGCCCAATACATTCCCGAGAATGCAACTGCATAAACCATTGGCCATGCAGCAAATAAGGCACCACCTGCGGTAATAAACCAAACCTGATTTCCATCCCAGTGCGGTGCAATGGTATTAATAGCCGCACGGCGTTCATTATCAGTTTTACCAACAAAAGGCATAAGTGCCATTGAGCCCATATCGAAGCCATCGGTTAAAGCAAACCCGATGAGTAAGACTCCAACTAACACCCACCATATGATTTTTAGGAGTTCGTATTCAATCATGATAAAGCCTCCCCATTAACAGCTGCTTTTGTCTCTTGCTTTTCAAAATGATATTTACCAGTGTGAAGTGAGCTTGGTCCTAAGCGAGCAAATTTAATCATTAAGTACATTTCAATAATTAAAAGGACAGTGTAGAACGCTGCTAACGCGAGGATAGAGCCCCATACATCACCTGTACTTAAACTCGAAGTTGATAAGTGAGTTGGTAGAATTTCACCAATAGACCAAGGTTGACGGCCACCTTCAGCAACGAACCAGCCTGTTTGAGCTGCAATCCATGGAAGTGGTAACGCAAACAATGCATATTTGAGTAACCACGGTTTATTTTCAGCATTTCTTTTTGCTACAGCCCAAGTGGCTAAAATGAAAAGAAGCAACATTAAGAAACCAGAGGCCACCATTGCACGGAATGAGAAGAATAGAGCAGTCACATTTGGAATGGTGTCTTTAACAGCGGCTTGAATGTTTTGTTCACTTGCATCCACGACATTTGGTGCGTATTTCTTAAGAAGTAAGCCATAGCCTAAATCTTTTTGATTTTTTTCAAATGAAGCTAATAACTCTGGTGAACGGTCTCCAGCACGTAGTTTTTCAAGTTCAGCATAAGCAAGCATACCGTTACGAATACGGACTTCGTGCTGTTGCATTAAGTCTTTTAGACCAGTGACTTCTTTGGTTGTTGAGCGAGTTGCAATTAGACCTAATGCATAAGGAATTTTAACTGCATAGTCTGTTCGCATTTCTTCATGGTTTGGCACACCAAATAAAGTAAATGGAGCAGGAGCAGGGTGAGTATCCCATTCTGCTTCAATTGCAGCGAGTTTAGTTTTTTGTACATCACCTAGTTCATAACCAGACTCATCACCAAGCAAAATCACTGAAAGTGTAGAGGCAAGACCAAAAATGGCAGCAATCGCGAATGAACGGCGGGCAAAAGGCAGATCACGTTTTTTAAGTAAGTAGTAACTTGAAATTGCGAGTACGAAAATTGCACCTGTTACGTACCCAGCAGAAACAGTATGTACAAACTTAACCTGTGCTACAGGGTTAAAAATAAGTGCACCGAAATCTACAAGCTCCATACGCATTGTTTCAAAGTTAAATGCTGCACCTACAGGGTTTTGCATCCAGCCATTGGCAACTAAAATCCAGAGAGCTGACATATTAGAGCCAAGGGCAACTAACCAAGTAACCCCTAAATGCTGTACTTTACTCAGACGGTCCCATCCGAAGAAGAATAAACCGATAAATGTTGACTCAAGGAAAAATGCCATCAAGCCTTCAATTGCTAATGGGGCACCGAAAATATCACCAACATAGTGTGAGTAATATGCCCAGTTTGTTCCGAATTGGAACTCCATGGTGAGGCCAGTAGTTACGCCTAAGGCAAAGTTAATACCGAATAGTTTTCCCCAAAATTTAGTCATATCCTTGTAAATTTCTTTACCCGATATAACGTAAGTGGTTTCCATAATAGCCAGAATGAATGCAAGGCCTAGGGTCAAGGGTACGAAAAGAAAGTGATACATTGCGGTCATCGCAAACTGGAACCGCGAAAGATCAACCACGCTTTCAGAAATCATCAACGTGTCTCCTTAATATGGGAAGTATTATCGCCAGCAATATGCTCAGCGACTTGATTGTCGAAATTTTTGGGGATGGTGGGAGCATCAAACCAAATATGTTTGATTGTTAAGAGAAGTACGACTTTAATTATTAGAATAATCGTGATTTCTCTAACTAATTTGGCATTTATATCTAGATTTTTAAGGCTCATAAAATAAACCTCGATACATATTAATTTTATTATTAATCAAAATATATTAAAAATAAACAATAAATATATTTTAAATAAAAACTTAATTATATTATTTATTTAAAACAATAGCTTAGGTGTTTAAATAATTTAAAATAAAATATCTTACTAAAATGGTTTGAATTGATTGTTAAATCCAACTAAAACACTTGTAAATAATAAAAATTAAATCCAACTAAAATGATTGGTTATTTTTTATTCTGAGTGTTTTGGTTGGTTTAAAATAAAAATTGAACAAATAGAAGGGAGTGGATATGACTCAGTTAAGAAAGAGCATCCATAAAAAAATATTGTTTTGATAAATCTTAAAAAGAGTATGAAAGTGTAAAATTAGTCTGGTGCAAATAAGTCGTTGGACATCGAAATCTTTTTTGCAAGATAATGGCTTTTTTGAACTCTCACTAAAATCACTTGTGAATATAATTCTAATTCACCATATTCTGGTTCAACTTGAACATAATGTAGTTGACCAAATTCATCTCTTACGCGTGCTTGAGCTGAAAAACCTGGTCTAGCACTGCCGCTTGAGATAGTTGCTAGTCGTCCTAACAGATTGTAATTGGTGTGAGTGAGCTTTGGTTTAATCACTTGGTCAAGACAGTGGATCATGAATACAGTAAAAAAGATTGCGATTACCAGTGCAGGAATAATTAAATAAAAAGGAGTAATAAAGTAATGCTGTATTGCAAAGAAAGAGAGTTGTAAGAAATAACCTGCAAAGCTGAAATTAATAAGTAAAAAAACGAAAATTAGAGCTTTAGAAAATTTAACATTCAGTAATGGGGAATTAGTAAGCCAGACGGGTGCAATTTTTTTAAGTAGTTGGCTTGGACGTAATCCAATATACATACCAATGGTTTCTACCACGCTGAGCAATATCAAAGCCACAACACTTAAATGAAATGGCATAAGATAATAATTAAAAAAGAAATCAGCCATGGTAGAAACTCTAATGTTGATGATCTTAGTCTACGATATAAATACCGCCATCTGAATGGACTTTAATCTCAACTTTATTTAAGAAATCACCTAAACAAGGACCTGATATACATTCACCAGTTTCCACGTTAAATAAAGCACCGTGAGTAGAACATTGAATATATTCTTGGTCTTGATCTAGAAATTGATTTTCTAAGTATTCAAGTTCTGTTTGCAAATGTGGGCATAAATTCTGATAAGCATAGAATGAGCCATCACGCTGTGTAATGAAAATAGTCGTTCCTTGTAAAGTGTCAAAAGCTCTAGCTTCACGCTCAGGAACTTCTTCCGTCATACAGATCCTTTCCATTTCAAGCACATTCCTTCTGAAAATTTTCAAGAAGTTTAGCATAGTCATTAATGGCTAAACGAGGACCAAATTGAGACACAACTTCACTAGAAATTAGGATGGCTAACTGTGCAGCAGCATTTAAATCTTCGTGATGGTTTAATGCATAGAGGAATGCGCCTGCAAAAGCATCACCAGCGCCATTTGTATCTACAGCTTCTACGTGACGACCTGCCACATGAAAATGTTGCGTAGGGTTTGCAACTAAAGCACCTTTTGCACTTTGTGTAATCACAATGGTGTGGTTTTTAAAGCGTAATTGAGCAAGTGCATCTTCTACGGTAGTCGTATTGGTATACATTAAAGCTTCTTGTTCATTACAGAACAATAAATCTACACCATCATCCATCAGCTCTTCTAGACCTTCACGGGCATATTGAACCATTGCAGGATCTGATAAAGATAAAGCGATTTTAACGCCGTGAGCTTTTGCAATTTCTCGTGCTTGTTTTACTGCTTTACGAGCTGTTTCACTTGTAGAGAGGTAACCTTCAATATAGAGCCATTTTGCTCTTTTTAACGGCTCAAAATCGATTTGATCTTGAGAAAGTTCAGCCGTAATACCTAAATAAGTATGCATGGTACGCTCAGAGTCTGGGCTAATAAGTACCATACAGGTACCTGTTACACCTTCACTGATTGACTTAGGAGTGGTTTGGATGCCAGCTTCGTTTAGACCTTGTAGATAAATTTCGCCCAATTGATCATGACCAACACGACACCCATAAAAAGCGCTACCGCCTAATGCACTAAAGGCTACAGTTGTATTTGCTGCAGAACCACCACTTGCTTGACCTTTGTAATCTTGAGTTTGCTTTAATTTTTCATATAAAGCAGATTGTGTTTCACCGTCAGACAACTGCATGGTGCCTTTTTGTAAGCCTTGCTGACTAAGAAAATCATCAGACACTTTAAATTCTTGGTCGATTAATGCATTACCAATTGCAAAAAGATCTACAGTTGCCATATGTGTTGTCACAGAGTAAAAAATCAGATTTATAAGTTTACACCATTGCTCACCTTTGCTGTAGTTTGTTGAATAAAATTCAGTTAATTCAGCGATTAGCAGACGAAGTGTGTTTTGACTAGGCTATTGAAATAATCCTTTTAATAAATATTATCAATTAATAATGATTCTTGATAATATTTACAAAGGTATAGTATTTCATTGAAACTTCGCGTGAAATTATTCGTAGCGAACTTACATGAAGCGTTCTATTTTATTTGTTTCATCATTTGGGGTTATAACAGGCCATGTATATGCCGCAGAGACAGACTCACAGGTCCTAACCAATCTTCCAACAATTTCAGTAAAAGCGGAGAAGGAAAAAAGTTTAAAACAAGAAGTGGGACAAGCATCTAGTGCCACTAAGGGACTGATGCAATTAAAAGATGTTCCTCAAATTGTAAATGTTGTACCGAAACAAATTTTAAGAGAGCAGACAGTGACATCTATGCAAGGTGCCTTGCAAAACGTTGCTGGTTTGAGCTTTAGTGTCGGGGATGGACAACGTGATCAGGTCATGATTCGCGGTTTCTCAGCAATCACAGATAACTATGTAGATGGTATTCGCGATGATGCATTGTATTTCCGTGATATGTCGAATGTTGAACGAGTTGAGGTACTAAAAGGACCTGCTTCTGTACTTTATGGACGCGGTTCGGCGGGTGGGTTGGTCAATAAAATTAATAAAAAGCCAATGGATGAATCTTTGCGTGAAGTGAGCCTGATTGGTAGTACTACAGGTCAACGCCGTGCAGAAGTCGATGTGAATGAAAAAGTAGCAGAGAATGTTAAGGTTCGTTTAACTGGTGCAGTTGAAGACTCAGATGGTTATCGTGATCAGGCCTTTTTAAAACGTCAGGCGGTGGCTCCATCAGTACAGTGGGATATTAGCGATAAAACTAAACTTTTACTTCAGGCTGACTATTTGCATGATGATCGTTTAGCTGATCAAGGCTTCCCGACAGATCCAATTACAGGTAAACCTGTTAAAACAAATCCTAAAACTTTTTATGGTGCATTAAACGGTAAAGAGGTCGGGGATGTTGACACTGAAATCTCAAGTCAAACTATCAGCTTAGACCATGAGTTTAATGATCAACTCAAATATCATGGTGCAGTTCGCCACTATAACTACTCATTAGACCGTCAATATAGTGTTGATACGCATCCTGCTGATAAGTCAAAAATTACTCTGACTCAAAATAAACGCTTGCGTAATGAAGATGGCGTGTATATTCAGCAAGAATTAAGTAGTTTATTTAATACTGGTTTCTTAAAGCACAATACTTTGATTGGTGCGGAATATAGTAAGCAGCACAAAGATGAAATACTTTGGCAAGGCGCTAAAACCACAACTGATTTGTATAATCCTGAATTAGAGTATTGGGCTCCGATTAATACAGGCTCAACAACTGCACGTAATAATAATAGTAATACCTTTGAAAACTACGGTATCTATTTACAAGACTTAATGACAGTTACAGATCAGCTGAAAGTTTTAGTTGGTTTACGTTATGACAATCTATCTCAAGATCGCAATGATAAAGTGAAGTCTCAAATATTAAATAGAACTGATAACACCTATTCTCCACGAATCGGATTGGTTTATCAGCCAGTAAGCAATATTTCACTCTACACTTCTTATAACCGTTCTTTCCAGCCTTTAGCTGATTCATTTGTTTTATATACAAATAGTGCTGATTTAAGTCCTACAAAAACTGAAAATGTTGAAGTCGGTGTGAAGTGGGATGTAAATGATCAATTGAATGTAACATTGGCTTTATTTGAAATGAGCCAAACCAATATTCAAAATCAAGATCCAGCTAATCCAACGCAAGCACTGTTAGCAGGCGAACAAAAAACCAAAGGTGTTGAACTTTCATTAACAGGTCAGTTGACTGATCAATTGTCCGTGTTAGCTGGCTATTCTTATATGAATGGTAAGATTGAAAAATCGACCATTGGATTTACGGGTAATCACTCAGCGCTTACGCCAAACAACACAGCTAACCTGTGGTTAAAATACCAAATTAATGATCATTGGTATGCCGCTGTAGGTGGTCGTGGTGAATCATCACGTTTTAGCGCGCCAGACAACAAAAACGTTTTACCAGGTTATGCTGTTGTAAATGCAGCTTTAGGTTATCAAAGTGAACGTTATGATGTGAACTTGAACTTAAATAACTTGTTTGATCGTGATTACTTTGTTTCAGGTCATAGTGGAGCAAATGATTCAAACATGATAGGTGACCCGTTAAATGCACAAGTCGCACTTCGCTATCGTTTTTAATTAACAAATATCCAAAAAAGCTCATCGAAATGATGAGCTTTTTTGTGTGTTGTATAGCATATAGATAGTATTAAAAGGTTTTGTTCTGCTAGGATACAACCACGTGGGCTATGTGTTTGATATCAAAGCTATGCCCATGAAAACTAATACTCAACAAAAACATAGTATTTTACTTGGTTTTTGTTCGCCAATCTCAAGCCGACTCAGGCTATAATGAGACTTATTCACTTATCCGATATGTTAGGAGATCACATGACTGTAGATGTCACTGAAACCATTTCTCAAACTGTTCACCCTGCGTTTCAGTTGCTACGTCAGCACCATGTTGAAGCATTAGATATTTTAGTGTCTGAATATAAGCATAAAGTCACAGGTGCGGTGCATTATCACTTGGCAACTGATTATGATGAAAATGTATTCCTTGTTGCGTTCAGAACACAACCGATGGATTCTAAAGGAACTGCACATATTTTAGAGCATACAGCTTTATGTGGTTCTGAAAAGTTTCCTGTTCGTGACCCATTCTTTTTAATGATTCGCCGTTCATTAAATACATTTATGAACGCGTTTACAGCAGCAGATTGGACAGCCTATCCATTTGCAACTCAAAATAAGAAAGATTTCCAAAACTTACTCTCTGTTTATCTTGATGCGGCTTTTTCAGCAAATTTAAATCCTCTTGATTTTGCTCAAGAAGGTATTCGTATTGAACTTGAAAATGACCAACCTGTATATAAAGGCGTAGTGTTCAATGAAATGAAAGGTGCAATGAGTGCACCGTCTGATCAGCTTTATCACCAGTTGGCTCATCATCTATTCCCTGAAACTACATATCACTACAACTCAGGTGGTGATCCTAAAGATATTCCTGATTTAACCTATGAACAGTTAGTCGAATTTTATAAAACTCATTACCATCCAAGTAATGCGGTATTTATGACCTTCGGTAACCAAACGGCATATGAGTTACAAGAGCAATTTGAAAAACTAGCTCTACATAAGTTTGCTGCGGGTACAACTTTATATTCAAAACCAGAAAAACGTTTAACAGCACCTGTAGAAGTTACAGAAAACTATGCTGTTGATGGAGATGAGTTAAAAGATAAAACTTACCATGTATTGTCTTGGTTGTTACCGCAAGCGAGTGATATCAAACTACGTCTAGGTATGCGTTTGGTTGAAGGTGTTTTACTTGAAAACTCCGCGTCGCCACTACGTCATTATTTAGAAACTTGTGGTTATGCTCAGTCAACTGGTCCATTAATGGGCGTAGATGACAGTAACTTTGAAATGACATTCTATTGTGGCGTTCAAGGTTCAAACCCAGAGTATGCAGAAAGCTTTAAAGATGGTGTTTTAAAAATTTTACGTGAAGTGGCTGAAAAACCAATTGATTCTGCTTTGGTTGATGCGATTTTGCATCAAATCGAATTGCATCAACGTGAAATTAATGGTGACGGTACACCATATGGCTTAAGCCTGATCTTAAATGGTTTAAGTGGTGCTATTCACCATAATGACCCAATTCAAATTTGGGATGTTGACAGTGCCATTGCTCAGGTCAAAGAAGAACTCCAAGACCCAATGTGGTTATCTAATTTAATTCAAACACATTTGCTGGATAACCCGCATCGTGTCCAAATGACTTTAGTACCGGATGCAACTAAGTCTGTAAAAGAGCAAGAAGCTGAAAAGGCACGTTTAGCTGCGATTGGTGAAAAGCTTACTGAAGAAGACAAAGCAGAGATAGTTGCTAAAACTAAAGCATTACAAGAACGTCAAGATACGCCAGATAATCTTGAGCTATTACCTAAAGTTGGTCTAGAAGACGTTCCTGCTGACTTGCATATTGTACAAGGTCAATTGCGTGAAATTATCTGTAATCGAATGGATACGCCGTTGAATTTGTATCATGCCGGAACGAATGGTATTTACTATCAACAAGTCCTCATTCAGATTCCTGATGATGTTGTTAGCTCACCATATTTCAATTTGCTCTCTATCTTAATGGGTGAAGTTGGTGCAGGTGAGTATGACTATCTTGAACTACAAAACTTACAAACAGCTGTAAGTGGTGGTTTGGGAATGGGTGCTTCGTTACGCAGTAAAGTTGATGATAAAGACAAAATTAGTGCTTGGTTAACTTTAACGACTAAATCTTTAACTCAGAAGTTCGATGCGATTCATTTATTAAAACTAGCATTTGAACAACTTCGCTTCGATGAGAAAGAGCGCATTATTGAGTTGTTACAGCAACGTAAGACACGTTGGCAGTCTCGTTTATCAGGAGCTGGTCATAGTTATGCGATGCAGATTGCATCTCGTAATATGAGTGCATTAGCTCAACGCGACTATCAAAACACTGGCTTAGGTGCGTTGAACTGGTTGGGTGAGCTTGTTACTAAAATTACTCAAGACGATGCCGCTTACGATGCACTTATTGCTGAATTGAAGCATATCCATTCCAAATTATTGCAAGCACCTAAACAGTTCTTATTGGTATGTGAAGAGCATCAGTCAGAGCGTTTAGTTGAAGAAATTCAAAATGTTTGGGATAAGCTAAACGTTGATAAAGCAGCAACTAAGTTAACTGAAGTTGAGCAAGAAAATACGAACGAACATGAAGCATGGTTAATTCAAACCAATGTTCAGTTCTGTGCTTCTGCATATCAAGCAGTTGAAGTGTCTCATCCAGATGCAGCACCTTTAATGGTGTTGGCAGCCTACTTGCGTAATGGTTTCTTACACAGCGCTATTCGTGAAAAAGGTGGTGCTTATGGTGGTGGTGCTAGTTATGATGGAAATGCATGTTCATTCCGTTTCTTTAGTTACCGTGACCCACGTTTAGCTGAGACGTTTAAAGACTTTGAAGCGAGTGTGCAATGGTTGCTAAATACAGAGCAACAACCTCATCAACTAGAAGAAGCAATTCTTGGTCTGGTGGCGAGTATGGACAAACCTGGTTCACCGGCAGGTGAAGCAATTACAGCATGTTATGCACTGTTACATGCAAGAACTCCAGCTTTCCGCCGTACCTTACGTGAAAGACTATTGCATGTGACTCTAGAAGACTTACAACGTGTTGCGCGTCAATATTTAGTTGAACAAACACCTGTAAAAGCTGTGGTTGCACCTTTTGCAAAACGTGATGAATTGCAGCAACTGGGCTTTACAATTAAACAAGTTAATTAAAATAAAAATTGGAGATGAACATGGCGTTCAGACAATTTGAACGCACATCATTACAGCTAAGTATGGGAACCCTGCTTAGCTGTTTATGTGCGTCGGTGGCATATGCTGACACCTTAGCCCCTGTAAAACCTGCGACCGTAGATGCATGTGTTGCCCTTGCTTCAAATGCTGATCGCCTAGCTTGTTATGACTCTGTATTTAAACCCTCGGCTTTGCCCGCTCTGCAAGCTGCAGCAGTTCCAGAGCCTGTTAAAAAAGTTGATGAGCCTGCTGTTCAGCCTGAAACATTTAAAGAGAAGGTTGTAGATACGGTTAGTAATATTAAAGTAATAGGGAAGGCTCCAAAAATTGAGCCTACCACTTCTTTACTAGACCAACGGTGGGAGTTATCTGAAAAGAGTAAGCTTGGTGTTTGGAATATTCGTGCTTATCAGCCTGTCTATTTACTACCTGTATTTTGGACTAGTGATAAAAATGAATTTCCAAGTAGTCCAAATCCCAATAACACTGTTAAAGAAGCTCAAGATTTGAAATCGACGGAAACTAAATTTCAAATTTCTTTAAAAACTAAAGCTTTGGAAAATATTTTTGGCAACAATGGTGATTTGTGGGTGGGGTATACGCAATCTTCACGTTGGCAGACATTTAATGCTAAAGAATCTCGTCCTTTCCGTGAAACGAACTATGAGCCTGAAGCAAGTTTAATGTTTAGAACAAACTATGAGTTGCTCGGTTTAGATGGTCGTTTATTAGGTGTAACTTTAAATCACCAGTCAAATGGTCGTTCAGATCCGTTATCTCGTAGCTGGAACCGTGTCATTTTTAATGTGGGCTTAGAGCGTGGTAACTTTGCTGTCATGCTTCGTCCTTGGGTACGCATTAATGAAACTGCCAAAGATGATAACAACCCTGATATTGAAGATTATGTTGGGCGTGGGGATTTAACTGCTTTTTATAAGTGGAAAGATAACGATTTCTCTTTAATGCTACGTCACTCACTAAAAGGTGGTGATGACTCTCATGGCGCAGTTCAGTTTGACTGGGCGTTCCCAATTAGTGGTAAGTTACGTGGTCACTTTCAGCTATTTAATGGATATGGTGAAAGCTTAATTGACTATAATCACCGTGCAACTTATGCAGGTTTGGGTGTTTCACTCATGAACTGGTACTAAGTTCAAGTTGATAAAAATGCCGCTGTAAAAGCGGCTTTTTTTATTAACCAATTTGAATGTTGGCCTGAGGATGTTTGAGGCGACTCTTTTTAGGTGTGGCGATCAAATATGCCAGAGTTAAAGGTCCAAGTCTTCCTGCAAACATAAGTAGGCTTAAGATAAACAGGCTACCATTATGTAAATCTGGTGTAATACCACGAGAGAGTCCAACTGTGCAGGCTGCCGATACCGCTTCAAATAATAAGTTCATAAAGTCAGCTTTCGGTTCTAAAAGCAAAAGTATGAAGAACCCAATAAATATAAGAATGCTGGTAATTGCAGTAACTGCTAAGGCCTTATAAGTAGTTTCATGAGAAACAGAATGATTGAAGACTCTAATTTCATCTGTACGTCTTAGAAATGAAAGTACACTTAAAACCAATATCGCAAAGGTTCCTACCTTAATACCACCAGCGGTACTGAGTGAGCCGCCACCAATAAACATGAGCAGCATCATAACCAAGGAACTACTATTAGTCATTGCACCTGTATCAATAGTATTAAACCCTGAAGATCGTGGAACCGTCGCTTGGAACCAAGCATGTAAAGCTTGATCGCCTACACTCAGCATTCCTAATGTATGTGGGTTCTGCGCTTCTAGAGCCCAGATTAATATGAAGGCGACTAAATTAATAATCGCAATTGTTGTAAGTATTAGTTTGCTATTGGGGCTTAGTTTTTTCCACTTTTTGTTCTGTTTGATATCCATCAAAACTAAAAAGCCAAGTCCACCTAAGATATAAAGTAAACTCACTGTAAGGCAGATGACATAGTTGTTTTGGAATCCCATTAAACTATTATTAAATAAAGAAAAACCCGCATTGTTAAATGAAGAAATACTATAAAAAATTGCATAATACAAACCGCGAGCAAAACCAAACGCAGGTGTAAATGCAGTCGTAAGAATTATGGTTCCGATCAATTCAAAAAGAAAAGTATAGGTGACAACACCTTTTGCAACAAAAGTCACTTTAGAGAGGCTAGTTTGACCGAGACTGTCTTGAGCCATCATTTGCTGCTTAAGACCAACTTTCGGCGATAGACTTAGTGCAGCCAAAATTGCAAAAGTCATGAAGCCTAAACCACCTGACTGAATCAGTAATAAAATAATGACTTGCCCAAAAAGTGTAAAAGATTGATGAATATTTAAAACAGATAAACCTGTAATGGTAACCGCTGAGGTTGCTGTAAATAATGCATCCATCCAGCTGACATGTCCGTTATTGGCAATAGGAAGCTTAAGCAACAATGTGCCGAATATAATAAATGCTAGAAACCCTAACGCTAATAAAGATGGAGGACTTAAATTTAGTGTTTTGTGTGGCTTAGGTTTAAGAGACATATTTTCTAGTTCGTTTTCTTATGAGAAACAATGTGAGAGTTTTTTAAGTTGCTGTAAATGACCTTCCAAAATAATAATATCATGCATTTTTAAGGTAAAAGTCTCATCAGTTTCAAATAGAATTTGCTGCTGTCTTTTTACAAGTAGTGTTTTAACCTGTGGTGCTTGCTGCATAATTCCATACAAGTTAATACCATTTAATTTCTCGGGAATATCAATTTTCACAATATAGTGATCATCATCTAAAGACATGTAACGACTCACCATAGGGTAATTGAGTGCTTGCGCAACACGTACGCCCATGTCTTCTTCAGGATGAATGATTTTATTGATATTGAGGTGAGACAAAATTGTGTGGTGGGCTTTAGTTTTTGCTTTTACCCAGATTTTATCAATACCGAGATTTTTTAAATTCAGCACACATAAAATACTGGCTTCAATATCTTCACCAATTGCAACGACAACTGCATCACAATTTTGAATGTTTAATTCATCTAGTACATGTTCATCTGTAGCATCAGCAATGACCGCATGAGTTAAAACATCGGCAAGGTTCTCTACATTCTTTTTGACTGTATCAATGCCAATAACATCATGATTTAATTTTGTGAGTTCTTGAGCAACTGTTGCTCCAAAACTTCCCAAGCCGATGACCGCGAACTGTGCCATAAATAACCTTTTATACTTAATTAGGGCTTTATTTTTAATGAAATTTTCTTTGAGATAAAGACAAGCAATGTAAATATAAAAAATATTGGGCTTAAATTATAAAAAAGCCGACAAATTTGCCGGCTTTTTATCAAAATAAAAGATTATTTCAAGAAACGCTTATAACCCACATTGTCAGTAATTTCTGCATATGGATAGCTAATTTGCTCTAGAGTTTCGATTAAGCCATCTGGATTTTGTTTGGCATCTGTTGCTTGTAAACCAACCAATACGCGACCTTCAGCAGCACCGTGGTTACGGTAATGGAACAGGGTAATATTGTGGGTTGGGCCTAAACGAGTTAAGAATGTGAGTAATGCACCTGGACGTTCAGGGAACTCAACACGGAACAATCTTTCATCGTCAAGATTGGCATGACCACCAATCAAGTAACGAATATGCAATTTAGCAACTTCATCATCAGATAAATCATCGACAACATAATTTTGTTGTTTAAGTTGCTCTAAAATTTCATGACGTTCAGCATCACCACCTTTTAAGCTAATACCCACAAAAACTTGTGCTTCTTCTGTGTTATTTGCGCGGTAGTTAAATTCGGTAATATTACGACCTTGTAGGGCACGGCAGAAACCTAAGAATGCGCCTTTTTCTTCAGAAAGCGTAACCGCATAAATTGCCTCGCGTTGCTCACCTAGTTCAGTACGCTCTGCAATGTAACGTAAACGGTCAAAGTTCATGTTGGCACCACAAACAATCGACACCATGTTTTTACCGCTAATTTTATGCTCAGCTACATATTTTTTAATACCAGCTAAGGCCATTGCACCTGATGGTTCAACAATGCTGCGGTTTTCATCAAAGGTATCTTTAATTGCAGCACAGATTTCATCTGTATTTACAGTAACAATATCTGGCTCAACAATTGGGCCAGAATTATCTGATTTGCGAAGACGAATAATATCAAACGGCAAAGCACCAATTTGGGCAACTGCTGTACCATCTGCAAATAAGCCTACATGTGGTAGCACTACACGTTCATTGGTTTCTAAAGCTGCTTTTAAGCAAGCAGACTCTTCATATTCAACACCAATTATTTTTACATGTGGTGCAACTTCACCTAGGTAGGCAGCTACACCAGCAATTAAACCACCACCACCAACAGCAACGAATACATATTCCACATCGCGCCATTGGCGTAAGATTTCATTCGCAATAGTACCTTGACCAGCAATAACCAGTTCATCGTCATAAGGAGGAATAAAAACTAATCCTTCTGCTTCGGCACGTTGTTGAGCATATTTGTTTGCAATATCAAAGCTATCGCCATGTAATACAACTTGGCCACCTAATCGCTTAACTGCCTGAACTTTAATATCTGGAGTAGTGCTTGGCATAACAATAATTGCAGGAATGCCTAAACGTTGACCAGATAATGCCACGCCTTGTGCATGGTTGCCCGCAGATGCACAGATTACACCGCGCTCAAGTTGGTCTTTCGGTATTTGACTAATACGGTTATAAGCACCGCGTAATTTAAAAGAAAAAACTGGTTGTAAATCTTCACGCTTAAAACGAATTGTATTATTTAATTTTTGACTAATTCGTGGAGCTGCTTCGAGAGGTGTTTCAATTGCAACATCATAAACCGTTGCTTGTAAAATTTGTCGTACCACACGAGACAGCATGTTCATCTTCCCTATAACAGTTTAAAATAGGAAATTATTGTAGCAAACCCTTGTGCATTTGCGCCGATTATTGGCGCATAAATGTCAAAAAATAGTTGAGTGATGTAATGAGCCTATATGCAACCCAAGATGAAAAGAAACAAGCTGCTGCGAAAGCTGCTTTAAAACACTTACCCAAAGGTGGCATTTTAGGGGTAGGAACTGGAAGTACTGTAAATTTTCTAATTGATTTATTGCCTGAATTGCAGTTAGAAGCAGCGGTAGCAAGTTCGCAAGCAACAGCAGACCGTCTTAAAAAATTAGGTATCGAAGTGGTTGATATGAACCATGTAGGTGGTTTAGACGCCTATGTTGATGGTGCAGATGAAATTGACCGTCATATGCATATGATCAAAGGCGGCGGAGCAGCATTAACTCGTGAAAAAATTGTAGCTTCAATTGCTAAAAAATTTGTATGTATTGTTGATGATTCGAAATGGGTAGATCAACTTGGTCGTGATTTCCCATTACCAGTAGAAGTAATTCCAATGGCGCGCTCTGCTGTAGCTCGTAAATTGGTCAGCTTAGGTGGTGATCCAGTTTACCGCGAAGGTGTGGTGACAGATAATGGAAACGTTATTTTAGATGTATTTAATTTGAACATCTTAAATGCAATTGATTTGGAAAAGACCATCAACAATATCCCAGGTGTTGTAACTAACGGTATTTTTGCGTTAAACCCTGCAACTATTGCAATTGTTGCAACAAATAATGGTATTGAAGAGCGTACTGCACAGTAATGTCTGTGGAAATGCCAGAAATTAAAATTGTTCGTCACGTAAGGGCAAGAAAATTGCGCTTACGTGTTGAGCCTGCCTCTATACGACTGACTGTCCCGCTATTTTGTAGCAAGAAACAGATTCAGCAGTTTTTGGCTCAGTCTGAACAATGGTTGATCGAGACGTGGAGTAAACAGCAACACGTTCAATCAGCATCGTTTGAGATTCCTTCAGAAATTTCTTTTTTCAATAGAGAACAGCCTTTTCAAGTTGTTGTACAAAAGCAACATCGTATTTTTCAATTTGATTGGGAAAATAATTATTTATTCATTAAAGACCAACAACCTTATCAAGCTTTACAAAATGCCGTGATTGCTTATGCCAAACAAGAGTTGCCACTTCTTTTGTCAGAGCTTAGCCAAAAAACTCGGCTGAGTTATGCAGAATGTGCAATTCGATGTCCTAAAACACGTTGGGGAAGTTGTAGTAGTCAACATAATATTATGCTGCATGCAGGCTTGGTTCTTATGCCAGCCCAAATTACCCGTTATGTTTGTATTCATGAGTTAGCACACACCAAACACTTCGATCATAGCCCTGCATTTTGGGCCGAAGTTGCAAAGTTCGACCCTCACTATATGCAGAACCGCAGACAATTAAAAGCCAATCCATTGCCTGCGTGGTGGTATATAACAGCTTAGCTAAAGCTACATTCCAATTGTTTTGTTTGTAATACATCTGGGGCTTTGCGGCTATCAAGGCCAGCTTGGGCGCTGACAATTTTATTGGCTTTAATATGTAACTGTATAAAATTATATTGCTGCGTTGAGTTATTTGGTTCAGATGAGCTTGAGTTAAGTAAGTAACTATAACTTGCAGCATCTGTTTGCAGTAAGTTGTCTGTACTATCCGCACTCAATGCAGAACGATAAATCTGAGAACCTTGAATTAACTCAATTTGTCCATTTGCACGGAAATTAAGTTGGCAGCCTGATGCGCTGTTTTCATAGTGACCGACTAAATAGTCTGTGGCAGGTAGTTTAGGGTCAGAAATATTAATGCTGGTTAAGCCTTGTTTACACGGATAAGCCGAACCATTACAAGTGGCTGTAATGCCGCTAAAGCCCACTGCACGTCGATAATCACCCGCACCATCTATACGGAAAAAATCAGTAGTATTTCCAGAAGGCACAACCCCAGAATAGAGTTTTTTCTGCAAAAGAGCATATCCTGTTTGGTCTAAACTAGACTGACTTTGTGAATCTGCCAGTTGCAATGTGGCAGCTTTTAAATTAGTAGCAAAATAATCACGAGTTGCTTTTTGATTAGCTGCAATGTCCAAAAGCGTATTTTTTACAGGCTCAATATTATCTGGTGAAGGGCTAAAAATAGGTGTCATGGTTGTATTATCACCAATAAGTTTTTTGCCATCTAAATATCCATCTTTTAAATCGGTTGCAAGGCTATTTGTAAGTTCTTGATAAGCATTCAAATTGCCGTGGATCGTATTCCAATATTGTAAATATCCAAAGCTAAGATAGCTGTCCACATAAGTACTGGGTTGCTTTGTTGAATACTGTAATAAATTTAGAACAGTCAGAGGGCTAGCTGGACTCAAGCTTGGTATGGCTGCATCTTTAAATGCACTAATAAGCGCTGTGTAAACATCTTGAGAAGCCAAGTCAGCATGAGATACTTCAATTAAGTTCGGATTTATAGTTTCTTGTGGCAGTTGACCTGATCGGATTACAGCACGTTGATAAATTGCTTCTGAAGTTGGACTAATCAGTTGAGTTTTATTACTGATTGAGCTTGGGGTAATAAAAGCGTGATAAACACCAGAAATACTTTGATATTTAGAATTAATCGGGTCAAATACTTGAGATGAAGCCTGAGTTATGACTTCAACTCGATAAAGACGGTTCAATTTAGTACTTGGAAGCTTAATATTATAACTTGTTAAACTCGCAACTTGGGTATCAATCAAAATACTATTATCGGTATTGTCATAGACCTTAAGTTGAATATTACGCATTTCGACAGGGGTTTTAAGTGTGAAATCTGTCGTAACTTCAGGAGTTGGCACAGTAGGTGTCGTTGTATTAGATGAACTGCTACTACTGCCACCACCACATCCCACAAGGACTGCGCTTAAAATTAAAGTACTAAGGCCGAGATAAGTGCGCAACTTTGTTTCTTTTGATTGATCAAGCATCCTAGCTCTCCAAAAATGAGTCTGGTATTTATTTACTGATATTTGTTTGGTTCTGACAGACCAGCAAGTGCTATGTAATTAAGGCTAAAAATAAAAAAATTAAAATTACCAAGCATGAAATGGTTTTGTAAGCCTGGACATCCTGTCATACTACCGCAAGTATAGATTCAATATTTGAGGTAATGCACGTGATTTCTGTCGGAATTGTTGGTGGAACTGGTTATACAGGCGTTGAACTATTACGTATTTTATTACGACATCCAAAAGCGCAGGTTCGAGTTCTGACTTCACGTACAGAAGCAGGCAAACCAGTTGCTGATATGTTCCCAAACTTACGTGGGCATACAGATCTTCAATTTTCAGATTTAAATATTGATGCATTAAAAGAATGTGATGTTGTATTCTTTGCGACCCCACATGGTGTTGCGATGCAGCACGCAAAAGATTTGATCGCAGCAGGGACTAAAGTTATTGATTTGGCAGCGGACTTCCGTTTACAAAATCTTGAACAGTTTGAAAAATGGTATGGCATGGAACATGCGTGTCCAGATGTACTGAAAGATTCTGTTTATGGTTTAACTGAATTAAATCGTGAAAAAATTAAGCAAGCTCAAGTCATTGGTAACCCAGGTTGTTATCCAACAACTGTTCAATTAGGTTTGGCTCCACTTTTAAAATCTGCACAAGCATTGATTGAAACTAAAAACATTATTATTGATGCTAAATCAGGGGTTTCAGGTGCTGGCCGTAAAGCAAGCTTAGGCATGATTTACAGTGAAAATGCCGATAACTTTAAAGCCTATGGTGTTGCAGGTCATCGCCATCATCCAGAGATTGTTGAAGCATTAGAAAATATTGCGGGACAGAAAGGTGGGTTTGATGGTCTATTATTTGTACCGCATTTGGTACCAATGATTCGCGGTATGTTGAGTACAATTTATGTGGACTTGACAGAGACAGGTAAGCAAACAGACTTACAAGCTTTGTATGAAAACTTCTATGTAAATGAAAAATTTGTAGATGTTATGCCTGCAAACAGCTCACCTGAAACACGTAGTGTGCGTGGAGCAAACGAGTTGCGTATTGCTTTGTATAAACCGCAACCAAATAAACTCATTATTTTGGTGGCGCAAGATAACCTTGTAAAAGGTGCATCTGGTCAAGCTGTACAAAATATGAACCTTATGTTTGGTTTTAATGAAGACGAAGGCTTACAAGGGATTGGTTTATTACCATAAAAAACTCTTTTTTGCTTCACACACATTTAAATTTCGATTTAAATGTGTGTCTTGACTCTGATCTTAAACACTGAGATGACGATGCAAAACTCGGAACAGACGACTTCTGTAGAAAGTTCGTTGCAAAAGAAAAAATTTTTAAACACTAATAAACCTTTGTTTATTGGTGCCGCTATTTTAGTAAGTGGTTGTTTTGCGCTCGGCTATACAATTGGACACCGTCAAGGTTTAACTGTTGTAGGTTACGATGCAGATGCAGAGCAATTGGTTGAAGTAGTGCAAAAGCAAAAAACAGCGTTAGATGCAGTCAATAAAAGCCTGAACGCTGCTGTACAAGAGCGTGATGTTGCTGTTACAAATGCGAATGATCTGTTTACAGCACTGAATCAAGCAAATGCTGATAAAACACAACAAGAAGGTATGAGTAATATCTACCGAGAAATTTTAAGACAACGCGGTGGTTTAAGCTTAACGATTCAAAATTTGGCAATTAAGCCATTACCAGAAAATGCTTATGAATATCAGCTTGATCTGGTACAAGTGAGTCCAAGTAAACGCCGTGCTTCTGGCTCAGTAGAGATTAGGCTGATTAAAGATACAGAAGTTTTGGTTGTACCGCTTGAAGATAAGAACTTTAACTTCACTGATTTTGAGCGTTTAACAGGCCGTTGGACCATGCCTAAGGGTTTCACACCTCAGTTTATTGAAGTGCGTTTAACGGGTGGTTCTGATACACCTGTGATTAAGCGTTTTAGTTGGCAGCGTGGTGCACCTGTCGAAACACCTTCTGCTTTTGTTGCAGAAATTCCCCAAGCTGAAGCAAATTCACAATAGTAACATCATATGCGAACAAATAAGCGTCAAACAAATTTAAAAGATATTAAGGCTTCTTTTCAGCAGTCTGGCTATGTCGATTGGCACTTCAATCCACGCTTAAGTGATTCGCAAAACGAAGATCATGATGGAGACGTTGTTGTTCAAACAGCACCTCCCGAACTCAAGCGTCCGCCCTTATATGCAGTAGTATTATTGAACGACGATTACACACCAATGGACTTTGTAATTGAAATTTTACAACAATACTTTGCAATGAATCTTGACCAAGCAACTCAAGTAATGCTAACAGTACACTATGAAGGTAAAGGTACTGCCGGGGTATATCCAAGAGACATCGCGGAAACCAAGGCAAACCTTGTTAATAATTACGCTCGATCGCAAGGTCATCCATTACTTTGCCAGATTGAGCCTAAAGCATAAGGGGGTCACATGCTCAGTCGTCAATTAGAAGTATCATTACGTTTGGCTGTTAGCATGGCTCGTCAAAAGAGACATGAGTTTCTTACAGTTGAACACTTACTATTAGCCTTACTCGATAACGATTCGGCTGTGAATGCATTAAAAGCATGCGGAGCTGATATTGTTTCTTTACGTAAAGAATTAGAAGAATATGTAGAACAACATACTCCTAAGCTTGGCGAAAATAGCGAGCAAGCTCCACATCCAACTGAAAGTTTCGACCGCATTTTGCAACGTGCAATTTTCCACGTTCAATCGAGTGGTGGTGATCGTACTGTTGAAGGTGCGGATGTTTTGGTCGCAATGTATTCAGAGCGTGATTCTTTTGCTGTTTATTTACTTAAACGTCATCAAATTAATCGTTTGACTTTGACTCAATACTTGTCTCATGGGACACGTAAAGACGAAGTTCAGGTTGAAGAAGAAGTTGAAGACATTGAGGGTGAAAGCAATTCAGGCAATGCAGGGCCATTGGAACTTTATACGCTTAATTTAAATGTTGAAGCGCAAAAAGGAAAAACAGACCCACTTATTGGCCGTGAAAAAGAAATTGAGCGTACAGCGCAAATTCTTTGCCGCCGTCGTAAAAACAACCCATTGCTAGTGGGTGATCCAGGTGTAGGTAAAACTTCAATTGCAGAAGGCCTTGCTTGGCTCATCGTAAATGGTAAAGCACCAAAACCGCTGAGCAATGCAGAAGTATATAGTCTCGACATTGGTGCATTGGTCGCGGGTACAAAATACCGTGGTGACTTTGAAAAACGTTTAAAACAATTGCTGAATGCTTTGAAGAAAAATCCAAATGCGATTTTATTCATTGATGAAATTCATATGATTATTGGTGCAGGCTCAAGTATGGGCAGCACTATGGATGCATCGAATCTCATTAAACCAGCTTTGGCAAATGGTACTTTACGTTGCATTGGTTCAACGACTTTCCAAGAATATCGTCAGGTATTTGAAAAGGATCATGCGTTATCTCGTCGGTTCCAAAAAATTGATGTAAATGAACCAAGCATTTCTGAAACTATCGATATTTTACGTGGCTTGAAAACTAAGTTTGAAGATTTCCATCACGTACAGTATGACGACAAAGCTTTGGTTTCTGCGGTTGAGCTTTCTGCGAAATTTATTAATGATCGTTTCTTGCCAGATAAAGCAATTGATGTCATCGATGAAGCAGGTGCTCAGCGTCGCTTAAAAGCAGAAAGTGAAGACAGCTTAATTACTGTTGAAAATATTGAAGACATTGTTTCTAAAATTGCGCGTATTCCGCCTAAGACTGTGTCTAAAGATGATAAATCAGTACTTGAAAATCTTGAGCGTGACCTAAAACGTGTTGTCTTTGGTCAAGACGAAGCAATCACTGCATTGGCTTCTGCAATCAAGTTGTCACGTGCTGGTTTGAAATCACCAGACAAGCCTGTGGGTAGCTTTGTATTTGCTGGTCCAACCGGTGTTGGTAAAACTGAGGTTACGAAGCAATTAGCAAAACTTTTAGGCGTTGAGCTTGTTCGTTTCGATATGTCAGAGTATATGGAGCGTCATGCTGTTTCTCGTTTAATTGGTGCTCCTCCGGGTTATGTAGGTTATGACCAAGGTGGTTTGCTCACAGATGCGATCCATAAAAATCCGCATTGTGTCTTGTTGCTTGATGAAATTGAGAAAGCACATCCTGATGTGTTTAATCTGTTGTTGCAAATCATGGACCATGGTGCGTTGACAGACAATAATGGCCGTAAATCTGACTTCAGAAATGTCATTATTGTATTGACCACAAACATTGGTGCAGAAAGTATTTCACGTGCAAGCATTGGATTTACAGAGCAAGATCATAGCTTAGATAACCAAGATGCAATGAAGCGTGCATTCTCACCAGAGTTCCGTAACCGTTTAGACAGTGTTATTCAGTTTAAAGCTTTACCAACCACAGTGATTGAATCTGTAGTTGATAAATTCTTAACAGAATTACAAGCACAGTTAGATGAAAAGCGTGTGGTTCTAGATGTAGATCAAAGTGCGCGTGACTGGTTGGCAACCAATGGTTATGATCGTTTAATGGGTGCTCGCCCAATGCAACGTCTCATTCAAGAACACTTGAAGAAACCATTAGCTGAAATGATTCTGTTTGGTGAACTTGCAGATCATGGCGGTAATGTAGCGGTATCAGTGAAGAAAGAAGAGGGCAAAGCAGTTGGTCTTAAACTTGAAGTTTTTGAAGATCACCATACGGCAGAACCAGCTTAATTTATGTTAATTGATAGTCTTTCTATAACCCGAATACTCAGTGTGTTCGGGTTATTTATTATTACTGCCATCGCTGAGATTTTAGGGTGTTACTTTCCTTATCTTATTCTAAAAGAAGGGAAGTCCGCTTGGTTGTGGTTGCCGACAGTCTTAAGCTTGGCTCTCTTTGTTTGGTTACTTACATTACATCCCGCAGCCTCTGGACGAATTTATGCGGCCTATGGTGGTATTTATATTTTTACCGCGCTGATGTGGCTACGTTTTGTCGATCAGGTTGCTTTAACGAGATGGGATATTTTGGGTGGGTTGATTGTACTTTGTGGTGCCAGTTTGATTATTTTACAGCCGCAAGGATTAATCCGTTAATTATGAAAGTGGCCAGTTAAGTTTTAAGTGAAAAAGTAAGAAATATTTTCGCAAAAAACACTTGTCAAACTCATCAACAATGCGTATTTTAGATTTAAGGAACATTTTTTAATATTTGAGATAAAGATGTTAAATCAATCTGTGAATTCTAACGCTTACTTTTATTTCTGGCAATTTAGATAGTTGCCTGAGCGTATTCGGGCACGAAAGTTGCCCATCACAGTTAATACCTGATCGGCAACCCCGATCAGGTTTTTTTATGCTTTATCTTTTTCAAATCGAGGAACTCAAAATGAACAACATGACTTATTCATACTTTAGCAACTTTTATTGGTTTTACTTTTGCCTACCTTTGCCAACGAATAGATCCAAAACGCTTAAATAAATGATCGGACTGATTCGGTTTCAGTCCAAAGGAAAAGACCAATGAATGCTTTAAATACTCTACTAACTCAAAGTAATACAAAAGAAACACCAGTTAGTTTACCTGTCCAGTTAAAAGCTAAATATCCGCTTGTGCAGACCTTCGCACGTCAAATTGCAGAACACCGCCAAATTATTCAAAATATTCTTGCTGGTAAAGATCAGCGCCTCATGGTTATTACTGGACCATGTTCAATTCATGACCCAGTTGCGGTTCTTGAATACGCAGAAAAACTGCAAAAATTACAAGAAAAAGTTAAAGATCAAATATTCATCGTGATGCGTGCTTATATTGAAAAGCCGCGTACAACTGTGGGTTGGAAGGGTTATATGTATGATCCAAATCTTGATGGATCATCTAATCTACAATTAGGTTTAGAAAAATCACGTGAGCTTTATTTACAAATTATTGAAAAGGGTTTGCCGATTGCGAGCGAAATTCTAAGCCCAATGGCAACGGGCTATTTTGATGATTTATTGGCTTGGGGTGCAATTGGTGCTCGTACCAGCGAGTCTCAGATTCACCGTGAAATCTCAAGTCACATGCCATATAGCATTGGTTTCAAGAATGGTACAGATGGTTCAATTCAAATTGCTTTAGATGCTATTCAGTCGGCACAAAATGAGCATCAATTTTTAGGAATGAATCAGCAAGGTTTACCTTCAGTTATTCAGAGTGCTGGAAACCCATTGCCGCATTTGATTTTGCGTGGAGCAAATCATGGTCCTAATTATGATTTAGCTTCAATTCAGGCAATACGTGAAAAACATAAACTAAACCTTCCTGCATTAGTTATTGACTGTAGTCATGGCAACAGTGGTAAAGATCCTTTACATCAACCAGAGGTTTTACAGCAAATCGTTGCTGAGCGCTTAAAAACGCAAGTAAAGGGTGTCATGATTGAAAGCCATTTAGTTGATGGTAATCAGAAAATTTCATGTGAAATGACTTATGGGCAGTCAGTGACAGATGGTTGTTTAGGCTGGGATAAAACGGAGCAGCTTTTGTTAAGCGTTGCTGAACAATTAAAGGTAAATGAGTTAGCTCATTCAGCTTAATATTTTATAAATTTAAAAAAAAGGGATCTGTTTTAGCAGATCCCTTTTTTTAAGAAGCATGTTTTAGTTCGGATAAAAAAGTGGTGATTTCATGACCGAATTTTTTCGGTTCGGTTAATAATGGTGTGTGACCTGAGCGCTCGAAATAAATTGCTTTTGCATTTTCAACACTGTGTGCAATCAGTGTTTGACCAGTTTCTGGGTAAAGTGTCGAATTACGGCCAATAAAGAAAGTAGTAGGGCACTGTAATTGTTGAAGTGCCTCACGATAATCTTCATTGTGAAAAAGATAATTTTCGACATACCAAAATAAGTAGTCTAAACGTTGAATGGGTAATAGATACTTCTGTAAAAAAGGTTGTTTTAAAGCCGTTTTAAAAACAAATGGACTAAATGGATTGTTGCTTTGCAATTCAATAAAATCTACCCATAATCGTACAAGTTCCTGACGGTCTGGAAGCGATAATTCATAAAGGTATTTGGCATTTTTGTGTTTTGCTAATAATTGATAAATATCATTGAGTAGTTGTTTAAATTGAACATGTAGCGGGCCAAATAAACCATATTGCCACGTTGAATCTACTGATATTTTAGGCGTTTGATCAATATGTAAATAGGCTTTTAATTGCTGCGCCAGATGAGCATGCTTCATACCATGCATTGCTGTGGTAGCGCCCATTGAGTAGCCCATTAAAATAAAGTTATCAAGTTTTAATTGCTCAATTAAATGGGCAATATCTTGCCAATGACTAGAAATGGCATCTTGCTCGGGAATGGCACAATTTTTTGAACCGCCAAAACCACGCCAGTCAGGAATAATAAACTCGTATTCTTTACGATTTGCATAGATAAAAGGTAGCCATTGCCAACTCTGCATACCTAATCCAGATAATACTAATACCGGTTCACCACGACCAACACGGCGTACAAATAAACTTTCCTGATCGGGCATGGTGTAATAAGGCATGTTTATTCTCCAGATACGTTATCTTGAGCAAAAAGTTTTAATTGAGGAATGACTTGTTCTAACCATTTGATCCATTCAGTTTCCATGGTAATACCGAGTTCCAAGATCATTTTGTGGATATATAGCACTCGATTATTCAAGTCATCGTTGTCTTTAAAATCTTTATCATAAATACTTTGATAAAGCTTAAGCTTTTCTTTGTGTAAACCAAGATGTCGCAATAGTTCGGGCAATATTTGATTATTGCTCAATTGTGCTTCTGCACGCAATCTTACCATTAAGTCATCTCTAAGCTGTGCAGGTTCACTTTGCTGTGTCATCCATGAAGCCAGTTCTATACGCCCAAGTTGTTCGACCTGATAAGTTTTTTTTCGGCCACTATCCATCTCATTTTCTAAAGTAGAGACCCAGCCTTTTTTAAGCATGTTGTTGAGTTCACGATAAATTTGCTGATGTGTGGCATTCCAAAAAAAGCCCATAGAACGGTCAAAACGGCGAGCAAGTTCAAAGCCAGTGCTTGGACGTTCTAGTAAGCTGGTTAGTAAAACATGGGGAAGTGACATGGCAATCCGTTTGTAAGCAAAAGTAAAGTGTGACTCATAAGATTATGCAACATGTTGCATAAAAGTCAAAATTTGATTATAAATTTGTGCAACAAGTTGCATTAAGCAAGCATATTAGCAAGCCAAGGAGTTGTTATGTCGTTATATCCACATTTATTAAAACCATTAGATTTAGGTTTTACGACATTAAAAAATCGCGTATTGATGGGATCTATGCACGTTGGTCTAGAAGAGGCGTCAGGTGGTTACGAACGTATGGCAGCTTTTTATGCAGAGCGTGCTAAAGGGGATGTTGGACTCATTGTTACTGGCGGTATTGCACCCAATCAGGCAGGTTTAACCTTTGCTCATGCTTCTAAGTTAGATAGCACAGAAGAAGCTGAAAAACATAAAGTCATTACCGAAGCCGTCCATGCTGCTGGCGGAAAAATTGCATTACAAATATTACATACAGGCCGATATTCTTATCAGCCAGAAATTGTTGCGCCTTCGGCAATTCAAGCACCAATTAACCCAATTAAACCTAAAGCAATGACTTCTGCAGAGGTTCAACAAACGATTGATGATTTTGCAAACTGTGCGAAGCTTGCGCAATATGCCGGTTATGACGGTGTTGAAATTATGGGCTCTGAAGGTTATTTAATTAATGAGTTTATAGCAGCAAGAACAAACCATCGTGACGATGAATGGGGTGGTAGCTATGAAAACCGCATTCGTTTTCCTATCGAGATCGTAAAACGCACACGTGAAATAGTCGGTGAAAATTTTATTATTATTTATCGTTTATCGATGCTTGATTTGGTTGAAGGTGGCTCTACTTTAGAAGAAGTCATTCAACTTGCTAAAGCGATTGAAAAAGCAGGCGCTACCATTATTAATACAGGCATTGGCTGGCATGAAGCCCGTATTCCAACAATTGCCACAAAAGTACCAAGAGCTGCATTTACTTGGGTCACCGAAAAATTAAAAGGCGAAGTTTCAGTTCCATTAATTACCTCAAACCGTATTAATACACCTGAAATGGCTGAGCATGTATTAGCATCGGGTCATGCTGATATGGTTTCAATGGCACGTCCAATGCTTGCAGATCCTGAGTTTGTTTTAAAAGCAAGTGAAGGTCGTAGTGATGAAATCAATACCTGTATTGGCTGTAACCAAGCCTGTCTTGATCATATTTTCTCTATGAAAATCGCAACATGTTTAGTTAACCCTCGCGCATGTTATGAAACAGAACTGATTTTTAAAGAAGCACAAAATCAGAAGAATATCGCTGTCATTGGTGCAGGACCAGCAGGTTTAAGTTTTGCTGTATATGCGGCAGATCGTGGACACCAAGTTAAAATTTTTGAAGCAAGCCATCAAATTGGTGGTCAGTTTAATATCGCAAAAACTGTACCGGGTAAAGAAGAGTTCTACGAAACATTACGTTATTTTAATCGTCAAATTGAACTAAGTCCAAATATTGAACTTGTATTAAATCATAAAGCAACTTATGAAGAGTTAAGCCAATCGGGCTTCGATGAAATTGTAGTTGCAACTGGTGTAACACCTCGTCAATTACAATTTGAAGGTATTGATCATCCAAAAGTGTTGAGCTACTTACAAGTACTTAAAGAACGTGTACCAGTAGGTCAACGTGTTGCCATTATTGGGGCAGGTGGTATCGGTTTCGATACCGCTGAATATCTAACCCATGAAGGTGAAAGTGGTAGTTTAAATCCTGAAAAGTTCTATGAAGAATGGGGTATTGATACTCACTATGAGCATGTTGGTGGTTTAAAGCAGCCGAAAGTTGAGGCCTCTGAGCGAGAAATCTATTTGTTACAACGCAAAGCTTCTTCTGTGGGTGCGGGACTAGGTAAAACAACTGGTTGGATTCACCGTACAGGGCTTAAGAATAGAAACGTGAAAATGTTAGCAGGCGTACACTACGAAAAAGTCGATGATCAAGGACTTCATATTACGGTTGATGGAAAACCAACAGTGCTTGAAGTTGATAATGTCGTAATTTGTGCGGGCCAAGAATCATTTACGGCGATGTATGACCAATTAAAAGCAGATGGTAAGAATGTTCATTTGATTGGTGGTGCTAAAGAAGCCGGTGAGTTGGATGCTAAACGTGCTATTCGTCAAGGTGCTGAACTAGCAGCGGTTCTTTAATGAGTTAAGTGAGCATTGTCTTAATTAAGAGAATGCTCACTACTAAAACCAATTTGAAGGAAAAGAAAAATGACACTTGTAACAACGAAACAGTCATTAGAAAAATGGCACCACATGATTCAATCAAACGACTTATCGAACTTAAATGATTTGCTCGCAGATGATGTCGTTTTCCGTTCACCGGTTGCTTATAAACCTTATGAGGGAAGACAAGTTGTTTTCTTTATTCTTACTAATGTGATTCAGGTATTTGAAAACTTTACCTATCACAGAGAATTCTACACAGAAGATGGCGAAAATGTAGTGCTTGAGTTTAGTGCGAATGTAGGTGACAAATTATTGAAAGGGATTGATATGATCCGTTTTAATGAGCACGGTAAAATTATTGATTTTGAAGTAATGATTCGTCCAATGAGTGGTTTAGCTGCATTGGCTGAACAAATGGGTGCAAGAATTACTCAGTTCAAACCTCAATAGTTTTTTATTAAATAGCCTAAGTTTTTTGAGGTATATTAAATGTGGTTAAAACTTTCAACATTGCTTTTATTGCCTATATTATTTGTGCAAGGCAATAAAGTCCGAAAGAATACTCCACGTTTATTAGAGCCTAAAGGTGAACGAGAAGGTGGCATTGGTCAAGGCAAGCCTTTATCTCTGCTTATTTTGGGAGATTCAGCAGCAGCTGGCGTGGGTGTAGAAACACAAAAAGATGCTTTGTCTGGTGCTATTATTCAAGAACTGCAAAATGAATTTTTCCTCCAGTGGAAACTTCATGCCAAAACTGGTGATACGACCCGACAAGTTTTTCATGCTTTACAGCATTTAGAAGAGCGGAAGTATGATGTAATTGTGACATCTATTGGTGTAAATGATGTTACTAAGTTGACTTCTGCCAAATCATGGATCCAACAACAAAAACAATTATTTGAGCATATTCAGAAACGTTTTCAACCAAAACTGATCATTGTTTCTGGAGTGCCTCCAATGCAACATTTCCCAGCTTTACCCAATCCATTGGCTTGGTTATTTGGGCAATATGCAGAGCAAATGAATCAAAAATTACAGCAATGGTTAGCACCACAGAGCCAGTTTAAATTTCTTCAATATGATATTGAAACTTTTCAAGCCATGAATTTGACAATGGCAAGTGATGGTTTTCATCCTAGTAAGGAAGTTTACGAAATTTGGGGAAGGCAGATTGCAGCTTTAGTGCGGCAATCATTTCACTCATAGTCATAGGTAGTCATTGGATATGGGCATATCTGTTTTTAGTAAAATTAAAGATTTCGGTTCAGAGTTGTTCGATTTAGTATTAGGGGCAGAGCATCCAAAAGTTTATTATGATCCTCAAGGGCAAATAAAAGATGTGTTGGAGAAGCTCCCTCAACTCAAGCAGAAATATCGTCCTACACCTTGGTTGACGAATAATCATGTTCATTTACTCTATTTCGATCTTATTAGAAAACAATCAATAAAATTGGAATATGACCGGATTGATCAACTTACGATGAGTGATGGCGGTATTACCGCAATTGCTTGGTATGGTTATAATTTACCAGCAGATACACCAACGGTTGTAATCATGCATACCATTACAGGTACTCCTGAGAGTATGCGTGAGTTGGTGCGCGATTTAAATCAATATACAGGCTGG
This sequence comes from Acinetobacter sp. IK23, assembly GCF_035615275.1. NCBI lineage: Bacteria > Pseudomonadati > Pseudomonadota > Gammaproteobacteria > Moraxellales > Moraxellaceae > Acinetobacter > Acinetobacter sp. IK23. The sequence continues at coordinate 155,699 of NZ_JANBNX010000007.1, forward strand.
CGAATTGCATTATGCCTTCGCCGTGGTCACGCAGGTTTACCAATGCCTGTGCCACAAATTTCTCTTTTTGGTTCAACTCGTGATTTAAAAGAACAGCTTGACCATATTCAAAGCTTATTTCCCGCATCAGATTTATATGCGGTAGGTTCATCGGCAGGTACAGGCTTGCTTGTTCGCTATTTGGGTGAGCAAGGTGAAGATACGCCTTTTAAAGCTGCCTTTGCGATGTGTCCAGGTTATAACACGGAAATTGGTTTTAAAAATGTTCATCCTTTTTACAGTAAAATGATGACCAAAAAGCTCTTTAAGTATTTTATTTATCCGTATCAAAATACGTGGAGCAAAATTGCATCTTTAGAAAAAGTTTTATCGACTACCAATTTAGAAGAATTTGAAAAAGAATACTTCGAAATGGCTGGTTTTCAAGATTACGAAACTTACTGTAAATCTATTAACCCGATTTATGTTTTTGAGAATATTAAAATTCCATTAGTGATTTTGAATGCTGAAGATGACCCAGTTTGTTCAATTAAAAATTTGGAGCCATATAAAGAGCCAATTCAACAAATGAGTACTGTAGCTGTAGTGACAACTAAAAAAGGGAGTCATTGTGCATTTTATGAAGGGTGGCGTAGCACTTCATGGGCAGCACGTCTCATGTCTGATTATTTTTTAATTGAACGTAATAAATAGACAATCATCAAATGCATCAATAAAGCCCAGACTTTGGGCTTTATTTTTTTACCCCTTAAGATAAAAGTAGTGATTCATTTATTCCAAGTTTTACTTTGGTAGCAGCAACCAGAGCTTTCTCATCTGTTTGGTTGGGGTGAAAGTTAAAACGATAATATTCAAGAAACTTTGGAATTAAAGCTTTATATTGTGTGCTTGCAAAACCAAAAAAGTTGCGCCAAGTTTTAAAATTAGTCAGTTGTTTGTCGCGTTTCATTAAAATAATTTGGTAAATGGTCGAAAAAGCGGTAATCAGGATTAAACTAAAAGTAAATACTGAAATACGTGGAATATAAGCACTTAATCCGTTGCCATATAAATGCTGATATAAGTCGAATGCAACAGCTTTGTGTTCGGTTTCTTCTACGCTGTGCCATAGCCATAAGTTACGAATAGTAGTATCAGTCATAAGCTCATTTACTGATTGCATCATGCTAACTACAAGTACTGCGGTGTAGTGCTCTAAACCAACCGTTACAAGTAAATTCCATTTTTTGCTAAAAACTTTTTCAATACCTTTAAGAATAATCCCTGTTGCTTTTTCTAGAGACTCAGGATTTAAACCATGCTGCTGTGCACTAACATGAAAAGCATGATGCTCTTTAGAATGCATTGCTTCTTGGCCAATGAAAGCACCAATCTCTCTGTCTAAAGTTTCATTTTCTTTTGCCTTAGCACGTAAAGCACGCACAGATCTAACAAAGTATGATTCTCCTTCGGGAAACAAAGTAGAAAGACCTGTGAAATAATGGGTGAGTGAGGGCTCGTGATTGCACCAATAACGTGGAATATTTTCAAAATTGTAGTCCATACGACGTACTGGAAAAGAGGCGGGTACACGGTTTAAAGCTGTTTTCATTTTCTTGCTCCAATCTTTTTATCTTTAAGTTCTAAAAAGGAACTTGATGATAGAAAGTATAAGTAGATAGGGTTGGAGTCAATGATTTTTGAATGGATGAAACTAGATTGTCCCGAAATGATAGGCAGAGAAGTTTTGAAGATAAAAGCAAAGAAATTAAATTTATTTTTATTATGAATATTATATAAATGCCCAAATCAAAAAATTAATTTGGGCATTATCCGACACACGCTTAGTTCTTAAGCGCTGGTGTTGCAGCGGCAATTGCAGCAGCCACTGCATCATCTTCTGTCTTAGCAGATTCAGTTGCTTTAGCTGGTTTTGACTGAGCTTTTTCAGCTTTAGGTTCTGCTTTAGCCTCAGTTTTCTTTTCTGGTTTAGGTTCTACTTTTGGTGTCTCAGATTTAGGTTGTTCAGCAACTTGTGTCTGTGAAGATTCATCAGAATGTGCAGGACGAGTTTCACGGCGAATTTCAGTTGTAGTGTTGTTTGTTTCTTCACGATGAACTTCAACTTGTGGTTGTGCTTCAACTTGAGCTTCTTGATGAGTATCCACACTCTCTAAAGACTCAAATTTTGCAGGCTTCGCTGGTTGAGGTTCTGAAACAGCAGTTTCAACCTTGTCTTGCTCTTCTTCTTTAGGTGTCTCTTTTTTAACGCATGCGGTTAACAATAGTCCAGCCGCAATTGCAGCACAGATTAAAAGTTTTTTATTTGCCATTGCCCTAAACAACATTTAATTGAGGAGTTGGCATTATAACAGTAAATAGCAATGAAAAAATCATGTGAGATTGAGCTAATTTTTTATTAAAAATGCTGCTAGAATAACCAGTTGTTTATTGTTCTTTGAATTGATGCGGTTTGACTTTGCTTTATAGGGGCAGAGTACAGTAAAATTGCCAAACATTGTAGGCCGATTTCGGCTTGATTGTATGAGAAACTTAATGACCCATTTTATTTTTGTCACTGGTGGTGTGGTTTCATCACTAGGTAAAGGTATTTCTGCTGCTTCTGTTGCTGCACTTTTGGAAGCTCGTGGCTTAAAAGTCACAATGGTTAAAATGGATCCTTATATTAATGTCGATCCAGGGACAATGAGCCCATTCCAGCATGGTGAAGTTTTTGTTACCGAAGATGGTGCAGAAACCGACCTCGATCTGGGTTATTACGAACGTTTCTTACGTCGCGCTAAAATGACCAAGCTAAACAACTTTACGAGTGGTCGCGTATATCAAGACGTTTTAAATAAAGAGCGTCGTGGTGATTACTTGGGTGGTACAGTTCAGGTTATTCCTCATATTACCGATAATATTAAAGAACGTGTTCTTCGCGCAGGCGAAGGCTATGATGTTGCTATTGTAGAAATTGGTGGCACCGTAGGTGATATCGAATCATTACCGTTCATGGAGTCGGTTCGTCAGTTAATGGTTGAGCTTGGTCATAAACGTACCATGCTTATGCATTTAACCTTGTTGCCATATATTAAATCGGCAGCAGAGTTGAAAACTAAACCAACTCAGCACTCTGTAAAAGAGTTACTTTCAATTGGTATTCAGCCAGATATTCTGATCTGCCGTACTGAATATGATGTAGATGTTGATACTAAACGCAAAATTGCATTGTTCACTAACGTAGAAGCGCGCGCTGTAGTGGTATGTAAAGATGCGAAAACGATTTATCAAATTCCACGTACATTCTATGAACAAAACGTTGATGACTTGATCTGTGAACGTTTTGGATTTAATGATCTTCCAGAAGCAAACCTAGAAGATTGGGACAATGTAGTCGAAGCATTGTTGAACCCTGAATACACTTTACGTGTAGCTATGGTTGGTAAATATGTTGAATTACCAGATGCTTATAAGTCTGTAAATGAAGCATTATTACATGCTGGTATTAAGAATCGCGTAAAAGTACAAATTGATTACGTCAATGCTGAAGAGCTTGAGAGTCAAGATGTATCTATTTTAAGTACAGCTGATGCAATTTTAGTTCCAGGTGGTTTTGGTGAACGTGGTACTGAAGGCAAAATGAAAGCTATTCAGTACGCTCGTGAAAATCGTATTCCTTTCTTAGGAATTTGTTTAGGCATGCAATTGGCAGTTATTGAATATGCTCGCCATGTTGCAGGTATGCCAGAAGCTTCTTCTACAGAATTTAACCGCTCTACAAAATATCCACTTATTGGCTTAATTACTGAGTGGTTGGATGAGCGTGGTGAATTACAACAACGCAGTCTCGAATCTGATTTGGGCGGAACAATGCGTTTAGGTGCACAAAAATCAGAATTGGTTGAAGGCACAAAAACACGTGAAGTCTACGGAAAAGCTGAGATCACTGAACGTCATCGTCACCGTTATGAAATGAATAACCGTTTCATTGAGTCGATTGAAAAAGCTGGTATGAAAATTTCTGGTTATTCTTCAGCACAACATTTGGTTGAAACTGTAGAAATTCCTGAACATCCTTGGTTTATTGCTGTACAATTCCACCCGGAATTTACAAGTTCACCACGTGATGGACATCCATTATTTGCTAGTTTTATTGACGCTGCGAAAACTCAGCATCAAAAAAGTAAATAATGCGATTTAAATAAACTGGGAAAGTTTAAATGTCACAATTAAAACCACAAGAAGTTGTACGTTTAGGCAATATACAAATGGCAAATCATTTGCCATTTGTATTATTTGGCGGAATGAACGTACTTGAATCAAAAGATTTAGCTTTTGAAATTGCAGAAACGTATGTAGATATTTGCAAACGTTTAGAAATTCCTTATGTTTTTAAAGCGAGTTTCGATAAGGCAAATCGTTCTAGTCTACATTCATTCCGTGGCCCTGGACTTGAAAAAGGTATTGAATGGTTAGGTGATATTAAAAAGCATTTTAATGTTCCGATCATTACTGATGTGCATGAACCATATCAAGCTGCACCAGTTGCAGAAGTAGCCGATATTATTCAGTTACCTGCTTTCTTAAGTCGTCAGACTGATCTTGTTGAAGCGATGGCAAAAACACAAGCTATTATTAATATTAAGAAAGCCCAGTTTTTAGCACCTCATGAAATGCGTCATATTCTGCACAAATGTTTAGAAGCAGGAAATGACAAACTCATTCTTTGTGAACGTGGTTCAGCATTTGGTTATAACAATCTTGTTGTAGATATGCTTGGCTTTGACATCATGAAAGAAATGAATGTGCCAGTTTTCTTTGATGTGACACATGCGTTGCAAACCCCTGGTGGTCGTGCTGACTCGGCAGGTGGTCGTCGTGCTCAAATTACAACTTTAGCACGTGCTGGAATGGCAACTGGCTTGGCTGGGCTATTCTTGGAAGCTCATCCAGATCCAGAACATGCAAAATGCGATGGACCTTGTGCATTACGTATGTCACAACTTGAGCCATTCTTGGCGCAAATAAAAGAATTGGATACTTTAGTTAAAGGATTCAAAAAGTTAGACACCCATTGATGCAGTAATCTGCATCTCGTTATTCATTCAACAGAGGAATTGTTCATGAGCCAAATCGTTGACATTCGTGCACGTGAAATTTTGGACTCTCGTGGTAACCCAACCATCGAAGCAGACGTAATTTTAGAATCTGGCGTTGTTGGTCGTGCATGTGCACCGTCTGGTGCTTCAACTGGTTCTCGTGAAGCTTTAGAACTGCGTGACGGTGATAAATCACGTTACTTAGGTAAAGGCGTTCGTACAGCAGTTAATAACGTTAATACGTTGATTCGTGATGCTTTGTTGGGTAAATCAGTTTTTGAGCAAAAAGACATTGATAACACAATGATCGCGCTTGATGGCACTGAAAACAAAGAAAAATTAGGTGCTAACGCAACTTTGGCTGTGTCATTGGCTGCTGCGCGTGCTGCTGCTGAAGAAAAGAAACTTCCTCTTTTCCAATACATCGCAGATCTTCGTGGTCAAACAATTTTGACAATGCCTGTACCGATGATGAACATCTTGAACGGTGGTGAGCATGCTGACAACACTGTTGATATTCAAGAGTTTATGATTGAGCCAGTAGGCTTCACTTCATTTGGTGAAGCTTTGCGTGCTGGTGCTGAAGTATTCCATTCTTTAAAATCAGTTTTAAAGAAACAAGGTTTGAATACTGCTGTGGGTGATGAAGGTGGTTTTGCACCTAACCTTCGTTCAAACGAAGAAGCAATTACTGTAATTCTTCAAGCAATTGAACAAACTGGTTATAAAGCTGGTTCAGATATGATGCTTGCACTTGACTGTGCATCTTCAGAATTCTACAAAAACGGTCAATACGTTTTAGAAGGTGAAGGCAACCGTGCATTTACAAGTCATCAATTTGCAGACTACTTAGCTGGTCTTGTAAATCAATATCCGATTATTTCAATCGAAGATGGTTTAGATGAATCTGATTGGGAAGGTTGGAGCTACTTAACTTCAATCCTTGGCGATAAAATCCAATTGGTTGGTGACGATTTATTCGTAACTAACCCTAAGATTTTACAACGTGGTATTGATGAGAAAGTTGGTAACTCGATTCTTATCAAATACAACCAGATTGGTACATTGACTGAAACTTTAGATGCAATCTACCTTGCTAAAGCAAATGGTTACTCAACTGTTATTTCTCACCGTTCTGGTGAAACAGAAGATTCAACTATTGCTGATTTGGCAGTAGGTACTGCAGCTGGTCAAATCAAAACTGGTTCACTTTGCCGTTCTGACCGTGTTGCTAAATATAACCAATTGCTTCGTATTGAAGAAATGACTAAAGCGGCTTACCGCGGTAAAGCTGAGTTCAAAGGTTTAAACTAATCTTTTGAATAATGCTTTGCTTATTTAAATATTGATGAAAAATTAATATTTAAAATAAAAGTGCTATTTCTACTTCTTAGAAATAGCACTTTTTTTATTTATCCTAAACGCCGAGTTTTTAAAGATTCAGCCCAACTATGATGATGACAACGAGAACATTGTTGATCGAGTTTATTTAAAACCTTAGTCTCGCCACATTTCATACAAGAATAAAAAGTATTAATTTTAAGTACATCAGCTTTATGATAGGCATCTGGGAATAAAGGAAGTCCCCATTTAACATCTTCATCCTCATAATAAAGCAAGCTCAAAATCCCATCGGACTCAAGTAAGGCTGTTCTGACTTGACCTAAGTGTTCTACATTCTGTTGCCGCATTTCTGAGAAAAATTCATCGTGAGAATATGTTTGTTTCTGAAAATCTTTGTAGACCAAAAGACCCTCTTTGACGACGCAAAGAGCTCTTCCTTCTAACAATGTTTCAATTTTTTTGTGCTTTATCATACCCCAAGTGATAAGGCGATATAAAAAGAGGATTGCAACAAAAACTACTAAAGCGTGTGCAATTGGAACGTCTTTAGTAAACATAGGGTCACCAGCTGCAGATCCTAAACATAAAATGATAGCTAGTTCGAATAAAGAGAGTTGTCGAATACCACGTTTACCAGATAGTCTTAAAAAGCTAATGATAATAATGAACATGACAGCGCATCTTATTAAAATTTCTAAAGCAAAGCTCCATGTGGTATCACCAATAAAAATATTAGAAAGATCCATCTTTATCTCGCTTTTTCAAATTTTACAGATAGGGTAGATTTAAAATTCATAGCAAAATAAAAATCAAAAAACTATAGTTTTTAATTGGTTATTGGTTAAAAATACAAAAGATGTGTGATCGTGTATTAATTAAAAATAAATGAAATTCGTAGTGCGATTTTAATACATAGATTATTGTAGTCTCTCAAGAATAATTATTTTGGTTTGGCCTATGATCTATGTGGCACTTGCTGTTATTGGAGTTCTTTCAGGGCTGATTAGTGGAGTAGTTGGAACTGGATCATCAATTATTTTATTACCAATTCTTGCTTATATTTTTGGGGCCAAACTTGCTGTACCTATTATGGCAATTGCTGCAATTATGGGGAACATTTCACGTGTGATAATGTGGCGTAAAGAGCTTAATATTAGAGCATTTCTTTTATTTACAAGTTTGGGCATACCAGCAACGATACTAGGAGCCAATACATTATGGGTGATGTCATCTGTATTGTCTAACTTATGTATAGGTGTATTTTTCTTCTGTTTAATACCGATTAGGCATTATGCCAAACGTCATAGTTTTAAATTTAGTTCATGGCAAATGGTCATTGCTGGGGGAGTGCTGGGCTATATCACAGGTGTTGTTTTTTCGACAGGCCCCTTATTACTCCCAGTTTTTAATGGTTTCGTTTTAACGAAGGGAGCTCTCTTGGCGACTGAGGCTGCCGCTTCATTTGGTATCTACGTAACAAAAAGCTTAACTTTTGGTGCACTTGGCGTTTTAAAACAAAATATTTTAATTGCGGGAGTTGCTGTTGGTTTTTCTCTAATTATTGGCAATTATATTGGCAAAACTTTTGTAATAAAGATGTCTGAGAAAACTTTTGATTTATTGCTAGATTGTATGTTGGTGATTGCTGGTTTTTCGATGATATTGGCAGTTTTTAATCATTCTTAACAATCACTTTTATATGCATAGATTGATTTATAAACAGTTGTGTTTATAAACATTATTTTCCTTTCCAATTGAGTTTAATTTTGACAAAATGAAACATGTCACAATGGTTAATTTAAAGTAATATGGCCATTCATAGTTTTGCAGGAATGTTGCAGGAATTTTGCATGTCGCTTGTAAATTGTCATACAATACAAAAACTTAATAAAGTTTTTAATTAAAGCTCTTAATGCTATGTTAGAAGTATTTCGATCCACTTCAAGCAAACTTATTTTGCTACTGGTTATTGTTTTAGTAGCTATATTGCAATATCAGTTCTGGTTAGGTGAGGGTGGTTATTTTCCTCATCAAGCACTTATGCAGCAAATTCAACAACAAGCTGAAGTAAATGATGAGCTTAAAGAACGAAACCGTATTTTGGCAGCTGAGGTTTTCGACCTAAAAAATGGTACGGAAGCGATAGAAGAACATGCTCGTCTGGATCTTGGTTTGGTTAAGCCTCACGAAACATTTGTTCAAATGAGTACAATCAGTACTAATTATAAGCCTATTTATATTGACCCGAACGCTAAAGTAGATTTGGAAACTAATGAGACACCTCCATCACCAGATATCCCAGACTAAACTATGGGCAGTTATTCCTGCTGCTGGTTCAGGAAGTCGTTTTTCCAAAACTGAATTAAAGCAATATCAATACATTCAAGATGTGACAGTGTTAGAGCATACTGTTAAGCGTTTAGCTGAGCTTCCATTAGCTGGCTATGTCTTAGCAATTGGTGCGCAGGATACTCTTGCTTCTACTTTAGCTTTTAGCGAAAAGCATAAGGCACATTTTTGTAATGGTGGTGCTGAGCGAGTCCATTCGGTTTTAAATGCGCTAAATTATCTGTCACAAATTACAGATGAAGATGATTGGGTGTTGGTACACGATGCTGCACGACCTTGTGTAACTCTTGATTGCTTAAATGCTCTTGTTTTGCATGCGATAAGTTCAAATCAAAGTGCTATTTTGGCAATTCCTGTGCGCGATACGTTGAAGCTTGTAGATAAAGAACAGCAGATTAATAAAACGGTAAGTCGAGAGTTATTGTGGCAGGCTCAAACGCCTCAAATTGCAAAAATTGGGACACTTAAAAAGGCGATTGAACAAGCGCTCATTAATAATTTGACTATTACTGATGAGGCAAGCGCGCTTGAGTTTATGGGGGAGAGCGTACATGTAGTTATGGGACGGTCTGATAATATAAAAATTACTTATCCCGATGATTTAGAACTTGCGCGTTTGATTCTGCAATCACAATCTTAATATTTTATATACTTAATAGCAGGCTATTTTATTTTAAAATAGCCTAAGTATACGTTTCATTTCTACACATCTATTCAAAATAATTTATATTTTTTTTATAGCGGAAGTAGATAACATCATTATGTAATTTAATTAGATAATGTTCGATAGTCGAACAAAAAAATCCTAAATCGAACAAAAATGTATGTAGCTTACTAGATCAAAATCTGAAAATTATCAAAAATAATCAAAAGGGAAATCTAAGGGAAACACTCGGGATTGAGTGAAATATTTATCTATCTTATTACCCCAGTGTGCCTATTTTCTTACCTTTCTCTTCTTCAATGAGCACAATGGAGTTGTCTAATGATTGACAAAAGTAAGTCCTCTCTTAGCGAGGTTCTATCGCAAATTAAAGATGGTGCAACCATTCTGATTGGTGGTTTTGGTACCGCAGGACAACCCGCTGAACTCATTGACGGTCTTATTGAACTGGGTATTAAAGATTTAACCATTGTCAGCAATAACGCCGGTAATGGCGATTACGGTCTGGCTAAACTGCTTAAGGCTGGTTCGGTTAAAAAAGTGATTTGTTCTTTCCCTCGTCAGTCAGACTCTTATGTGTTTGATGAACTTTACCGTGCTGGGAAAGTTGAGCTTGAAGTGGTTCCACAGGGTAATCTGGCGTGTCGTATTCAAGCTGCTGGTATGGGTTTAGGTGCTGTATTTACACCAACAGGTTTTGGAACACTTTTGGCCGAAGGCAAAGAAACTCGCGAGATTGATGGGAAAGATTACGTACTTGAATATCCGATCAAGGCTGATTTTGCCTTGATTAAAGCCTATAAGGGCGACCGCTGGGGCAATCTGGTTTACCGTAAATCTGCACGTAACTTTGGCCCGATTATGGCCATGGCTGCGGATGTCACGATTGCTCAAGTTTCTGAAGTGGTTGAACTGGGTGGATTAGACCCTGAGCACATCATCACCCCAGGTATCTTTGTACAGCATGTTGTACAAGTACAACCCGCACAATAAGCAATAAGGAGAAATAACATGAGCTACCAGAAACTCAGCCGTGACCAGATTGCAAAACGTGTGGCACAAGATATTCCAGATGGCGCCTATGTGAACTTGGGTATTGGTTTACCAACCAAAATTGCGAGCTATCTACCTGACGACAAAGATATTTTCCTTCATTCTGAAAATGGTCTATTGGCTTTTGGCCCACCGCCAGCGGCAGGTGAAGAAGACCCTGAACTGATTAATGCGGGTAAAGAGTTCGTGACCATGCTTGAAGGCGGCAGCTTTTTCCACCATGGCGACTCATTTGCCATGATGCGTGGTAGTCACCTTGATATTGCGGTACTTGGTGCATTTCAGGTGGCAGCGAATGGTGATTTGGCGAACTGGCACACGGGTGCACCTGATGCGATTCCTGCCGTAGGTGGTGCGATGGATTTGGCTGTAGGTGCTAAAAAAGTATTTATCACCACAGACCATGTGACCAAGCAAGGTGAGCCGAAAATTGTGGCTGAGCTGACTTATCCGGTAACGGGTAAACACTGTGTTGACCGTATTTACACCGATCTTTGTGTGATTGATGTGACTAAAGATGGTTTAAAGGTGATTGAGAAAGTTGACGGTCTTAGCTTTGATGAGTTACAGGCTTTGACTGGTGCAACTTTGATTGATGCGACTCAAGGGTAAGGAAGTAGGGAAATGACATTAAAAAACGCTTATATCATCGATGCCATCCGTACTCCATTCGGCCGTTATGCCGGTGGCCTTGCACCTGTCCGTGCCGATGACCTTGGCGCTGTGCCGATTAAAGCTCTCATGCAGCGTAACCCAAATGTAGATTGGGAACAGGTCGATGATGTGATCTATGGCTGTGCCAACCAAGCGGGTGAAGATAACCGTAACGTCGGCCGCATGTCAGCACTGCTTGCTGGTTTGCCGTATCAAGTACCAGCAACCACCATTAATCGTTTGTGTGGTTCATCACTCGATGCGATTGCTATTGCTGCCCGTGCGATTAAAGCAGGTGAAGCGAACTTGGTGATTGCAGGTGGTGTGGAAAGCATGAGCCGTGCACCTTATGTAA
>NZ_JANBNX010000008.1:0-153104 GCF_035615275.1 Acinetobacter sp. IK23
CGAAGAAATGGACGATGCCAATTCAAAATTGGCGTTTAGCAATGAATTGGTTTACGATTCAGTTCGATGATCGATTAAAAGATCATTTATAAAAAATGGAACTTACACAAAATAATTTACAGGCTCAAGTACATGGGCAAGGTACTTTGGGATATACAGGTTTTAAATTTTACTTATAGTAAGTTTGGATTTGGGCAACAAGAAAGTCATAACTCGCTTTATTGTATAAAGCAAATTTTCCTTTTGTTTCATAGTTAGTGGTCGACATAATTGCTGGTTCACCGTATGTTTCAGAAACAACATTACCTTTAACTTGCCATTCACCATCGTAAATTTTGCCATTCATTTCAATAGCAGGGTCTTTACCACCCGAATAAATTTCGTTTCCTGCACTGTCTACAGAGTAAGTCACATTGTAGCCAGCAACAGTATCAAATTTATAGTTGGCCTTTGGATAAAGAGCTTGTTGCCATTCAGCTACGGTTTTGAAACTAGTGAGTGAGCTATCAAAGAAATAAAATTCGGTATTGTTATAAATAACAGACTTCGGTACATAAACAAAAGAACCACTTGGGAAAGTCGCATTACTATTCAATAAGCTCGTAAAAGCTGTTTGATTATTTTTAAGTGTTCCAGCAAAGCGATTACTCATATATAAGTAGTCTATATTTTCTGGTCGACTTGTTAAAATATTTGATGGGAAAATGTCAGATATTTTTTTACCTGAAACATCAATTTTTTCGTAGTCGTAACTCACATTATCTGAATTTAAACTACAACTATCATTAAATTGAGCAGTCGTAATTTGTGAGCCTTGGGATGCAACGACATAACCTAAAGGCCAACCATTATTTTGCTTTTGGTATGTCTTTTTAGTGAAAAGACCGAAAGAGTTAAGGTCATAACTTTGGACGATATCTTCAGCCAAACTACTTTCAATTTCATCAGCAGTTATATTGTAAAGTGCTTTTGGATAAGCATATAACATTTGATCATTTCTTTTAATTTCATATGCATAAAGTTGTGGAATTGAAGTTGGAGGATTTCCTGAAGAAATTTCCTTAAATCTATAATTTAAAGAATATAGCGTTTCATCAAAAATTGTATTGGTTGAAAGCGTAGAATTTAAGAGAATACCTCTATCACACTTTAGACTATTTACATTTTGAGTAGATTGCCCTTGAGCTTGCGATGATACATTTTGAGTAGATTGTTCCTGAGCTTGTGATGATACATTTTCAGTATTATTAGAGCTTGAACTACCTCCACCGCACCCCGTTAACATAATAAATGAAATAGAAACTGCTAAAGTTGAAATTTTTTTCATGAATAAACCTTAAGTATTTATGTTTACTTTGCGGGCGTGATTATATATTTTTTATTTATTAAAAACAGACTGTTAAGTTGTATTTGTTAAATATTAAATATATTTAAATATACTGCATAGTCATTTTTACCTAAAAAGCCCCTATGGAGCTTTAATTTTGTAAATTTTTATTGTGAAGTTTTTATAAATAAAAAGGCTTGTTATTTATAAATAATCTATATTCTTACATCTATATATAAATATTTTTAACTACTGCTGATTCTTTTCTCAAGCATATTTACAAATGTTTTTAAAATATTATTGTGGTTCTTACCCTTATGAGTAATCAAGCATATAGGGGTAGTGTAGTGCATCTTATCTTTTAAAACAGGTTGCATCACACCGTCTTCAACCCATTTTTTTGCATAATGGTCGGGTAAAAAACCTAAAAATTTGCCAGTTAAAATCAGAAAGGCAATACCTTCACGGTCACTTGCTGTCGCTTTACAATCTAAAAGTTGATGTAGCTTTACCGCTTCCGATGTAATCGCATAATTAGGAAGAATGGCTTGCCATCTTTTTAATTCATTTAAATTGATGCTACTACATTGGTTAAATAAAGGATGGTTTTTGCCGCAATATAAAAATGAACTTTCACTATATAAATCGAAATAGTCTAAACCAGACAAAGGCATCACAAGGGGAATAACGCCTGCATGCAAACGGTTATCGAGCACACGGCACTCAATATCTGACAAAGTACTCATACTAATATTAATAATAACTTCGGCATGCTCTTCGGCAAGTTGAGTCAAGGTGTTAGTGATATAGCCTTTAGGCATAGTCACAAGGTTGTTAATAATCCCGATATTAAACTCACCCTTGAGGCGGTTATGCATTTGGTTGACTTTAGAGCGGAAGTCTTCAATCGCTGCTGTGAGTACTTCAATATATTCTAAAATTTCCCGTCCTTCATCGGTGAGGGCAAACCCAGCACGCCCTCGCTGACATAGTCGAATGCCCAAACGATTTTCTAAATCACTCATATGCAAACTAATTGCAGAGCGGCTAATACCTAAAATACTTTCGGCAGATGTAAAGCTGTGACAGTCGCAAACTGTTTTAAATATTTTGAGAAGTTTTATATCAAAATCAGTGACTTGATTTAATTTTTTGGGTTTCATTTAGTTTTGTTTTTTTAAATCTAAACTCAAGATAATTTGAATTTATCAAACTTATCTCGCTATGTACACTCAAACCATAATTTGAAAATAAACAGGAATGGTTATGTTTGATACGGATAAATTTAGCGACTCAGAGCATACTTTGGATGCTGTTCAACCTAATAATAATATGCACATAAATTATCAGGGACACTGGATGCCTTTCTCTGCAAATCGAAACTTTGCTAAAGACCCGCGCATGATTGTCGGTGCAAAAGGGTCATACTTGATTGATGATTCAGGCCGTGAAATTTATGACTCACTTTCGGGCTTATGGACGTGTGGTGCTGGTCATACTTTGCCTGAAATTCAACAAGCGGTAAGTGCTCAGTTAGGTCAGCTAGACTATTCACCAGCTTTTCAGTTCGGTCATCCGTTGTCTTTTAAGCTGGCAGATAAAATTGTTCAGCATATGCCTGAAAAACTACAACACGTTTTCTTTACCAACTCAGGTTCGGAGTCGGCAGATACGTCTATCAAAATGGCGCGTGCTTATTGGCGCATTAAAGGTAAACCAAGCAAGACTAAATTGATTGGTCGTGCCCGTGGCTATCATGGTGTAAACGTTGCTGGAACAAGTTTAGGTGGGATTGGCGGCAACCGTAAAATGTTTGGGCAGCTTATGGATGTAGACCATTTACCGCATACCTTACAACCCAATTTAACTTTTACCAAAGGCTGTGCAGAAACAGGCGGGGTAGAACTTGCCAATGAAATGCTTAAGTTAATTGAGCTACACGATGCTTCAAATATTGCAGCCGTCATTGTGGAGCCTATTTCTGGTTCGGCAGGTTGTATTGTGCCGCCAACGGGTTATTTACAGCGTTTAAGAGAGATCTGTGATCAGCATGACATCTTGTTAATTTTTGATGAGGTGATTACAGGTTTTGGCCGTTTAGGAACATGGACGGGGGCAGAATATTTTGGGGTAACACCAGATATTTTGAACTTTGCGAAACAAGTCACCAACGGTGCCATTCCTTTAGGTGGTGTGGTGGCAAGCCATGAAATTTACTCTGCGTTTATGCAGCAAGACTTACCAGAACATGCCATTGAATTTACTCACGGCTATACCTATTCGGCACATCCGGTTGCTTGTGCGGCCGCTTTAGCTGCGCTTGAAGTTTTAGAAAAGAAAAACTTGTTAGCTCAATCGGCAGCGTTGGCACCAAGTTTTGAAAAAATGCTGCATGGTTTAAAAGGCGCACCGCACATTTTAGATATACGTAACTGTGGCTTAATTGGTGCTTTGCAGTTAGCTCCGCGTGATGGCGATGCTACCATTCGAGGCTTTGAACTCGGTATGAAACTCTGGAAAGAAGGTTTCTATGTTCGCTTTGGAGGCGACACGCTTCAGTTCGGTCCAATGTTTAACAGCACTGAGGCAGATATTGACCGCTTAATGAATGCCGTGGGCGATGCGCTTTATCAAGTGAAGTAAGGCTTAGAGACATTTTATGGGCATCTATAACGGTAATAGATGCTCTTTAAAAAACCAAATGAAAAATACAGTTTGATCTGAAAACTAATTGTAGTAAGGAGTAACAACAATGACAAATGGCCTAGAAGATTTTAGCTATGAAGAAGTTTCAACTGAAAATAGTACGCATAGTGAACAAGCCAAAAAAGTGCTAGGGCATTTCATTCAAGGAAGAATTGTATCTAAAACGGCAAGAAAACAGCCAGTTTACAATCCTGCGACGGGTGAAATTAGTAAAGAAGTCGAAATTGCAGATGCCCAAACGGTAAATGAAGCAGTTCAAGTAGCCGAACAAGCATTTCCTGCATGGCGTGATACACCAGTTATTAAACGTGCGCGTGTCATGTTCAAGTTCAAACAATTATTAGAACAAAATGCCGAAAAGATTTGCGCTTTGATTGGACAAGAGCACGGTAAGATTTCTCATGATGCTCAAGGTGAATTGCAACGTGGTATAGAAAACGTTGAATATGCTTGCGGCGCACCAGAGCTTTTAAAAGGGGAGTTTTCAAAAAATGTCGGCCCAGATATCGACTCATGGAGCGAGTTCCAACCGTTAGGTGTTGTAGCTGGTATTACACCGTTTAACTTCCCAGCTATGGTGGCGTTGTGGATGTTCCCAATGGCACTAGTCTGCGGAAACTGCTTTATTTTAAAGCCGTCTGAAAAAGCGCCTTCTGTGGTTTTATACCTTGCAGAACTATTAAAACAAGCGGGTTTACCTGACGGCGTGTTTAATGTGGTGAATGGTGACAAAGAGGCGGTAGATGCCTTATTGCACCATCCACGTATTCAGGCAGTCAGCTTTGTAGGTTCGACTCCAATTGCTGAATATATTTACCGTACAGCGACTTCAACAGGTAAACGTTGCCAAGCATTAGGCGGTGCAAAAAACCACGCGATTATCATGCCTGACGCCGATATTGATAACGTGGTGACTTCATTACTAGGCGCAGCTTTTGGCTCTTCGGGCGAACGTTGTATGGCACTGTCGGTTGCGGTTGCTATTGGCGATGAAGTTGCCGATGTCGTAATTGATAAGCTGACTCAAGAAATGAAAAAATTGAAGTTCGGTAACTATGCAGATGCAAGCAATGACTTTGGGCCACTGATTACCCAAGCACATAAAGACAAAGTGCAGGCTTATATACAAAGTGCAGAGCAGCAAGGCGCAAAAATTGTGGTAGATGGCCGTGATGCAAAACCGGCAGGCTATGAAAAAGGTTTCTTTGTTGGGCCGACTTTAATTGATCAAGTCACTCCAAACATGACCAGTTACCAGCAAGAGATTTTTGGTCCTGTACTGCAAGTTATGCGTGTGAATAGTATGCAAGAAGCCATGCAGCTCATTAATGACCACGAATATGGCAACGGTACTTGTATCTATACCCGTGATGGGGAAGCCGCGCGCTATTTTAGCAGTCACATTCAAGTGGGTATGGTCGGTATTAATGTGCCTTTACCTGTACCTGTGGCTTACCATAGCTTTGGTGGTTGGAAACGTTCGTTGTTTGGTGACTTACATGCATATGGTCCAGACGGTGTCCGTTTTTACACACGCCGTAAAACCATTACACAGCGCTGGCCATCGGCTCAAGTCCGTGAAGCAAAGCAGTTCTCAATGCCAACTTTAAATTAATTTTTACTATCAGGGAAAACAGCAGTTTTCCCTTTTTTCATGAAAGTAGGGTTTTGACATGTAATAGATTGTTTTGATGGATATATTTTTAAGGAATGAAATATGAATAATGATACAACAAAAAAATTAGGCGAAGGACTTTCAAATCGCCATATCACAATGATTAGTATTGGCGGTGTTATTGGCGCAGGTTTATTTGTCGGTTCATCTTCGGCAATTGCCAAAGCAGGCCCTGCAGTCATTCTTGCATACCTGATTACCAGCATCATGGTATTTCTGGTGATGCGCATGTTAGGTGAAATGGCCGTTTTAGAGCCAGACACTGGTTCATTTTCTACCTATGCCCGTAAAGCAATTGGCCCGTGGGCAGGGTTTACGATTGGTTGGTTATATTGGTGGTTTTGGGTGCTTGCGATTCCGGTAGAAGCCATCGCAGGGGCTGAAATTTTACATTCGTGGTTTCCGGGTGTTTCAGTTTCTATTTATGCATTTTGCTTTATTGTGTTCTTAAGCTTAGCCAACTTTTTTAGTACCAAAAGTTTTGGTGAGTTTGAATTCTGGTTTTCCTTAGTCAAAGTCGTTGCCATTATTGGCTTCATTATTATTGGTATTTTGGCAATTTCAGGTGTTTGGCCTTTAGCTAAAAATGTTAGCGGCGTTGCCAATTTATACAACAACGCTGGTTTTATGCCGCACGGTATGGGAGGCATTTTATCTGCTATCTTAATTACGGCGTTTTCATTTTTTGGGGTAGAAATTGTCTCGATTGCCGCAGCCGAGTCATCCAACCCTAAACAGAAAATTAGACGTGCCACCAATTTGGTGCTGTACCGTATTATTCTTTTCTTTGTGGTCTCAATGTTTATTGCCGTTTCACTTGTCGATTGGCGTTCACCGGACTTACAGAAGTACGGGACATTCCAATACGTTTTAATGAGCTTAAACGTACCGGGTACTAAACTTATTATTGATACGGTTGTGTTTATCGCCGTAGCAAGCTGTATGAATGCTGCAATTTATACATCTTCTCGTATGTTATTCCGCTTAGGAACACGCAATGAAGCACCGCAGGCAGTCACTAAAGTGAATTATGCGGGTGTACCAGCAATTGCGGTGTTTTCCTCAACATTTATTGGTTTAGTGTGCTGTGTTATTAACTATGTATTTCCAGGAAAAGTATTTAGCTTATTGCTCTCAAGTACAGGGTCAATTGCGTTGCTGGTGTACTTAGTTATTGCGTTCTCACAGTTACGTTTAAGACATAAGCTAGAGGCAGTTGGAGCGGAAGTTCCATTTAAAATGTGGTTATTTCCATGGCTGACTTGGTTTGTGATTATCATTATTTTAAGTGTGCTCGCTTATATGTTCTTATCACCTGCATATAGTTATGAAACAACTTTATCTTTAGGTGTGACTTTGGCTGTGGTGGTTTGCGGATTGGTTGTGACCCGAAAGCGTAAAGTAACTAGCTCGGTTGCCATAAATCAGAGTAATTCATAAAAATATTAAATAAAATTTTAATGCTATAAATAAAAAGCTCCTTAATGAAAAAGGAGCTTTTTACCTTACCAATCCAAGAAGTAGAAATAAGATGATGTTAATCATTTTCATCACGAGTAAGTTTTAACTGGTTTTTACTTTCTAGATGATCGACAGTTCCTACTTTGGTGTCACATATGTGATCACAGATAATCTATTTATCGAAAAACTGACCAGACATTGCTGCAATATTACTTGGAGTAATTTAGTGCGTGTAACAATCAGCAGTCGCTTGGAAGGCAGAGCACCTCAAGGTTTATCAAATTTTTTAGAAAATATTTAATTATTGTAATTTTATTAAGTTTATTTTAATAATTGCTTTTTATTCTTAATATATATCCTCTGTTACACCGATTGTTTTAGTGTTCATTGCGTTACATCTTTTGCCACATCACCCGATGTGGTTTTTTTTATTAAAAAATAACTAAACTGCGACCTGTAATGTTCAAACAACTCAACAACCGTACTCTATATTTAGCACGAAAAACAAAAAATCTAGTACTAGGGATTTAATACATTTTTTAGTCTTGGGAGTTTGAACGAAATTTGGGCTTTTTATAAAAATACCTAAAGTTATGATTTTTATAAGAAAGAAATATAAAGTAATTCTAAGAAAGGTGTGTTAATTTGAAAATTCAATTACTAATGAAATTTTATATTTCACGGAAGTCTTATGAACGTTCGACTGTGTTATGCCAGCCAACGAAACGAAAAAAATGAAGATTTGCTACAAGATTTGCGTGATATCCTGACTGAAGCTCGTGATTTCAATGATTTAAACGAGATTTGTGGGGTACTTTATTATGCCGATAATGCATTTTTTCAATGTTTAGAAGGCGAACAAGAGGTGGTAGAGCAATTATTTGAAAAGATCCAAAAAGATGAAAGACACTACAATGTTAAATGGTTATGCACATATTCCATCGACCAAAACGCTTTTCAACGTTGGTCAATGAAATATGTACAACGTAATACAAATATTGAGGCTTTCTTTCTTAAGATGGGAGAAAATACCTTTAACCCAATTTCGCTAGATCAACAAAATCTTAAAAACTTTTTAAATGAATTGTTAGTTGCAGAGCAAACTAAGGTTAATACAGATAAGAAAGTTGGAATGGTCAATCGGGGAGTAAACCCATTTTAACTATTAGATGCGACACCGATATGAATGTTCTTGAGCTTAGGTACTAGTTTCGTCATTACGAGATAAACAATAACCGAAGTCGCGAGCATCCATATCACTTCTAAACTTTGACTAATCACAAACATTGCCCAATAGAAAAAACTAAATAGAGCAATACATAGACCGCTACCTTTGTAATACCACGTAATAAATATTCCAAACAGAGCCGAAGAAATGAGTAGGTTTAAGGTTTCATTCATTCCTAGATAGTTAAAAAGAATAATCATTAAGCATAAAGCCAACATTGATAGTAAATATACAAATATATTTTTTGCGATAAACATTTTCTATATCCTATCTAAAGAATTAAAAGGTATCTTTCCTCTGTTTCCAGAGGAAAGATAGTACATATTAATTTTTGAGATTCTTTTTCTATTGTTGAGAGTTTTTATATTAATAAAGATGACTTTATCATTTTCTCCAGATCTCTTTATTAATATTCAGCTTTCTATTTAATAGTAAAGAGTGCTTATATGTACTGAAATTAATTATAGGAAAAACAATCGGTTGTGTTGTAAGCTTTAGCTTACATGTTTGTGAGACATTGCCTACATTTGTTTAAATAATGATCAAATTTTACAAAGCTTAATTTTTTAAAATACTTTTTTTTCAAATATTTATTTCAAAATTTTATTGATGTAAGCTTTACAAAAATAACAAAAAGTAACATCCCCTTTAAGAAGGTAATCATTCTGAAAGAAAAGCATTAACTTGCTGTGTGGTTTTTTGATTAATTATTTTTTAACGTTTGATAAAATATTTTATTTTTAAAATAAACTTTTTATAAATAAATTTTATGATTTTTGTGTTTGTGATAATTCTTTGACACTAAGTAATATTATCTTGTTGTAGATTTATATATTTAAAATATAAAGGTGGTTTAAAATTTTGGAATAAAATATATTGAAATATAAATGTGATTAAAAAGAATAATTTTGCAAAATTTGATATTCACCAGTGTAGGTTTGATTGGCTACACTGGTGTTGATGTACGGGTAAATTAACTTGAACGTGTAGCTAACCAGCTATTTATTTCTGGCCAAACAGAAGTAGGTGCTTGGCTGCCGGAAACTATACCCATATGACCACCTGAGACAACTTTAAAAGTTTTATCTTGGCTGCTAATTAAATCCATAAGTGGCTTCACAGCATCACTGGTCACAATAATATCGGTACTACCACCCACAGCTAACACAGAGCATTCAATATCTTTAAGATTGGCAGTGAGTTCACCAAATTTAACTACGCCCGTTGAGAGTTCATTATCTATCCAGAAACGAAGAATAATGTCTCGCATAACGCCGCCTGGATAAGCCAGCATGTTATCTATAAATGAACTAGAGGTGGCGTGGTCTACTATAAATTCTCGGTTATCTAAATTTTTAAAAAGTTGCCAATAGGTTTTTAAGTTGCCAATCGGGTCAGTTAATTTAAAACCTAGAGTGTTTTGCCAGCCATGTATATGGAACACTTTACTTGGTACATGTTGGCGAATACGAAAAGGTGTGTGTTTGCGAACCCATTCGGCAGGTTTGGTTAGGCTTCCATAGAGTTTGCCCATATAGCCTGCTTTGTGAGTGTCGATCGGTGAAGCAAGAATAATCAGATTTTTAATATCTTTATCTTTAAATAACGCGGTATAGCAGAGTGAAAGTGCACCGCCCAAACTCCAGCCATGTAATGAAAGCTGCTGTTGTCCACTATGTGCACGGACTTGCTTTAACAGTTCAGGCATAAAAACTTTTACATAAGTACCGAAATTATATTTTGCCTGATGTAGTGTTGGTACGCCCCAGTCTATTAAATAAACATCAAATCCTTGAGCTAAAAAGTAACGTATAAGGCTGCGTGTAGGGAATAAATCGTAAATGAGCATGTTGACTGCCAATGGCGGAACAATCACTAAGGGTACGCGGTGTTTATGCGTAGGAACTTCAGCCTCATTTCTATAGTGACGTAAGCTCATAATTTCATGCTTATAAATCACATCAAAAGGCGTTTTTCCTGACAAGGCAATTTGCTGACCTCTAAAGAACAGATCTGATGCATTGGCTAGCATGTGCGGTAGTTTCTGACCAGCATGTTTTTTAAGAGATGTTTTAAGCGATTGCACCTGCGGCACATTTTGACTAACTTTAAGCAATAAATTCATTGAATATAAAACCTGTAAAGATGTTGCCCAGAGCAATAACGAGCTGGTTTTGAGGCATATTAACGATAAAAATAGGGGAGTTCAGTGACTTAAAAGACAGTATTTTTTGCTTAAGATATCAAGTCACAAATACTATAAAAATATGAATTTTTTAATATAAGTTTTTGATATTAATAAATTAATAATAATTTTTAGATAAATTTTTATAAATTATTAAAAATTTTAAGCTATTTTTAAGAATAGTGAAAAACACATTGCTAGGGTAATTTTGTAAAGTTTATTTGTGTTTTTTTTACATATGAAAAAATAAAATATAATTATTTTACAATCGATTAGAAATGTAATTAGAAAGTAGTATATATGGAATTTGTTTTTAATGGTTTTTATACACTAATTTCGGCGGTCATCGTTCTACTGTTGGGCCGCTTTCTTGTCAATCGGATTGATTTTTTAAAACGTTACAATATCCCCGAACCTGTAGCTGGTGGTTTGGTTGCTGCTGTAGTGTCTTTACTTGTCCACACATTGTGGGGATATAGCGTTGTTTTTAGCAGTGAGTTGCAAACCAGCTTTATGCTCGTGTTCTTTGCTTCAATTGGTTTAAGTGCCAATTTTATGAAGCTTAAAGAGGGCGGTACTGCTTTAGTTATCTTCTTAATATGTGTCGCTTCATTTATTGTTGTGCAAGATGCGGTTGGTATGAGCCTCGCCACCTTGTTGGGTTTAGACCCACTTATTGGTTTGATTGCCGGCTCAATTACTTTAACGGGTGGTCATGGTACAGCAGGTGCATGGGGTGAAATTTTAGAAACTCAGCATGGTATACAGGGTGCATTAGCGCTAGGTATGGCGAGCGCTACTTTTGGTTTGATCATTGGTGGTGTGATTGGTGGTCCATTAGCTAAATTGCTGATTAATCGTTATGGCTTAGCTCAAGCAAAAACCAATGCGGAAATTCAAAATCGTGATACGCATGTTGAACAAAATTCGGATGATCTCGCTCCGTTTGAAAATCCGCATCAAGTTCGTTTAATTACAGCCGATAATGCAATTACTACATTGGGTATGTTTGCAGCCTGTTTAGCGTTTGCTGAATTTATGACAGGCTTTAGTAAGGGAACATGGTTTGAGTTGCCAACCTTCGTTTGGGCGCTCGGTGGCGGTGTAATTTTAAGAAACATTTTAGAAAGCGTGTTGAAAATTGATATTTTCGACCGTGCGATTGATGTTTTTGGTAATGCTTCTTTATCTCTTTATTTAGCAATGGCTTTGCTTTCATTAAAGCTTTGGCAACTTGCCGACTTAGCTGGTCCGCTTGTGGTTATTTTAGGTGCGCAAACACTGACCATGGCTTTATATGCAGCTTTCGTGACTTTCCGAGTAATGGGTAAAAACTATGATGCGGCAGTTTTGGCAGCAGGTCATTGTGGTTTTGGTATGGGTGCAACGCCAACTGCTGTTGCCAACATGCAAGCTATTACTAACATGTATGGTCCTTCGCATAAAGCATTTTTGATTGTTCCACTATGTGGTGCTTTCTTTGTCGACTTAATTAATGCAACAGTGATTCAGCTTATGTTGAAATTTATTGCTTAATTAGAAAAAGCCCGTAAGGGCTTTTTTTATGGGTACGTTTTCTCATCACGAAGCATCGCCCCTCAACCTCTTTTTCACATAGAATGAATTGCAAATAAATAAAATGAGAAATGTATGAGCGAAGAAGCACATTCAATGAGTCTGGTTGCCCCAGTGGTTTTATTGGCAGCGGCTGTAATCGCAGTTCCTATTTTCAAACGTATTGGTTTGGGTTCGGTACTAGGCTATTTAATTGCAGGCCTGATTATTGGTCCATTTGGTTTTGCTTTTTTTCAAGATTCCACTGCAATTTTGCATATTGCCGAATTGGGAATTGTGATGTACCTCTTTGTGATTGGCTTGGAAATGCAGCCATCACATTTATGGAGCTTAAGGCGTGAAATTTTTGGTCTTGGTACGCTACAGATCATCATTTGTGCACTGGCTTTGACTGGGGTAGGACTATTATTTGGTTTTACGTGGCAAGTGGCATTTATTGGTGCAGCAGGGTTTGTATTAACGTCGACTGCCATAGTCATGCAGTTACTCGGCGATCGAGGTGACTTGACGCAACCACGCGGTCAAAAAATTGTAGCCATATTATTATTTG
Organism: Acinetobacter sp. IK23; assembly: GCF_035615275.1. Lineage (NCBI taxonomy): Bacteria > Pseudomonadati > Pseudomonadota > Gammaproteobacteria > Moraxellales > Moraxellaceae > Acinetobacter > Acinetobacter sp. IK23. The sequence continues at coordinate 12,708 of NZ_JANBNX010000008.1, forward strand.
AAGATTTATTGATTGTGCCATTGCTGGCTATTGTTGCTTTTATGGCACCAAATCATGTTGTCGAAAGTACATCGGCACGTTTAGAAAACATTGGAATTGGTTTGTTAGCAATTGCGGGACTTATTGCGGCAGGCTATTGGTTACTTAATCCATTATTTAGACTATTGGCTGCTGCAAAAGCCCGAGAAGTCATGACAGCCGCTGCATTATTGGTTGTGTTGGGTGCCGCATTGCTCATGCAAGTCAGTGGTTTGACAATGGCGATGGGCGCTTTCTTAGCGGGTGTGCTTCTATCTGAATCTACATTTAGACATCAAATTGAAGCCGATATTGAACCATTCCGAGGAATTTTACTGGGTCTGTTTTTCCTTGGGGTTGGTATGTCACTGGACTTATCCGTAGTTGCTCAAAACTGGCAGCTCATTGTGAGTGGTGTAATTGCCCTGATGTTTGCTAAAGCACTCATGATTTATATAGTCGCTCGATTAACGAAAAGCCCTCATACTGAAGCCTTAGATCGCGCTTTACTTATGGCACAAGGTGGCGAGTTTGCTTTTGTACTTTTCTCTGCTGCATTAAGTGCTCAGGTTATTGATAGTACCGTTAAATCTAATCTTACTGCTATTGTTGTACTTTCAATGGTATTGACTCCAATAGTGGGTATTATTTTTAAACGGTTTACTCAAGCTAAAGAAAAAGTTTCATTGGAAAACATTAATATTGCGGATGGACTAAGCGGTAGTGTTTTAATGATTGGTTTCGGGCGCTTTGGGCAGGTAACTAGTCAATTACTTTTGGCAAGAGGCGTAGATGTCACCATTATTGATAATAATACTGACATGATTCGAAACGCCGAAAAGTTTGGTTTTAAAATTTATTATGGCGATGGTTGCCGCCTCGATATTTTACATGCTTCTGGCGCTGCAACTGCACAAGCGATAGTGGTTTGTGTAGATAGTAAGGACACGACCAATAGAATCGTAGAACTCGTGACCCACGAATTTCCTTTGGCGAAATTATTAGTACGCTCATATGACCGTGAGCATTCATTGCATTTAGTCAAACAAAAAGTGGACTTTATGATCCGTGAAACGTTCGAGTCTGCAATTAAGTTTGGTGGCGTTATTTTGCAAGAGCTTGGTGTAGATGAAGATGAAGTAGAAAGAATTACCGAAGAAATTCGAGATTTGGATAATGAGCGTTTTGAAACTGAAATTGCAGCAGATGATGTAAATGCGGGAGTGGGCATGCAATACACCCATACTCATCACCCTAGACCAACTGCACCATTGATTCGACCAAAACGAGAAGGACAGATTTTAAATAAAGATAATGTCTCAGAGAATGAGAGTATTGATTAATGATAAGCCTCAGTAATAAGTCTTCTTAGAAGTACTTTTACTGAGGCTTTTCTAGAGGAAAGAGTAGCTAACTGCTAAATTTTCTGGGTTTACCAATCAAACCGTCATTTAATGAAGTGAGTTGGTTAATCATATTAAACCCACCTATAGATGTTCTAACGCCGTGCCTTTAACCGGGTTTCTGCGCCAGTAATACGGCTGTAAAAATCTAAGGAAAAGCTTCCAAGGCGTCAACCATGCGATGCGTCGGTTGGTTTTTTTGTTTTGAAGAATTTGTTTTGCTAAATACGCACAAACCACCTCAGGTGGGTCAATCACAAAGAAAAATAAGCGTTTCATCTTTTTCCAGTTTTGTACGTTGCCATTTGTCCAAGACGAAACTAACAAGTCGGTTGCCACCATGCCTGGGCTGAGGGTACCAGTTAAAATAGAGGTCGACTTAGTCTCTTTATAAAGTGCTTTACTAAAATAACTTACCGCTCTTTTAGTTGTAGCGTAGACAGTCATACCAGCACTCCATTCGCCGTTGCTTCCCCAACCTTCCATATTGAAGATTTGACCATGACCTTGTTTGAGCATGCCTTTTAAAGCGACTTGAGAACCAAGCATTGTGCCTAAAATATTGGTAGAAATGGCTGCGTTTAATTCATCGGATTGAAGGTCAACAAAGTCCTTGGTAGGGTGGCAGCTTCCTGCATTATTAATCCATACATTTACTTGAGCAAAATGCTGTATGGCAACATCCCATAGGTTTTGTAGGTCTGATATTTGAGTGACATCACAGCATAGGCCAGTGAACTTTTCTTTATTGAAATGAGTTTCTAAATAACTAAGTGCATGGTTAAGAGACTCTAAGTTGCGGCCAGCGATCACAACCGAACATCCAAGCTCTAAAAACGCGTTGGCGAGTGCTAAACCAATACCCTTAGTGCCTCCGGTAATCACCACACATCCTACTTCACGGTTTGATAAACTCATTGAAATCTCTATATAATTTTAAAAAATTTAGGCCGTTATTGAGCAGTTTTATGCAAATAAGTCGTTTGCTCTTTTAATAAAAGCAGATAGATGACTGATAAACTTATCATCGAAATATTCATGACGATAGGGTTGTAAGGTGAGATAAGCGTTGAAGGTATGAGAAAACCAATTAAAAGCAATAGACCCAACAACCCCAAAATACTTAAATAGTGAATATATTTTTGGTTTATAAATACAAACAATAAACCAAAAATAATTTCGCCTAAACCACTTGCACGGCCTGCAAGTTTTGCATATTCAAAAGAAAGACCTATTGATTGCCACACAAAAATTTCATCAACATTAATAAAAATTATTTTAGGGACAAGTCCCTGATATATCCACAGGAAGGCTAACACAAAGTTTATAAATTTTAATGCTTTAGCATTATTCATTAAAGTTCTCTAAAATTTTAAAAAGTTAAATTTTCATTACTGAAGTTATTATCTTTCTATTTAATTTATTGTTCAACTAAAATAATTATAGTCTGTTTTTTAATCATTTTTATTTTTAAAGTAATGCAAGAAGTGATCGAAATGTTATATTCTGATTTTATATTAAAACATAGGAGAAATGACTCCTATGTTTTTAATCTTATGGTTCACTCACTAATCTTGATATATTTTTTAAAACTATATTTCTTAGAAATTCTTTATAACATTCATCTGTATTCTTGTTCGAATGCTGAACTAAATATCCATTGAGCTGTGTAATTATAATAATGGCTCTTTCTTTATATTCTTCTGATGATATTTCATTATGAATAGGTAAAATAATCTTATATATAAGTTCAAGATTATAATTTTGTATAGTTGACAATGATTCATATACATAAGGTAAATGATCTGAAATTGAAAAAAATTCCTTAAATGTATTGGTAATAATCGGTTGTTCTATTTCATATATTATATTGGTAATAATATTCATGAACCGATGTAAAGGTGGTTCATTCGCATTTAAGTTGATTAAAATTTCAATTCTTTGTATGTAGTCACAAGTGAGTTTATTAAGTAAAGCCTGTAATAAAATATCTTTATTGGGAAAATAATGTTGCAAGGTACTTAAACTAATATTTGATTGTGCAGCAACTCCTCTCATACTAAAGCCAGAATAACCTTTGGTTAGAAAAACTATTTCAGCATTTTTTAAGATTTGCTTTATTCTTTCTTGTCCTTTTAGTGTGGTAAAGGACTTCTTAATTTGTATAGTATCAAAGGTATCAATTTTGATCATTATCCAGCCTGTAAGTACTATTTAAAAAAAGTCATTCTAAACCATGAAATTAGAAAAATATAAATAAAATATTTAAACTCTATTAAACTAAAATTAGGTCAAATGACTTAATCAAAAACAATAAAATAGGTCAAGTGACTTATTTATTTTATTTATTTCTGGTTTAAATAGGTCAACTGACCTATTTGTATGAAAGAGGACAATTATGATGGTTGGATAAATTATAAATAATTGTATTTGAATGCATATTGATTAATTTTTATATGATTGTTAATGTTAATTTTCTTTATATTTTTCTTGTTTTTATAAAATGGTTTTTGGAATTTAATCGGATGTTTTGTAGACAATAAGATGTGGTTTAAATAAATTAACATAGTCTTTTTGTAATATGTGCATACAAGTTAAATACCTTTTATTAAATTATGAAAATAATATTACAACAGTAAATAGTAGTTTGTTTTATATATAAAACAAATTGTTCGCATTTTATTTATCGATTTCGATTCACTTTGTTCTACAAATATAATCATAATATATGTAGGTTATGAATATAAAGAACACTCACAAATCACTTCTTACAGCATTAATAGTTGCTGCTTATGTAGTAAATGCTTAAGCGGCTGTTACCAGTACAAGTCGACTTTTAAAAGCTGTTTTGTATAAAAGATAAAAGCTCAGTCCATGGGCTTTTCGTCTTTAAATAATTGAAAAAATTAAATTTTTTATAAATTATAAATAACGTTTTATAAAAATACTGATATGTTGTTAAACTAAAATAACTGAGCAAGAGCAAGTATTGCTGCAATTGGATCTTTTGAATAGAGAATTAAAGTGAATGACTTTGAAACAAATATTGAACGTTGTTATTTGGGGATAATTCCCATAAAAATTTTAAAAGGACGATTAAACTTTAAAGATATTAGTGACTATCTATTTGCAAAAGAATTATTAAAGATCGCCGAAAGTTTGAAGAATAGTGATGCAGTACATTTGGCATTTCTTATATTTGATGATTATGTATTACAAGAAGAAGATTTCGGCTTATTAAATATCTTTTTTTCGGATTGGCATGATGCACATGAAGATATCGTTTTTACAGTGAGTAAAATCAGAAATTGTAATTTGGTGGAGTTTTTTAAAAAAGCTATCAATTTCATCCCAAGTTATATGGCGGAAGATGACTTGCGTACAATTGCTCGCAAAGCATTTTTTGGCTTGGGTACAAATATAAATTGTTCTAAGTCTTTAGAATATTTAAATAACTATGCTAACTCATCCGATATAGTCTTGAAAAAGTTTGCCATAGAACAGCTCGAATTTTTGTCTAGAAAATAAAGCAATTTAGATATCTTAGGCTTACTCAAGCTCTAATTGGTCATCATCTTTGGTAATTTTAATCTTTATCTTTTTATATTTACGTTTATTTGGATCTAGTGCCGAGTTCATTACTTCATCTGCAAAGGGCGGGCACTGCATGAGTTTTGCATATGCTCTATAGCCGATGCGTATTCGCGTAGGGGGGCAATCGGTTCTTTTTGAATAGTATTCAATGAGAGAATTCAGTTCTTGTAATAAAGTTTGCTGTTCCATCATACATATTTAACAATTCGTTAATTCAAGCATAATAGACTTACAGGCTTAGTGGAATATGTACTCAAAATACTAATTTGTTTGAAGTGTGACATAGTTTTCACTTTGAATAAAATATATGAATTTTGACATTTTTTAGATAGAATGTTTGAGTTTCAGTTTTGCTTTAATAAGACCAAAAAACTATTAAAAGTTAGATTTTTTTGAATCATTTAGATTTACATTTAAATGATTAAATTAAAAAAATAAAATCTAAATAATTGATTTTATTGATATTGAATAATTTTAATAAATATAATGTCAGAAATTATAATTTATTTGAAATATATATTAACTTAAAATACACAGTACTTACATGATGTTTCATATAGTTACATGTTATTACATAACTTAAATCATACTTACTTTAGAGGTGGTGCAAATACCACCCAACAAATTAAGGATACTTTGATGCCTCAATATCTAATGATTGCAGAAAGTGTCTATAGAAAAGTTAAAGACAGTGAGCTCTTCACAGAAGATACCATTGAAAATTTTAATCATCTAATGACATTTATTCGTAAAGAAATCGTTGGAACTGTATTTAAACTTAAGTACAACTATATTGATTTTAATGAATTATTTAGCAAACCACTTAACGAGTGTAAAGTAAAAATTGATATAAGTTTAGTACCCCATTACGATCACGAAAATGAGTATGTTTTATGGTTAGCGGGATTTATTGAAAAAATTACTGAAGGCGGACCTAAAACTCCACCTCCAATTAAAAAGTTTATTCCTGAGTTTATTAGTTTAAGACTAGAGTTTGATTCAGTGGCTTTGCCAGTTGAAAAAACTGAAAATCAGGGTGAAGAAATAACCGAGTACTTTAACTCTCAAGCTTTTACAAAAAAATTGGAAAAGTAAAAGTGTTATAAAAGGTACGATTTTTCAGTAATCGCCTTCGGGCGATTTTTTTTTAATCATCTTGTCATAATGAACAGCTAATTTAAGCTTATAAAAAGAAAAGATGAAGATTGTTGCGAACAATAAAATCAAAAAGCAATTTTCAAGTAAAGCTGGTCTGTTGTAATTAAGCTAATTCGAAAGAATTGGCTTTTTTGTTTTAAGCAAGTTTTGCTTTTAAAAGTATAGTGATTTGAATTGTTTAAGTCATGTTTTGATAGCCATTTTTAACATGTAGTTATGGAATGGCATAAATTTAAAATCTATTCGCACTAGAAAGATAAGACAGCCATTAATTGAAGTTTCTCATGACTTAAATTTTTAATTATTCTTTATATAAATTTGACTTAATCATGATTGGTAAGCCCAGTCTAGACAATAAACTAGTCCTTGAATTAGGGATATGTTTTCTTTCTAGATTAATAAGTTCAATAAATTCTTTATTAAATTGCTTTCTAGGGTATTTTTCTAAGATTTCATTTCTAAATGATAAGGGCAGTCTATATTGATTGTCACTGATCACATCACAAGATGCTCCTTGCTGTAATAGAATAACCTCCGCTGGATCAGATTCATCTATATATCCATTCATGTGTAGACATATAGCATCTTTAATCACTACGCTTTTCTTCTCATCAAAGTTATATTCTTTTGCCTTTTTCTCAAATTGTTTAGCACTTTCATACGTAAAACATTGGCAACCTTTATCATGAATATGTTGTTCAGTTAGACCAATATCATGAAAAAGTGAAGCTATTAGGAGTGATTCATGATCAAAGTATCTTTTTTGTAAATTGCCTAGTGCGGCTCCCCAAAAGTATGTTCGCCATGAATGATTGTAGATAGATATACTTGCTTTTGATTCTAGTTCTTCAAGTGCGATTTTAATCATTTGAGTATCTGGTATTACAATTTTTCCGATATCAAAATCATTGCTAGTTTGAAATCTATGATAATTTATTTTTATGGAATTCAGGATGCTAGGCATCATAATTTTTTGAATTAATTTAATTTTTTCTTTGAAATTGAGTTGACCATTTGTAGCTTGCATCCATTGATATGAACCAATTTTTATACTTTTCATTATTAAATCTCATTTTAGAGTAATTGCTCTAAAATATTACCTTAGCTGCTTTTTTGCAAGTTCATCTTTGAATAAGTCTATATAGATAAAGATAGGAGAAAATAGTGTCTTACGCATGCCCTTGCTGTGGTTATCTTACATTTGATGAGTTGCCGTATGGTTCGTTCGATATCTGTGCAGTTTGTTTTTGGGAAGATGACAATGTTCAGAACGAAGATCCTGATTATATGGGAGGAGCAAATGGTATTAGTTTAAATATGGCTAAGCAAAATTTTCAATTATTTGGAGCAATCAAAAAAGAATTTATACCATATACCCGTAAACCACTTGAAAAAGAAATGCCCTGATAAACTTACCTATTTACCTCACCAGTGATGAGCTTTTATTAATTTATTATTTATGAAATTAATACCTATGTAGTTAATTGAATTTATGATTTTTATAAAATTTAAATCAATTTACTTGAAATCTTTAAAGAAGAAATAATAGCTACTTAGCCTTATGTCAGTGTTTTATAAACCCCAATTTAACAATAAATTTTAATTATTTATCTTTACTTTTTAATGATCTATTTTAAAACAAATATCATTTTGTATGCTTGACTGTAATAGGGTAGAGCACTATCCTTTGCCTGCTGGCCTACATTGCCAGCCGGCTTTGACAGGCTGATTTAGACCACATCAGAATTATTCCTTCTGAGGAATAGTCTTGTGTGTAAGCTCCTCGTCTCCTCCCGTAGCGGTAGGACGGGAGAGGGACACCCTAGGGTGTGCTGGCGTCTAACCAGTCTGTCAACCTTCTCTCGTTCTGCCACCATAATCGTTTGACAGTGATTCGGTAGAACTTCTTTAGACATGAGGAGTCCTCCATGCGTACTAATTCTTCTTTATTGGCCTTTGCCAAATTTTCTCTGCCCATACCGCTTAAAAAGTCTATAAAACGGTTTAATCGACTCTAGGTTTTCTACGCCTTAAGAATCGTTACGACCAAAAATCATAGCCACAATAAAACTGAGATAGGCAAGCACACCATTATTGTGCGGCTTTCTTATACCTGTATTTAGCACTCATTTTAAGAGTGAGGGTATTTATATCTCTTTTATATACAACAAAAAATTATTTTAAGCGGTAAAACTATGCGAAATTTAGAAACATCTTCCAAAAAACTACATGTAATTCAAACTACCATTCAACTTATGACGATACATGGGTTCCATAATGTAGGCGTAGACCTGATTGCTAAAGAAACCAAAATTGCAAAAGGTACGCTTTACAACTATTTTCACTCAAAAGCAGGCCTTATTGAAATATGCCTGTTACTGCAAAAAGAAACACTCATGGAAAAAGTAAGAGAGGTACTAGAAACAACCCAATATTCCACTTTGACTAATAAACTCAGACAAATTTATCTTTTACATGCCGACTTAAATAGCGCTTATTACCTACTGTTTAAAGCGGTTTTTGAAACTAAATTACTTTATCCTCATGCTTACCAAAGTGCTGTGCGTTATAGACGTTGGCTAAAAAATGAGATTTTCTGCCTTATAGCAGAAACTAAAAAAATGGCTTCATATACAGAAGCTGAGTTGTTGGTATTTATGATAGACGGAGCAATTTTGAGGCTTTTAATTTCAGATAAAATTGAAGAACAAACTAAGTTGTTAGATTACTATTTGATGAGGGTAATCTAACAACTCATTGCCGCCCAAGCTATTGAGCTTGGGTCGCTAAATACCTATTACGGTAATGCCGTCATATTTTTTTTCGACTCTCTCAAGAAATTTGGTAATTTCTATGATCATGTTGAGAGCTTGTGGTTTAAAAAAATTGAAGTGATTTGCAAACCATTTTGTTTCTTTTTCGAAAATGAGCTTTAACGTCTTATCGTATTTATCTAACTGATTTATAAATGAATGAAGCTTATACAAATCTTTTATAATTTCTTTGATATTTTCAGAGTCTATAAAAGTATTTCCCCAATGAAAAAACTTTTCTTTATCTCGGTTAAATAAATTTTCAACGAGTGAAAAAGCAATTTCATCAACAACTATAGAGTCGATACAATTTTCATTTCTATCGAGGTCCATAGGTATCACTTGAATATTTAATGAACCTACTAAACCAGAAACAAATTTAACGTCAAAATTAATTTTCATATTAAATAGCTGAATAAATTAAATTTTATATTTCTGAGATTAAATTTTCATTTAAATTCAATTCGTTAGAAAATACAGGGTTGGATTTCCGGTTAGGTTGTCTCTAGCTCAATTAATGTATTGATATAGTTCCACGTTTTCTCTGGTTCAATTGGATTTTCTTCGCAAACAGACGCATTAATCAAGCCATCGAGGAGAGAGAGGAATAAATGAGTGAGCGTTATAGGATCCTTTATTTCTAATTCTTTAAAAATAGAACTGGTAGTGTCAAATAACCAATTTCGATATTCATCCAGCACGACATGAATAGTTGGATATAAGCTTCCTACATCCATTCGTGCTTTATGAAATGGGCATCCTCTGGCACCATTTTGATTTACCCAATTGATATACCACATATAGAGTTGTTCTAATTTTTCTAAAGGAACTGATCGTGCAGATATTTGCTCTTCTACCGCAATTTGGATATCAAGTTTTAGTTCCTGTAGGCAAGCGGCCACCAGTTCTTCTTTAGATGGAAAATGTTTATAAAAGGTCGCTTTGGCAATATCAGATTCAGCAATAATTCGGTCTATACCGACAGCAATATAACTTTCCTGAATAAAGAGCTGAGTTGCTGTTCTTAGAATAATTTCTCGTTTTGATGGTTTTTTTAATTTTATTTGTGCATTCATAAGGGCTTATTGCATTTTGTTGAAGAATTAAGCTTGGTATTTTAGTTGATAGAAGGACTGTTAGACTAGTCGATATGGTTGAAATTTAGACAAAAGAAAGACAGAACTGTATGTATTTAATCGCATATCTTGGATTATCATCTAATCTATAAAAATCTAATGTTTAATTTAATGAGATTTATCAAATTTTAGAGATGTTTGCTTCACTTGGCACATCGTTCGGTATGTCTCTATTTTCCAGATAAATTCTTAAATAGTTATTTTTTCTTAAAGTTTAAATGAGCAAGATATATTATTTTTTTATATTAAATAACTAAATAATTTAAGTTTTATATATTTGAAACTAAAAAAATCTACTCAATTAGATAAACATAAATGAGCCGAATAATTAACGATATAAAACTATTGGAGAAAGCTGTGGATGAACACAAGTTAAAAACAAAAGTCGGCACACTTGAAATGGTCGTAGCCATGCTACTTTCAGGGAGTATTGGCCTATTTGTGATTAAATCAGGTCAATCACCAATAAACATCGTATTTTTCCGCTGCCTTATATCAGCCTTATGCTTAATACCCATCTGTTTGTTTTATAGTCATTTTAAAAAAGTATATTTTCGCAAAAAAGAACTATTTCTAATGGTGACTTCGGGCTTACTTATTATTTTTAACTGGGTTCTGCTGTTTGCTGCTTTTCCTAAAACCTCTATCTCTTTAGCCACGATTGTTTATCACGTAAACCCGTTTGTGATTTTATTTTTAGGGGCTTTGGTCTTTCATGAAAAGCTAAATAAAAATGATGTGCTATGGACCCTAGTTGCTTTTGCTGGGCTAATTGTAATTATTGGTTTAGGTAGTGCCTCGGTCAACTCCAGTGAGTTAGCAGGTTTAGGCTTGGTTCTTATAGCTACTACACTGTATTCAATATCGGTTCTAATGACTAAAAAACTAACTAACACGCCGCCTTTATTAATTGTGCTTATACAAACCTTAAGTGGAGCCATTGTTATGATTCCGTTTATTTCGGTTTTTGCAAATCCACCGATAGGCCAACAATGGCTGTTTGTACTTGGGTTAGGGGTTTTACACACAGCATTTCTTTATTATTTGATGTACTCGGCAATTAAGAAAATACCTTTAAATAACATTGCGATCTTATCTTTTATCTATCCTATATCGACCATAGTAATTGATTATTTCTTCTTTGATCATCTGCTGACCCATACTCAAATTTTAGGTGCAGCTTTAATTTTATTGGGTGTGCTTGGAGTAAAGTTGCATTGGAATGTTTTTGCGTTGAAAAGATTAAAATAGCAATACCAAGAGTTTTGCTTATCAACAAAGTTGCGAAAATAAGTCATTAAATATTAAATTGCAATTGAGGTGAGCAAAATGAAAAATCAGTGGATAACAGACGAAGATAGATGGCAAGCAATTGTTGATCGTAATGCAGAAGCTGATGCATATTTTGTTTATGGCGTGAAAACCTCAGGTATGTATTGTCTGCCATCAAGTACAAAAAGACTGCCTAAAAAAGAAAATGTAGTTTTCTTCGAGAGTGCCGTGCAAGCCGAGAAAAATGGTTATCGCGCAAGCCAAAAAATACAAAACAGACTCTCAAATGCACACGATCCAAAGCTTGTAGAGAAAATCGAGAAAGCGTGTAGATACATCGAACTACATGAAGAAAACTTGTCTTTATCAGATGTGGCAGATCATGTAGGAATGAGCGCATATCATTTTCACCGAGTTTTTAAGCAAATTACAGGCCTAACACCTAAAGGCTATGCCGACGCCCATAAAAGTAAAAAGCTAAGAGACAACCTAGACGAAAATATTAGTGTGACTGATGCAATATTTAATGCAGGTTTTAATTCAAATAGTCAGTTCTATGAAAATTCAAATTCGCTATTAGGTATGACAGCGAAAGAATGGAAATCTGGCGGTAAGGGGGTGCGTATTTTTTTCGCCATAGGAGCGTGCTCTTTAGGAGACATTTTAGTTGCCCAAAGCCAGAAAGGAATTTGTGCAATTTTGCTAGGTGATGACCCTGAAAAGCTTTTAAATGATTTACAAGATAAATTTCCGGAAGCCGATTTAATTGGCTGTGATGATGAGTTTGAGCAACTGATTGCGCATATTGTCGGGTTTATTGAAGCGCCACAAATCGGATTAGATTTACCTCTAGATATTCAAGGGACTGCATTTCAACAAAGAGTATGGCAAGCCTTGAAAGAAATTCCTGCGGGGCAGACAGCTAGTTATTCTGATATAGCCCAAAAAATAGGTTCACCTAAAGCGGTTCGGGCTGTTGCAGGGGCATGTGCTGCAAATATGTTAGCTGTTGCTATTCCATGTCATCGTGTTGTTCGAAATGATGGTTTTATTTCGGGGTATCGTTGGGGCGTGGAGCGTAAACGTGCATTATTAGAGAAAGAAGCAGGACTGGCACGAAACTAAAATTGTTTTAGTAGGCTGTTTTTATAGAGTTAATTTTTTCAAAACAGCAAGAATCAGAGAGTCTATTTTCTTCGGGTTACTCAAAATATATCCATCAATTTAATAAAGATGGAATTGTGAGTATGAGCAGATTAAAAGACAAAGTGGCTATTATTACGGGTGCAAGTTCGGGTATAGGTTTAAGTGCCGCGTCGTTATTTGTAGCCGAAGGAGCGAAAGTTATTTTGGTTGCACGCCGTGAGCGTGTTTTAAAGGAGCTTTGCGATAGTTTGAATCAAGACGGAGTCGTTGCGCAATTTATTGCAGGGGATCTTAATGACCCGACAACCATGCAAAAAGCAATTGATATGGCTACGCAATATTATGGCAGGTTAGATATTGCATTTAATAACGCAGGCCTGTTGGGAGAATATCAACTGACTCACGACACAACCGATAACAATTGGAATTATGTTCTTCAGAATAATTTAACCAGTGCGTTTCAGTCTGCCAGAGAGCAGCTTAAAGTCATGTTAAAGCAAGGCTATGGTTCAATACTGTTTACATCATCTTTTGTTGGTCATCATATCGGGTTTCCTCAAATGGCGGCTTATGCTGCAAGCAAAGCAGGACTCATTGGTCTAACCAAAGTGATGGCAGCAGAATATGCAACGTCAGGCATTCGAGTAAATGCACTTTTACCCGGAGGAACAAATACTTCAATGGGTCAAGAAGCCGCTTCTTCGCCAGAAGTTTTAGAGTTTGTAAAAAGCATACATGCCATGAAACGTTTAGCAGAACCCGATGAAATTGCAAAAGTGGCGCTCTTTTTAGTAAGTGATGATGCAAGCTTTATTACAGGCAGTGCTGTACTCGCCGATGGTGGAGTGACTATTTGTAAAACCTAGATAAACAATGAATAAATAGGTTGTAAAAAAGTGAGGCTGCTAGAGCCTCACTTTTTATATGTACTTATTTTCCTTTTTTGGTTTTTAAATATTCGGCATAAGCTTCATCTGCGAAGCGTCTTAAAGAGTCACCAATAGCAGCATATTGGTATTCATTAAGGTTAGCCAATGACGCACGGGCAGAAGGATGCTGCACACCGAAGCCAGAACCCGGCAATAAAACCACACCTGTTTCATCTGCTACTCTAAATAATAGCTCGGTCGGATTTTTATTTTTCATCACCCAGTCGGCAAACTCATCTCCATAGAGAGTGCGTGAGGTGTTTTCAAGGTTAACAAGGGTGTAGTAGTCCACAGCATTTGGATCTGTTGGAACCTCGACGCCAAGTTGTCGATAGAGTGCTGCATCGCGTTCACGAACAACAGATTTAACTGCTTTTTTATAGCTTTGGCGTGAGTCCATCATATTAAATAGTGCAAATAAAACCATCTGCACTTGTTGTGGGGTAGACAAGCCTGCAGTATGGTTTAAAGCAACATTACGGCTGTCTGCAACTAAACGGTCAATAAACTTAATACTTGATGGGTCTGTAGTTAAAGATGAATAGCGCTCTTCAAGCTCTTTCTTTTCTTTTTTCGATAAATTCGCAATTTGTTTATCAAGCACATTGTTATTTGAAAGTGCAATGACCCCAAGTCGCCAACCAGTTGCACCAAAGTATTTAGAGAATGAGTAAACCAAAATGGTGTTATCAGGACAGATCGCAAAAAGTGATTTGAAGTTATCGGCAAAAGTACCATAAACATCATCTGTCAAAATGATCAGATCGGGGCGTTTTTTGACAATATCCGCCAAAATCGCAAGACCTTCATCACTCATTTTTACCGATGGCGGGTTACTTGGGTTGACTAGGAAGAATGCTTTAATAGACGGATCTTCTAACTTTCTAAGCTCTGACTCTGGATATTGCCAACCGAGTTTAGGGGCTGCCTCAATGAGCACTTCTTCAAGTTGGTAGTCATTAAGTTTCGGAATTTCCAGATATGGTGTAAAAATAGGACTACCAATGGCAATGCGGTCGCCGTTTTTAATAATTTTATTTTCTTTTAATGAGTTAAAAATATAGGCCATTGCGGCTGTTCCGCCTTCAACAGCAAACAAATCTAAGTCTCTTTTTTGCATACCTTGTACGCCCATTTCTCGTAAGACGTACTCTTTAATAATCGTTTCACTTACTCGAAGCATACGGTCTGGTACGGGATAGTTACAGCCTAAAATCCCTTCAACCATTTCAAGTAAAAAAAGATCTGGGTCTAAGCCTAATTGGTCGCGTACATAAGATACGGCTTTACCTAAAAAGACAACGCCCGGTTTATCGCGGTTTTCCAAAATGAAGCTGTCAAAACGTGACTGGAGTCCAACAGGACGAGGGAAGCCACCTAGACCTTCTGGCATATAAGAAAACGAAAACTCGGATTCGGTTGCCGAAAACAGACCTAGTTGAAAGAATGCTCGGCGTGGGATAGTCGCAAGAAAGTTCGGATTGCCTCGGCCAGCATTTAACATCATGCGGTCAGTTCGGCTTTGAGCTAATTCTATTAAATTATCTTTCAGTTCAAATGGACTGAGTTTTGCGTATTTAGAATAATCGACTTTCCCCATGGGACGTCTCCTTAATTATAGTGAGATGAATAAAATTTCTAATTCAATGTATAAAATCAGGCTAAGCCTACGATTAGTGGTCCGAGTAAGGTCAAGAACACATTTGCGAGGGCATAGGTGATTGCGAAAGGAACAGTCGGAATTGAGTTGCCTGCTTTGTCTAAGATGGCACCAAAAGCAGGGTTTGCACTGCGTGAACCAGATAGCGCTCCAGCCATTACCGCAACGTTGCTATAACGCAGAACATAACGAGCAAACAGCATGGAAAGCAGCAACGGAACCAGTGTTACAACTACTCCAATCATAAAGAGTGAAAGACCACTTTCTTTAATGGTTTGAATGGCCTGTAAACCTGATTGTAAGCCAACCGCTGCAACAAAGCCTGCCAAACCTAAGTCTTTAAGAAGCTGTGAAGCCGCTAACGGCATATTGCCATGTACCTGATTTCGACTTCGAATCCAACCAAATAGAAGACCCGATAGTAAAGCACCACCGCCAGCGCCAAGCGTTAATGGCACATCGCCTAAACGAATCACAAAAAGACCGATCACTAAACCAACGACAAGACCTGCACCATGAAAAATCCAGTCTGTTTTTAGGCTTTCAGGTAAGGCTTTACCAGCTTCTTTCACTAAACGATCGAGGTCACTTTTTGTACCATAGACAGTAACGACATCACCTTGCTTTAGAACGGTGTCGTCACTTAAAGGTTGAGTTTCATCGTTACGTTTAATCGCAAGTACATAAATACCGTGCTTCAAATAGGCTGGAGTATTGGCCTTAATATCACCTAAGGTACGGTTAATGTATTTGGAATTTCTTAAGATGACATCGCTGGTATCCATAATCATTTCCATACCCTGCGATGATTGCAATTCGGGTCCGATTTGCTCGGCTACGGAAACTACACTGGCACGGCGACCGACCAGCAATACCACATCGTCTGTTTGTAAAGTGAGTTCAGGAGCAACATCAATAAACTGATCTTTACGTTTTAACCGTTCAATCGTAATGCTTGCTTCTTTTGCTTCAAGTTCCGCAATAGTGTGTCCATTGGCTTGTTTAACTTTATAAATACGCCCAACAATTTCCGGCATTGCCAGTTCCTGACCCGGTGCGAGTTCAAAAGCACCTTTAAGTCGTTCACTTTGAGCTTTTAAAGCATCGTCGTGAATTTCTTTACCCATAAATTTAGGCAAGATATTTACACATACAATGATTGCGCCCAATGAACCGAAAATGTAAGTCACCGCATAGCCAATCGCGACATTTGCTTGAAGTCTTTGAATCTCAGCCAGAGGCAGATCGAGTCTAGAAATGGCATCTCCGGCAGTACCAATAATTGCAGATTGAGTCATACCACCAGCCGCGAGTCCAGCCGCCAAGCCTTTATCGAGATGGAAAATTTTAGCCATGACTAAAACGGTGACTAAACCACACACTGCCATAAATACGGCTAAAAGAATTTCTTTTATAGACTGTGGACCGAGTGATTTAAAAAACTGGGGTCCACTTTCAAAGCCTACGGCGTAAATGAAGAGCGCAAATAAAATTGCTTTAACGCCGTTATCAACAGGTACACCGATAAGACTTAGAACGACTGCTACAAGTAGGGAGCCTGCGACTCCACCAAACTGAAATTTTCCAAACTGGAACTGTCCAATCCAGAAGCCAATTGCGAGTGATAAGAACAATAATATTTCGGGGCTATGTTTTAAAACACCTTGTAACCATTCAATCATTTTGATCTCACTTTTATTATTAGATCTATCTTTAATATATAAATTTATTTATTTTTCATTTTTAAAATACTATATGAAAATTACTTAAGCAAACCTTCAAGTCTAATGATTTTCTTAAGTTTAGTTATAGAAAATAAGTCGTTTAAAGTGCTTGTGATGTATGTATGTCACTAATTCTGAGTGATTAAATCAGCTTTGGTTTTGAATGTGAGGTAAAATTTTTTTACAATAATATAAAGAATATTTTATGAAATAAAATTGTCTTTGAATTAATTTTTTTGCATATTTTTTATGTAATTTATTGATATATAGTAATTTAATATTTTTACTGTCGTTTAAGTAATGGTTTTTATTCAAATTAAAAAATAATCTACTTAAAAAATGAGTTTCTGTTAACTAGATAGCATAATTTAAAGTTTAATATATTTGGAATACATTTAAATAAATCTTCATAATAAGACTTATCTTAAAGGAATAATATAAACTCAACTTAAGGGATTTTCATTTTTAAATAAAAAGCTTCGTGTTATGGAAGCTTGATATTTAAAAATGTTTATTACCTTAAAAATAGTGGTTTATAGCGATTTAAAACTTTGAAATTACTGTTTCGAAGCTAACATTTTTAAGTAACTATCTGCTCGTTGCGCATGACCAAAGCACCAATCTTCTGGGCTATTTTGCACAATCACAAACATAATATCTTGCTCTGGAATCTTAAATTTTTGATGGAGCTGTGCTGTTACATGCTGCATTAAATCTAATTTTTGCTGAGCTGTTCTGGCTTTACCAGAAGTGATGTATAGCAGCATAAATTTTTCAGTGCGTGAAGATTTTACCCAGTAATCAGGATCAACATATATATTGCCTTGAGCCAAGTGCTCAAAGAAATGAAAGCAATCATTTGGGGGAGTATCAAAATAACTTTCCATACAAGTCTGCACAATTTTCGATATCTGAGCTTTTTCATGATCTGTATATGCATAACTGGTTGTAAAGCGAATCATGGGCATGACCATATCTCCTCTGGCATATGTTCAAGTGCTGAAATGGCCGTAGGTAAGCCTGCATAAAAAGCAAGATGGGTAATAGCTTCAATAATTTGTTCTTTCGTGATGCCTTTAGTTAAGGCATTTTTTATATGCCATTCGAGCTGTGAATAACGCCCTTGTAAAACAAGCGCAGTGATCGTAATAAAACAACGTGTTTGAGTATCAAGCATCTGTCTTTGCCAGATATCCCCAAATAAATAGTCTTTGCCGAACTCATAAAGTTTGGGCGAAATCATTTCTAAATTATGAATATCAATTTTTCTGAACATTTTAGAACTCAACATTGATGCTGTTGTTGCTAATATGGCAGTTTGGTATAGTTAAAAAAATCAAAACTTTTCTAACTAATAATTCGGTTTTTATGAATGATTATGCTAAACCCCCAACCAATCTTGATTTAGATGCCTTACGTGCATTCGTTAAAGGAATCGAGCTTGGGAGTTATCAGCTAGCAGCACAACACTTATGTCGTTCACCGGCCGCAATTAGTGCGCAATTAAAAAAGCTAGAGCAACAAACAGGTTGCCAGCTTCTTAGAAAACAGGGGCGGCTATTAGAATTAACCCCAAGTGGTGAATTATTGTTGAGCCATGCAAAAAACATGTTGGCTTTGAATGATACAGTGCTTTTAAAGCTGCATCAGACTCAAGCAAGTGGAGTCATTCGTTTTGGTTTACAAGAAGATTTTGCTGAAGGAACCTTACAGCAACTTATCGCTCAGTTTATGTTGCAGCATCCAAACGTACAGTTTCAAATTCGGGTTGACCGCAACCTTAACTTGATTGATAAAGTACAAAAGCAAGAGCTTGATTTAGCACTTATATGGCAGCAAAAACCAGTAATTAAAAACTTTCATGAGCTTAAAAGTGTAGAGACAAAATGGTTATTCTGTCCTCATCCCCATATCTTGCAAATCATTGAAAATAGAGCCTCCATACCACTTGTGGTATTACAACAACCTTGTATTTTAAGACAAATGGCGATTGAGGTACTTGAGCAAAAGGGTATTGCTTGGCATATTGCTTATGAGTGTAACTCAGTCCAAGGGTTATGGCCTGCTATACGGGCGGGGATTGGCATTAGTCTAAGATCATGTTTTCAAATTCCACTAGATATTCAGACCATAGAAACTGATGTACTGCCTGAACTGGAGACTTTAAACTTTGGTCTTTATTTCAATTCCACCACACAATCAGTACATATTATTCAGCAGTTTCAACAATATATTGAACAGCATCTGCGGTAATTTTTTATTCTCAAATTTGTATTGCCCAGTATAGTTTTTAGATTGATTTATATTTTAATTTAACTTAGTAATAAAAGAGTTTGTGTAAAACAGTTAAAGAATAGCCCTTAGAGTATGCCTATGAAGCTTAAAGAATTAGCAGGTTGCGAGGAGTGCGATACCGTCTATCGTAGAGTTCCGCTTGCTTATGGAAAAAGAGCTTATTGTGTTTGCTGTGGTGCAGAGCTTTATCGGCATACTAAACCATTTACGACTTTATTGGCCCTCATTTTAACGGCCTTAATCGTATTTGTTATTGCCAACAGCTTTCCGATTGTAAAGATTGAACTGCAAGGGAATATATCTGAAACCACTTTATTGGGTGCCGTATGGGTCATGTTTCATTATGATCGAGCTTTTGTCGGTATCTTAATTTTAATTACCACGTTTATTGTGCCACTTTCATATTTGTTATTAATGACCTATGTACTGGGTACGGTCAGTATATTTAAAAGACGACCAAAGTTTTTAGTAGTTGCCTTACGAACGCTTTATTTTATGAGAGTATGGGGAATGGTTGAGGTATTCCTGATTGGAATTTTGGTCACCCTTGTAAAGTTAATGGGTATGGTGCTTGTTATTCCAGAAATTGCCTTGTGGGCATTTGCGGTCTTGAGCCTATTGATGGTTTATATTACGTCCATAAAGGTGAGTGATATATGGAACGAAATTGACAGGTCACAATTATGAAAACGATAAAAAAAGTGACTGCACTCAAGGCCGAAAATACCGATATGGTTCTAAAGCAATATCCACGAGCCAAAGATCTATCGCTGATATTGTGTCACTGCTGTGGGTTATTAAACTCATCAAAAGTAGATAAAGTAGTAATTGCTAAAAAGAATAAAGTTTTACGCTGCGTTAGATGTCGTAGTGTACTGCATGAGCGCAAACAGGGAAGTTTAAACCGTACCTTTGCTCTAGTTGTTGCTGCAACTATTTTGTATATACCGGCTAACGTACTGCCGATGACAATAACCGATTCACTTTTAGGCAGCCAGAAAGACACCATCATGAGTGGTGTGATTTATTTTTGGCAAAATGGAGACTATTTAGTGTCGGTGGTCATTTTCATGGCCAGTATTTTTATTCCGATGCTTAAGCTATTTATTTTGTATTTCCTATTATTGGTTGTATATATACAGTCATCGGCAGCTTGGAAATTTTCACCAGAGCAATGTATCAAACTTTACCGAATTGTAGAGTTTGTCGGACGTTGGTCTATGATTGACGTCTTTGTGGTCGCTTTATTAACTGCACTTATTCAGATTCAATCGCTTGCGACTATTTTGGCAGGGCCAGGTTCAATTGCTTTTGGTGCAGTTGTAGTCTTAACCATGTTTGCATCTTTAAGTTTTGACCCACGTATTATTTGGGATAATTTTTACGCATCCCAAAATACCAATAAACCCAATGATTTTTCTTCGGAAAAAACCACAGTTATTCAGGCAGAGCATTCGTCCTTGAATAATGATTCCATTAATCCCAGTCAATAAAAGAAAAATGAGTATGTCTGAAAACAAAACAAACGGCGGTACATCAGATCATCATGAGACTGATGTTGAACTGGAAAACATGAATGATTTACCAGAACCGCAAGAAAAGAAAAATCGGTGGAAACCTCTATTAATTTGGATAGTTCCATTGGTTGCACTTTTAATTGCACTTTCACTTGCAGTGAAAGCGTTGCTCTCTAATGGGCCAACAATTGAAGTATCTTTTCGTACAGCAGAAGGCTTAGTTGCAGGTAAAACAACTGTGCGCTATAAGCAGGTTGATATTGGTGTTGTACGGCAAATTGATCTAGCCGATGACCGCTCGCATATTATTGCGCGAATTGATTTACGTAAAAATGCCAGCAACTTTGCCGCGCAAGATTCACGTTTTTGGGTAGTACGACCACGTATTGGGACAGGTGGCGTTTCAGGCATAGACACCTTATTATCAGGTTCATATATTGAAGTAGATGGCGGTAAGTCACCCGAGAAAAAACTTGAATTTACGGGTTTAGAAATACCACCAGTGATTACTTCCGATGTGCCGGGTAAAGAATTCTTTTTGAAAGCCGATGACTTGGGATCTTTAGATATCGGATCGCCGATTTATTACCGGCGAATTAACGTCGGACAAATTACTGCTTATAAGCTAGCTGATGACGGTAAAAGTGTGCAGCTTCAGACTTTTATTCGTGCACCATACGATAAGTTTGTGACTACAGACACACGCTTTTGGCAGGCAAGTGGTATAGATGTGAGTTTGAATGCTTCAGGCTTTAATTTAGATACTCAGTCGCTTGCAAGTATTGTTGCTGGCGGTATTGCTTTTGGTTTCCCTGAAAACTCAAATGCGACTGTAGCGGCCAATAAGAGCAGCTTTAATCTTTGGGACTCAAAATCCGATGCGCTCAAAGAACCAGATGGTCAGCCGCGTGGCGTGATTATGTACTTCGATCATTCACTTCGCGGTTTAGCTGCTGGTGCGCCAATTGATTTCATGGGTATTGAAATTGGTAATGTTAAATCGATTAATGCGGAGTTCTATAATAACTATAAGCAAATTCGTATGCGCGTTGAGGCGGTCATTTATCCATCACGTGTTGAAAATGGACAGGCACTCAATCCAAATAGCAACATTTTCAAAGATTTTGTTGAGCATGGATGGCGTGCGCAAATGAGAACGGGCAACCTCTTAACAGGCCAAAACTATATTGCCTTAGATAAGTTCCCTAAAGCGAAACCAGCTAGCTTACAAATTTTGAGTGATAACCGTGTGGTGATTCCAACCACTCCAACAGAGTTGAGTGGCTTACAGGCACAGGTTTCTCAAATTGCCGATAAATTAACTAAATTCCCATTAGTTGAAATTGGGCAAGATGTTCGTAAAACGCTTAAGAATATGAATACAGCTATTGAGTCTACCGACAAGCTGGTTAAACAGTTAGATGGTAAAGTTGCACCTGGTTTACAAGCAACTTTGGACGATGTTCGTAAAACTGTAAGATCGTCTGAGTCTATTTTGTCGAGCGATGCGCCGTTACAACAAGACGTACGTAAAGCATTGCAACAAATGACACGTGCAGCAGCTTCATTACAGCTCATGGCAGATTATATTGAGCAACATCCTGAATCAATTATTCGTGGTAAGACACCAGAGGCCGATGATGAAAAATAAAAACACTCTATCTTTTCAACATCCTAAAGCAGCCAAATGGCTGCTTGGGAGCGGTCTGTTTTTTACGGTAGTTGCTATGACGGCCTGTTCGAGTTCACCAACGCCGAACTACTATACGATTAGTCCTAAAATAACTCCGGCAGTGAGCTCAAGTATTCGAGTTATTGAAGTTCTACCAGTTGGTCTTCCAGACCGTTTAGACCGTGCGCCTTTGGTGCTACAAGACAGTAGTGGCAAGTCTACGGTGTTAAACAATGAGCGCTGGACGTCGACTATGAGTACACAATTACGCGATACTCTATCGGCAGGTTTACAGCAAAAATTAGGCGCAATTGACAGTTATAGCAGTGGGCTTGCTGGAAACAATCAGCCTTTATATCGAGTTTCTACAGACTTTTCTCATTTTGATATTGTTGATAAAAGTTATATTAATATTGCGGTGTCTTGGGTCGTGAAGCGTCAAATACCCCCAACTCAATTAGAGTCATCTAATCCAAAAGTCATTACCAATGCAGGATCTCAGCTCAATTGTCGAATTGCGTTTAAACAGCCAATTGATCAGAAAGCTAAGAAAATGGATGCAATTGTAAGTGCTTCAAGTGAGGCGATGGGCCAGATTATTAATTCGGTTTCTTCTTCAATTGTGGCATTAGATTCAAACAAAAAAGTAGTGATCACGAATGGTGTTTGTTCGTAGTAAAATTTTCTAACACAAGCCTTTATCTGTCTAAAAACAGATAAAGGCTTTTTTATTTTAGTTGCCTCTGTAGGTTGAGTAACCGTAAGGGCTGAGCAGTAATGGAATATGGTAGTGGTTTACGCTGCCGTCCACTTTAAAAATCACAGGTACTTCACTAAAGAACGTTTGCTGTTTGTTCTTTTTAAACCAGTCTTCAGTTTTAAAGGTAACTTTATAAACGCCTTGCTCTAGTTTTTTATTTTCTGAATAGAGTGCAGTAATACGACCATTTGAATCGGTCACTTGCTGGTTGAGTTTTACCCACTGATTATTGGTGTTTTTTTCTAAAACGACTTCAACCTGAGAAGAGGGTAAACCCGTTTCTAAATTTAACACATGCACACTCAGCGGATTAGTTTGTGCAAATGTAGCCGAAGCTATAAATAACGAAGATAAAGCAATAAATGATTTTGTCATGTTGAACTAACTCCTTATGAATTAAAAACGGTTTCAATGGCTTTGCTTGCACATTGATTGTCATTTTGTGCACCGCCAGCACCCGCAACGCCAATTGCTCCGATCACTTGGTTCTCAAAACGGACAGGTACACCGCCACCTAACAAAAGTAAATTCGCTACGGTGGTTAAATTTTTTGCATCGGGGTTTTGGTTACTGTTTTGGCTTAAAACTAAGGTCGATGTTTTGGTAGATAACGCGGTATAGGCTTTTTTCTCGGCAGCCATTAAATTATGCGGACCCACTAGCTCATGCCGTTCGGCAGTTAAAAGATTACCGCCGCGATCTACAACAACAACCGCAATGTTTTGATTTAATTTTTTGCATGCCTCTTTAGCACTGTCAGCTAAAAGGTGGGCAGTTTTTAGATCTAACGAATAAACTTGATTCAAAGCAGGGGGCTGTGCAAAAGTACTATTACCGAATAGCACGGCTGTTAACATCAGCCAGTTCAATTTTTTCATGTTGATTGCCTCTATGTCGCTTTGAAAATCTTAAACAAATTGCTTAATTTCAAGCATGACAATCACATTACAAAGTTGTCATCTTTCAAATGAGTCTCTACAAAATGCGTATCCTAATTATTGAAGACGAGATCAAGATCGCCACTTATTTGGTCAAAGGATTAAAAGAATCCGGCTATCAAGCAGAGTGTGTTCACTTAGGGCTTCAAGGTTTGGAAATGCTAAAAAGGGATCAATATGATTTGCTTATTCTTGATGTGATGTTGCCGGACATAGACGGCTGGAGCGTATTACAAGTACTCCGCCAGTTTTCAAAAATTCCGGTGATTTTCTTAACGGCAAAAGATCAGGTGATGGATAGGGTGAAAGGGTTAGAGTTGGGTGCAGATGATTACTTGGCTAAGCCTTTTTCCTATATTGAACTGTTGGCACGCATTAAAAGTTTGTTAAGACGACAGCAATATCTGCAAGAAAATGAGCTGTCTGTTAGCGATTTAAAAATGGATTTGGTTGGTCATAAAGTATGGCGTAGTGGCAACTTAATTGAGCTGAGTAAGACCGAATTTAATTTGTTGCGTTATTTGTTGCTCAACAAAGAGCAAATCGTGACGCGCAGACAAATTGGTTCCGAAGTTTGGAATATTAACTTTGACACCGATACCAACTTTATTGACGTCGCGGTACGCCGTTTACGAAGCAAAATTGATGAAGGCTATGAGTTAAAACTCATTCATACCATACGTGGCTTGGGCTATAAAATTTCGGTTAGCTTATGAACTTTAAATTTCTGCGTTCGCTTGAAGTCCGTATTACATTACTGGTCACGCTTTGTTCTGCCTTAATTTTATGTTCCGTCGGCTTTATGATCTATTTGGGCATTAACCAGATTTTATTGAAGCAGCAAGATAAAGCTTTAGCAGAGCGAATTAACCGTTTGGAAATTTTGCTACAAGACAGCGAAAATGTAGAGCAAATTATTGCGCGGCCTAAGCTGTATCAAAACATGCTTGGCAACCAAGACAACTTGTTTCTGCTCATCCATAAAGATAAAGCTTTAATTAATATCAATCCACTCGATATTCAGTTACCTGAGTTTGCAGAAAAAAACACTCTTCAATTTCAAGATTTAGCAAATAATCCATATCCAACCCGAATTGCTTGGAAAACCATAACGATTAATCAAGAGCCTTATTTGCTCATTGCAGGTAAACAGTGGTCGGAACGCATCAATATCCTTTTACCTTTTCAAGAAAGTCTCTTGATGTATGTGGTCGGGGGCGTGTTTGCGATCTTTGTGCTTTGCATTTTAGCGTGCCATTTAGGTTTACGGTCGCTACAACAGCTTCGCAAGCAAACTCATTCTATTAACGTAAACCAGCTACAGAAACGGTTAAATCTCTCAAATTCTTCTTTAGAAGTTGAGCTGCTTTCAAAAGATATAAACCACATGCTTGAACGTATCGAAAAAGGCTATACGCAGCTCAACCGTTTTTCTGAAGATATCGCTCATGAGTTCCGTACGCCTTTAAATAATTTGATTGGGCAAACCGAGATTGCTTTAACTGGCGAACGTTCGATTGAGCAATATGAAGATTTGCTGGTGTCTCATTTAGACGACTACCACAGATTAAAACGCATGATTGATAGCATGCTTTTCTTAGCAAGAGCCGATCAGAGAATGGTTCTTGTAAACAAACAAGATATAAATGTCCAAGACGTTATAGATAACCTATGCCAAATTTTTGAATATCAAGCCGAGGAACAACACTGCTATTTTAGTTTAAATTTAGAAGCCCAAAAGTTATTTGCAGATCCTGAGCTATTTCAAAGAGCAGTTTATAACTTGATTTTAAATGCACTGGTTCATGGTGGGAATAAGCGAACTATTTTTATTAAAAGTGAATATAAGACACTTGATCACGAGAAAGTGGTGAGTCTAAGTGTGATAACCAGTGGTATTTCAATTGCTGAACATCAACTTGAGCATCTTTTTGAAAGATTCTACCAATGCCACTCAAGTCGAAGTGATGAGAACCAGACAGGTGGATTAGGTTTATCAATTGTCGCTTCAATTATGGATTTACATGAGGGTCTTTACCGTGTTTATAACACGGTTGAAGGTGTGTGCTTTGAGCTTGATTTTCCAGTTCTAGACACTTCAAAAATATTAAATTAAATACTTAATAGCGCTCATTAATTTTTAAAATTCACACTTTTTTCACAGCACTCTGGAGTATGGTTAAGCATATTAAATAAATATAGGAGGATCATTGTGAAATTATCATTTAAATCACTTGTTGTGAGTACTGGTCTTGCTATGGTTAGTGTAGCGCTTCCTTTTAGTACGTATGCAGACAACAACACCAAACCTGTCGCGGTTGAGTCTATTGATATTAATAAATACGCAGGTAAGTGGTATGAAATTGCACATTTACCTATGTTTTTTCAGCGTAATTGTGTAGCCAATACAACAGCAAACTATTCTATTAACGCGGACAAAACCGTAGGTGTATTAAATAGCTGTACCAATAAAAAAGGTGAAATGATTTCATCTGAAGGTGTGGCTTATCCGCAAAATGAAGGTAACAGTAAATTAAAGGTGAGCTTTTTACCTTCTGGCCTCAGATGGATTCCTTTTACCAAGGGTGATTATTGGGTTTTAAGAGTAGATCAGGACTATAAGGTTGCTTTAGTGGGTGGCCCTAGCAATAAATATTTATGGATTCTTTCTCGTAGCCCTCAACTTGATGAAGCGACATACCAGTCTTATCTGCAAACTGCGAAACAGTATGGTTATGATGTTTCTAAACTTGTTAAAACTACACAGTCTAAATAGAAAATAACTGATGAAGAAGATCTTAAATTTTATTCGTAATTTTAAGATCTTCACACAAAATTCATTGCGCATTTTCTAAATTAAAAACAGAAAAGAAATGCTTTAGATCAGGAAGAATCAATGTCTAAATTTTTTCTACGCTGGATCGATAGCTGGTCAGATTCAGAAAATGCGCAAATGGATACGTCTAGCGAATATGTCATTGAGAAGAAAATTCAATGGTTAAGAATTATTCCTTTTATTTTATTACATATCGCTTGCTTGGCTGCATTTTGGGTCGGCGTGTCTTGGTTCGCTGTGATCTTTATGCTCGGTTTTTATTTTATACGTATGTTTGCCATTACCGCTTTTTTTCACCGTTATCTTTCGCATAAAACTTTTCAAACCTCACGTATAGTTCAATTTATATTTGTACTCATTGGAACCATGAGCGCGCAGCGCGGACCATTATGGTGGGCAGCGCATCACCGTTATCACCATCACTTTACCGACACCGATCAGGACCCACATTCAGCGAAAGCAGGCTTTTGGTATTCACATGTTGGTTGGTTTTTAAATGAGCAAAATTTTGCCACTCGAAAAAAAGTCATTAAAGACTGGTTGAAGTATCCAGAACTAATTTTGCTTGATCGATTTTGTCTGCCTATTGTGATTCTGACGGCTTTGGCAATTTATGGTTTAGGTTCATGGTTAGCTGGACATCATCCCGAACTAGGGACAAATGGCTTACAACTTTTAGTGTGGGGATTTGTGATTTCTACTGTTCTTCTAATTCATGCAACTTTATGTATTAACTCGCTTGCTCATCGCTATGGTTCACGTGAGTTTAATACCCCAGATGATAGCCGTAATAACTTTCTACTTTCTCTAATTACGCTAGGCGAAGGCTGGCACAATAACCATCACTTTTACGCGGGCAGTGTACGACAAGGTTTTCATTGGTGGCAGATTGATATCACCTTTTACATTCTCAAAATCATGTCTTTATTTGGTTTGGTATGGGGTTTAAAACCCGTACCGAATAAAGTTTACCAATATAAAAAAATTAAAGATCTACCAATAGAAAAAATTGAAAATGGGGAAGTGTTATGAAGATTGCCATTATTGGTTCAGGTATATCGGGGCTTTATGCCGCTTGGAAATTGTCAAAACAACATCAGGTTACGGTATATGAAAAAAATAACTATTTTGGTGGTCATACTGACACGCATGAGCTGGATATAGATGGTGCTAAAGTCGCGGTAGATAGTGGTTTTATTGTGTTTAATGATTATAACTACCCGTTATTTACCGATATGCTAAAAAAATTAGGTGTAGAAACTCAAAGTAGCGATATGAGTTTTTCGGTAAATAATCTGGTGAGTGGGCTTCAATATAACCCTTCAAAAAAATGGTCGCTCTTTGCCCGTCCGCAGAACTTTTTAAACCGAAAATTTCTGCAAATGTTGTCAGATTTGCTGCGTTTTTATGATGATAATAAAGATATAGATGTGGCAGATATTGAGCCTACTTTAACCATAGAAGAATATTTAGACCAACACAAATATAGTCATGAGTTCCGTTATGAGCATCTTTATCCGATGTGCGGTGCCTTATGGTCGGCTCCGGTTGAGCAAGTAGGTCAAATTCCATATCGATTTGTGGTGAGCTTTTTTCAGCATCATCGCATGTTACAGCTAAAAGAACGGCCGCAATGGCAAACGGTTAAACACGGTTCAGCAAGCTATATTCGCGCGATTCAAAAGAACTGCCCATCTCTTGAATGGAAGTTTGCTGAAGTAAAAGCTGTGAGCCGTTCGCAAGAAAAGGTGTTGATTGAAACCGTTGAAGGACAATCACAATATGATTGGGTCATTTTTGCAAGCCACGCTGACGATAGCCTAAGTTTATTAAAAGATGCGTCATCTCTGGAACAAGAAATATTAAGCCAATTTGGTTATCAAGATAATCGAATGGTAGTTCACCGTGATCTTTCAATTATGCCTAAAAGCCGTTTGCAGTGGGCAAGTTGGCATGTACATGTAACGCCAACATCACAAGTTGAAAATGATACGTCCGCTATACATTACGGGTTTACATATTGGATGAATAATTTGCAGAACTTATCCTGCAAAACTCAAATTTTCTCTACCTTAAATCCAAATATGAAAATTAAACCCGAGGATATTTTGGTGGAACGTCAGTATCGTCATCCGGTATTTGATGCAAAAGCAATTCAAGCCCAGTCACGCTGGCACGAAATTAATGGACAAAATCGTACTTCATTTTGTGGAGCGTATTGGGGATGGGGTTTTCATGAAGATGGGGCCCGTAGTGCAGCTCGTGTTGTAGAGCAAATCTTAGCGTTATAAATATTAAAAGCAGGAGGCTTCTCAAATGTTATTAAATAAACTTGCTATAGCTCCTGCACTTATTCGTCATAGACGTTATAGCCCTAAAGAGCACCAATTCACTTCGACTTTAAATTATTTGTGGTTCAATCCAGATCAATTAAATGAAATTTCAAAAGATTGCTCACTTTGGTCTACCGATCATTGGAATGTACTAAAACTATCTGAAAATGATTTTTTAAATATGCATCGTGGTTCTATAAGGGATAGAGTAGAGAAAGCAATACTTCAAAATAACAACTCACATTTCCGACCAGACTGGCAAATCAGAGTATTGGCTTTACCTCGATGTTTAGGTTTTCGTTTTAACTCGGTCGTATTTTATTTTGTTCTAACTAAAACCGGAAAACCTGTATTTATTGTTAGTGAAATTACCAACACCCCTTGGAATGAACGAAAAGTTTATGTTCATGATTGTACGAACCAATATAGTCACATAAAGGATTATGAAAGTTTCGATTTTAAATTTGAAAAATCATTTCATGTTTCGCCGTTTATGCCTATGCAATTGATTTACCGTTGGCGGTTTAGCTTTTCAGATCAACAAAATGTCATTCATATGCAGCTCTTTGAAAAACAAAATCAAGTCTTTGACGCCACTATGCGCTTTGAACTTATACCCATCACATTTCCTTCACAACAATATCGATATGCTGTTAATAACAGCTTGGCGCCTTTTAAAATGCTGTTTTCAATATATTTAGAGGCATTTAAGTTGTGGCGAAAAAAAGTGCCATTTTATCGTCACCCTAAAAAGATCAAGGTAGATAAGACATGATAAAAACATTTCTGTATGGTGAAGATGACTCACTACCATTACTACTCAAAAGCCTTCTCAAATTACGTCATGGGCAGATTACTTTTCAGGGTGCATGGAATGGTACGGTGGGTGAAGTGTCAGATTTGCATGCTGTGGTTGAAGTACATAATCCTTTGTTGATGGATCTCATTTTAAAAAATGGCGTTTTAGGTGCAGCAGAAGGTTATATCCGTGGAGATTGGAGCAGCCAGCAACTTGTAGAGTTGATTCAGATCTTGGCGCGTAATCGAGATGTATTAGACCAGCTTAATCAAAATATGTTTGCCCAAGCGAGCCAGTTTTTTCTTAAAGCTTGGTATAAAAATAGAAAGAACTCTATAAGTGGTAGCCGTAAAAACATTGCCGAGCACTACGACTTAAGCAATGATTTTTTTAAATTATTTTTAGATCCATCTTTAATGTATTCGAGCGCCGTTTTTGAAAATGAAAATATGACACTCGAAGAAGCATCAGATTTAAAAAAAGAAATTATCTGTAAAAAGTTGGATTTAAAACCATTAGATCACTTGGTGGAAATTGGAAGTGGTTGGGGTGGTTTTGCAATTTATGCGGCTCAGCATTATGGCTGCCGAGTGACTACTATTACTATTTCGCAAGCCCAATACGATGAAGCGATTACCCGCGTAAATGAAGCAGGTTTAGCACATCGTATTGATGTGCAATTAAAAGACTACCGTTTGCTCGAAGGTAAGTTCGATAAGCTGGTTTCAATTGAAATGGTTGAAGCAGTTGGTGCACAGTATCTATCGACATATTTTGATCAATGTAGAGCACTTTTAAAACCTAAAGGTTTGGCTCTTATTCAAGCCATCACCATTGAAGATTTTCGCTATAAAAAAGCACTCAATACTGTTGACTACATTAAACGCTATATTTTTCCCGGTAGTTTCATTCCGAGTGTGAGTGTATTAACTCAAACCGCGTCTGAGAGTGGTTTAAGGCTAAAGTATTTAAATGACATTGGTCTAAGTTATGCGCAAACACTTCATCATTGGCGAGAGCGTTTTTTAGCTGCAAGGGAAGAGGTATTGGCTCTAGGTTTCGATGAAAACTTCATTCGCATGTGGGATTTCTATTTATGTTATTGCGAGGGCGGTTTTAAAGAAGGCGTGATAAGCAATGTTCACTTGTTGTTTGAAAGTACCAGTTACTAGTTCAAACACCTTTAGCAAGGAGACAGCACATGTTATGGAATTTGCTCATTCTAGACTTACTTATCATGTTGATAAGCTGGTTACTTGCAACTCTAAATGGTCGTGCTGGAATAGTAGATGCTGCTTGGAGTTTCTGTCTGGCAATTAATATTATTGTGTCTTCTTTACTCATTTCAGTTCCTCCAGTTGAAGTAAGGCTGTTTATCGGCGTGTTTAGCGGTCTATGGTTTTTAAGACTATTTTGGCACCTGTTAAGACGTTATCAGTCTGAACAAAAAGAAGATGGTCGATATGCAAATATGCGTCAGGCCATGGGTAAGTTCCAGCATTTTGGCTTTTTATTATTCTTTATATTTCAAACATTCTTAGTGTTTCTGTTCTTTTTACCGATGTGGACATTGCTGAACGTAGAAGCAGGCCTATGGAGTAGTGAATATAAAATCGCTTTAGTGATTGCAGCTGTAGTTATGGCGATTGCTTTCATAGGTGAGCAGCTTGCCGATCAGCAATTATACAGATTTAAGTTAAATCCGCAAAACCATGGCAAAACCATGGATCAAGGATTATGGCGTTATTCACGACACCCAAATTACTTTTTTGAATGGTTACATTGGTTTGCCTATCCCATTATTGGTTTAGCTGCAGACGAATATTTATTGTGGATTTATCCTGTGTTGATGTGGCTATTTTTATACTACGTCACGGGTATTCCATTTAGTGAAAAACAAGCAATCAAAAGCCGCGGTCAAAATTATCTTGATTATCAACAAAGAACTTCAATGTTTATTCCGCGAAGACCAAAAAAATAGGTGCTCATATGGATTTTATTGTTCATCAGTCTCTAAAAATTGTTGAAAGTGGTGTGATTCCAGATCATGCAATTAGAGCCGCAATTCGTGCTTTAAGTAAAAAGCGCTTAATTCAAGAAGGCCGTTATGACCCTGAGCAAGGGGCACAGCGCTATATGGACGTTCTTAATTTACTTAAAAAGAGTGAAATTGCTGTAGAAACAGATAAAGCAAATGAACAGCACTATGAGTTACCGACCGAGTTTTTTCAGGCAGTACTTGGGAAAAGGCTTAAATACAGTGCATGTTACTTTCCAACTAAAACAACAACTTTAGATCAGGCAGAAGAGTTGGCACTTCAGCTTTACTGTGAAAGAGCACAACTCAAAAACGGACAACACATTTTAGAGTTAGGTTGCGGCTGGGGTTCTTTAACCTTATGGATGGCGGAAAATTATCCACGCTCACAAATTACGGCTGTTTCAAACTCCGCGACTCAGAAAAAACATATTCTCGGGCAAGCAAAGTTGAGAGGGCTTACCAATGTTGAAGTACTCACTTGTGATGTAAATGTACTCGAATTAGACAAGGGCCAATTTGATCGTGTTGTATCGGTCGAAATGTTTGAACATGTGCGGAACTATCAACGTCTATTTGAAAAAATTCAGGGATGGTTAAAGCCAGATGGGTTACTCTGGTGTCATATTTTTTGTCATCGCTTTTTGCATTATCCTTTTGAAGTAAAATCAGACTATGATTGGATGTCCAAGTATTTCTTTACTGGCGGTTTAATGCCTTCAACTTCCACATTTCTACATTTTCAAGAGCATTTAGAACTGGCTCAACACTGGCAGTGGTCAGGTGAGCATTATATGAGAACAGCGAATGCTTGGCTTGATAATATGGACAATCAAGAGGAAGAACTTAAACCGCTATTTAAAAAAATCTATGGAAAAGATGCCAATATTTGGTGGCAACGCTGGCGTATTTTTTTCATGGCTTGTGCTGAACTTTTTGGGTTTGAGCAAGGACAAGAATGGGTCATTGGTCACTTTTTATTTAAAAAGAGACCTTTGTAATTTCTACAGCCTATCCCGGCGATAACGATATGATAAGAACTCGACGCGATGGTAAATCTAGCCATCCATTAGCCAAAATGTTCAATCGATATTATTGGTTGCAGATTGCTCTAATCGCATTATCGATTGTGGTCGGGTTGGCTTGTAGTGCTTGGGTAATTAAGGGTTCTTTGCTTAAAACCGCTTTAGAACAGGAAATGGAACATTACTGGTTACGTATAGATCGTAACCCGAATGCAGATTTGCCAGATACTAAAAACTTATATGGATATCGGTGGAATACCCAGATAGCACCTCAACCTTTTAAAGATATGCATTTAGAGAGTGGGGTGCATCGAATCTTTATTGATGGTAAAGAACGTATGACCGTATACGGTGAGCGTAATGGACAGCATGTACTTTTGGTATTTGGTGAGAGTAACGTCAATAAGCTGATTTGGTTATTTGGACTTGCTCCACTGATGTTCAGTTTATCTGTTTTATATAGTTTTTTATGGTGGTCAAACCGAAGAGCAAGACGCTATTTTTCCCCAATTACCCGTTTGGCAAATGCATTAGAAAATATTGATTGGGCACATCAAGATACACAAGCTTCACCTTTTAAAGATATAAATACCAATGGCAATATGGAAGCAGAGTATCTGAAACAAGCCTTGGAAAAATATCATCAGGTCTTAAGTGAGTTTATTCGACGCGAGCGAGAGTTCACTGGAGATGTAAGTCACGAACTTCGTACTCCACTTACGATTTTAAAGGGTAATGTTCAGCTTTGTCAGGCTAGATACGGTGATGATAAAGCCTTAGTTCGACTTCATAATACGATTGAAGATATGCAATTATTAGTCGACACTTTACTCGCAATTGCACGTAATACAGTAAAAAGCCTACCATCGGAAAAAAATTTCCTATCACAAATTGTGCGAGACTTAGTCGAAAGCTTGCAAGTCATGAGTGAGAGTAAGGGGATACATATTCATATTCACCCAGACTCAGCAGAACAACCGCGCTGGTTATATCCTTCTATGACCAAAATGGTTTTAGGTAATATTTTGCGCAATGCCCTTAATTACTCTCAAGGCTCACAAATTGATATTATTCAGCAAAAAAACAGTTTGATTATTGCTGATAATGGTATAGGAATTTCTTTACCTAATGATGTGAAGGTGCAAGAGCTTAGCGATTCACAGCTTTCTTTAAAAGTTAAAGGTCATGGCATTGGGTTGCAACTGGTACAGAAGCTTTGCAAACAATTAGGATGGCGAGTCGAACTGTTTGATCGGCAATACTATTTAGCTACACATCCTGAATTAGACTTAGAACAAGCAACAGGTTTAATTGTTGTGGTATATCTAAGTTAATCGGCCGAATTTTCCAAAGCAATCTTTAAACCGACACCTGCTACTGTGTGTAATAGTTTAGGGTCAAATGGTTTATCTACCATTTTTCTTAAGTTATAAATATGACTGCGTAAAGCATCACTTTCAGGTTCTTCGTCTCCCCACAGCTCCATCATAAGCTCTTGCTTGGTAACCACTTTCGGAGACTGGCGCATCAAAATTTTTAATAGTTTAAATTGAATAGGTGGTAATTCAATATTATTTCCAGCGCGAATTACAGTTTGTGTTGCGCTATCAAGAATTAAATCATGAATCTGAATTTTATGATTCGCGACTTCACCCGCAGCTCTCTTAATTAAGGCACGAATACGCATCACTAATTCATTAAAATCAAATGGCTTAACTAAATAATCATCTGTGCCAGCAGTAAATCCTTTAAGTTTGTCGTCTAACGTATCTCTGGCTGTCAGCATCAGCACTGGAATATCAACCCCTTGTTCGGTACGTAGCCAATTACAGAGATCATAACCAGAACCATCGGGTAAATTTATATCAAGAAGTAAAAGATGATAGTGCTGTGATTTTAGAAAAGAACGGGCTGCATCTAAATTACGTGCATGATCGATGACATAACCATGCACTTCAAGAAATTCACAGACTGTTGCCGCCAGTTCAAAATGGTCCTCAACCATGAGGATAAAGTGATTACCCATAAGATTTTATTAAGCCATTAATTTAATAGTTGTTGTTTTAATTTAGCATTAAATGGTTCGCTACCGAACCAGATTTTAAAATATTGATTTGCATTTGGATTATTTATAGAACCTAGTAGTTTTTGATTTAATTTTAACTCCAGTTTTTGATTTTCATGTTGGTAATAAAGACTATATAAATCTCCGCTCTTAATTGGTCTATAAAGCTCATTAATATGATTAAGTGGAGATTTTGCATCAAATCCACTAATATTTTTCTTCAAATAGTGTGCTGCCGCCCGCTTAAATGCCCATTCGGGAATATCTCGGTTATAGCTAAAATCCATTTTTATGCTTTGGTTTTGCCAGCTTTTTAAGCAATCCTCAGCAAAGTAACTGACATTTCCTACTTTTTGACTCGTTACCGTTAAAGGTGCTGAACTACATTTCTTTAGTTCAGCCGCATTTGCGTGAGATACAATTAAAATACCCAGAAGTATTAAGATTCGGCTTTTTTGAACGGCAATATCCATTTATAAACTCCTCCAAATACAGGTAAAGAACGATAAAGACCGTTTGCTGGATCCCAGAAATCTTGTTGGAAAATGATTTTCTGTTGATCATTAATTTTGATTTGGCTAATTCCGTAAGAAGCCATGGTTTTCGAGCGTCCTAGCATTTTAAAGTCATAGGTCATGTACCAATGGATATAAGCGCTATCTTGATGATGAGTTGCACTTATGAGTTTGACTGTGACATTACTGACGCGTGTGTTCATACCCTCAAAGTGTTTAATCAAATCTTTTTTCTGAGAGAACTGTGAGAGTGTATCGTTGATATAGAGCTGATCTGCATAAAGATTACTTGCATTACTTACAAAGGATGGTGTGCCCAAAGTGTTAAACGCAGCAACAAAGTGATTACCAATCTCTAGTGCTTGTTCGTCATTTAATGTAACACCAGTAATTTGTTGTTCGGCTTTGCCATAATCACCTGAATAACTAGGCACACTTTTGCATGCTGTTAGACCTACTAAGGTAATCAGCCCTAAGGCAGTAGTTATAATTTTCATGAATGAATCCTAGCCAACTTTATAAGGTTAAATTAAAGAGGCTGTCGTGAAATTTGCGTGAATTCTTATATTTTTTGATGTGCGTTTAATGGTGGCTTCTTTAAAGCAAATAGATCTTCATTAACTTAAAGTTTTCTATAGGAATAATACTTGTGAAGAAAATAATAGATCTTTTTTGAAGAAGATAACATCCATATAACTAGATGAGTTGGTTTTTTCAAAACCAAGCTTATTTAATAGGTTGTGAGCAGGTAAATTATCTTTTTCTGAAAAAGCGATCACATGCTTAAAATTTCGATTTTTCATGTCATCTAGTAACTTAAGTGAAGCTTCAACAATATAGCCTTTATTTCGTTGAGTTTTAATAAGTCTAAAACCTAGTTCAGCTTCTGTTTTGCCATCAACTTCACAAGTTTCAAACCCACAATAACCAATAATTTGATGAGTATCTTTTAAGACCACAGCCATTTTGCCAAAATTATACTTTTTATAATGCTCTAATATTTCAAAAAAACGAGTCGTTGCAGCTTCAGGTGCTAAGTGACCATAAGGTGAAAAAGCCATAAAATCTTTGTCTTGTAACATCTCAATGACGACATATAAATCTTCTTGAACAAATGGTTTTAAGATTAAGCGGTCTGTTTCTAACATAAAGTTTTTATTAATTAGTTTTAAAAAATATATTTTATAAAACAATTTATAGATTTAATAGAGAGAGCAATTTCCTTCTAGTCATGTTTAGCTTTTATGGCTATAAAGAATAGATCAAATAAAAGGATTGAAACGAATGAAAACGATTGGCTTAATAGGTGGAATGAGCTGGGAGTCTACATCGCTTTATTATCAACAAATTAATAGAACAGTTCAGAACAAATTAGGCAGGTTACATTCAGCTAAAGTCATTTTAAATAGTATCGATTTTGAAGAAATAGCCGCTTTACAATCGAAAGGTTTATGGCAAGAGGCAGGCGAATACTTAGCTCAGCAAGCAATGAATTTAGAGAAAGCTGGGGTAGATTGTATAGTGTTATGTACCAATACTATGCATAAAGTAGCTTCTCAAATTGAAGAGGCGATTGCGGTTCCCTTTATACATATTGCTGATGCCACAGCGAAAGAAATTTTAAGTCAAAATATCCGAAAAGTTGCACTATTGGGAACAGCTTTCACTATGGAACAAGACTTTTATAAAGCCAGATTACAAAACCATGGCATTGATGTGATTATTCCAAATGAAACCAGTCGTAAAACAGTGCATCGCATTATTTATGACGAATTATGCTTGGGCATAATTAAGCCAGAGTCACAACAAAAGTATATGACCGTGGTAGAGGAGCTGATTGCGGAAGGTGCCGAAGGTATTATTTTAGGCTGTACTGAAATTTGTATGTTGATTGGTGATGTTAAATTTTCTGTACCGTTATTTGACACCACCACCATTCATGCAAATGAAGCTGTCAATTTTGCTTTAGAGCAAAAAACTAATGCTAATTCTGTTGCTGATAAATCTGTATCAGTATGATCTAAACTTTTAATCCTTTTTAAAATAAGAACGAATAACTGTCCAATTCGTTGAAAGCCAGCAGATGAGTGAACCTGCTGTAACCATAGCTGTTCCTTGCCAAAAGCTGATTGATAACTCGGTTTGTAAAACCAACATGGCAAGCAGAGAAGAGATGATGGGCGTAAAGTAAGATGCAACTACTAGCATGGTGGTGTTGCCATGAATAATGCCAATATTCCATGCTGCATAACCTAGCCCAATTGCTGTGGACGCAAAGACTAGAGATAAAGTCGTATTTAAATCGAGTGATGGCAAAACAGCTTGGCCACTAAACAATAACTTTAGCCATAAAGTCGCAGCAACGCCAATAAAGAAAATAGAAATAGGATTTTGCCCTTTACCTATTTTCTTAGTCAACACACAGTAAAAAGCCCAAATAATGGCACCTATAAATGCCAAAATATAACTTAGAGGATTGCTATAAAAGTTATCGATAACTCGACTTAGACTAAAATCTCCATTTCCGGTCTGAATAAAAATAATGCCAAAAATTGAAATAATTAAGCCTAAAATAATAAAAACATTGAATTTTAGCTCTTTAAAAATGACAAAAGCTAAAACCGTCAAGCTTGGCCAAAGGTAGTTCACAATGCTTACTTCAATCGCTTGTTGAGCGGTTTTTGAATAGGCAAGTGCAAACGAAAAGCAGAGTTCATAAGCAATGAATAAAATTGCACCTAAAATTAAATATTTTTTAGAAATTAACTTAAAGTTTGGCACTCTAAAAATAATAAGCAGTAGCAACGCACTTAGGGAGTAAATCAGTGTAATGCCAATATCTGGGCCGATGACGGTCGTGATATGTTTTACAAAACCCACCATAGAGGCCCACATCAGGATGGCACTTAAACCAATCAGTGTTGCTAAATTTTTTGACATAAAAATAAATGAACTTAATTAAACGCCTGAGCTAACGTAAAAGTTAAAAATAGTTAAAGTAGGTCAGGGTAAAGGAATTTTTAATTAAAAAATAGGCGAGATCGACAAAATTAGCTAATAAGTTATTATCAGCCAACATAAATACTTTACGTAAAAATCCTAATGCCAAGTTTTAGTCTGAAGCTTTTGAAGTTAATAGTTAAATTGATCTGCGTGTCTAGAAAACACTAGTTATGTATTAAAAGTTTAAAAATATGGACGATATTCCTTAGTATAGTTAAATAAATAAACTATAAGTCTCTCTTCTAAAGCATTACCCTATGCTTATTGCGAAAAATAAGAAATGGAGATAAAGGATGCTTATACGTTTTTTAATGCCACTTTTAGGTACAACAGTTGTCGTTCTTGTTGCAGGATGTGCTTCATCCTCTCAATATCCAATTATAGAGAGTTATGGAACAGATCCAAAATTACCTGAACCAAAAACAAGTTTAATTCCAACCGTAAATATAGCACCTGCACAGGGTTGGCCGAGTGGTGTTATGCCAACACCAGCAGAAGGCTTAAAGGTAAAAGCATTTGCTAAAGGACTTGAACATCCACGTTGGCTCTATGTATTACCGAATGGTGATGTATTGGTCGCTGAAACGGATGCTCCGCCTAAACCAGAAGACAGCAAAGGCATTAAAGGTAAAATCATGACGTTTGTGATGAGACGGGCAGGCTCATCTCATCCAAGTGCTAACCGTATTACTTTACTTCGTGACACCAATGGAGATGGAGTTGCTGATAAAAAAACGGTATTTCTTCAAAACTTAAACTCACCATTTGGTATGGCTTTAGTAGGTAATAACTTATATATAGCCAATACAGATGCACTCATACGTTTCCCTTATCAAGAAGGAGAAACACAGATTACTGCGAGCGGAACTAAAGTATTAGACTTACCGGGCGGTCCTTTAAACCATCATTGGACCAAAAATGCCATTGCTAACCGTGAAGGTACCAAGCTCTTCATTACCGTCGGTTCCAATAGTAATGTTGGCGAAAATGGTTTAGATCAAGAAAAGGGCCGCGCGCAAATTACGGAGTTTGACATCGCAAGTGGTCAGTCACGCCCATTTGCAACAGGACTGCGTAATCCAAATGGTATGGCTTGGCAACCTCAAAGCGGTAAATTATGGACGGTTGTAAATGAGCGCGATGAAATCGGTAGTGACTTAGTACCCGATTATATGACGTCGGTACAAGATGGCGCTTTTTATGGCTGGCCTTATAGTTACTATGGTCAACACGTAGATGTGCGAGTCAAACCACAAAATCCAGCAATGGTCGCTCGTGCAATTAAACCTGACTATGCACTAGGCAACCATACGGCTTCTTTAGGTCTTACATTTTATGCAGCCGAATTGATGCCACAATTTAGAGGTGGGGCGATCATTGGTCAGCATGGTTCTTGGAACCGCAAGCCTCACAGTGGGTATAAAGTCATTTTTGTACCATTTAGAAGTGGTCAACCTTCTGGTCCACCGCAAGATATTTTGACCGGATTTCTCAGTGATAAAGGGAAGGCTTATGGACGTCCAGTGGGGGTGGCAATAGATTTTTCGGGTGCCGTGTTAGTTGCAGATGATGTAGGCAATACAATTTGGCGTGTTTCACCAGTTGCTGAAACAACCTATGAGACCCCATATAAAAATAAATAGCTTTTACTCGGTTGATGACTTCATTATTTTGATATTTTAAAATAACTAACTAATTTATCCTTATTTTAGATTGATTAGTTAGTTTTATTTATCTACCTATCTTTTAGTTTGAGTTAAATAGGGTTCTTTTTACAATTAATAATTAAATTTTGTTAGCATGCGCCGTATAGATAAAAAGAATTGTTGATATGAATTATGACCGATCAATTAAGAGCAAGATTTGAAAATTTAGAGCTTAATGCGGGTTTAGGAAAAATTAGTGCCTTTATATCCATGGCATTAAGCTTACTTTGCTTATTTGGAGCTTTATGTTTTTTGTTTCCCAGTGTGCTGACAACCCCAGAGTTACGTCCACTTTATGCAAAGCACTATAATCTTTTTTATTATGGACTAATCACAGGCATTATTATTAGCGCTGGTTTTGGAGCATTTAGTGCAATCATCCGACAAAATCGATATGGCTTTTATGGTTTATGCTTTGCACTCATAGCAGCAGTATTAGGCTGTGGTGTTATTCATGCTCCAGTCATTCCAAGCGTACCATTTTATGCAGGCATTGATTATTTTGTACTTACCCTAGTCATCTTGGCTTTCATTTTTATACCACTTGAAGGTTTTTTTGCGAAAAATCCTGAACAAAAGATCTTAAGAGTAGGATGGGTGACCGATATGAAATATTTCATGGTCAGCCATATTGGTATTCAACTATTTAGCTTCTTAACGGTTATGCCAATTCAATATTGGATTACGCATTTACCTGATAATCCAATTGTGCCATACGTTCAAGCTCAGCCAATTTGGTTACAGTTTATTGAATTGCTTATTGTGGTCGATTTTACGGTGTATTGGTTACATCGTGCTATGCATGAAGTTAACTTTTTATGGCGTTTTCATGCGATTCATCATTCGACCGAGTATATGGATTGGTTAGCATCTTCCCGTTTACACGTTGTTGAAGTTTTAATGACTCGTTTTATTGCCACCTTACCGATTTTTCTTTTAGGTTTTCATACTTCTGCTGTTTTTGCCTATTTAATCTTTATTTCATTTCACGCTATTTTTATTCATTCCAATGTACGTTTTCGCTTTCCATATCTACGTTGGTTTATCGCAACACCAGAATTTCATCATTGGCATCATTCTTCAGAAAAACCTGCGATTGATAAAAATTACGCTGCTTTTATTCCACTCTATGATGTCTTATTTAAAACTGTATATATGCCGAATCACTTGG
This sequence comes from Acinetobacter sp. IK23, assembly GCF_035615275.1. Classification (NCBI taxonomy): domain Bacteria; kingdom Pseudomonadati; phylum Pseudomonadota; class Gammaproteobacteria; order Moraxellales; family Moraxellaceae; genus Acinetobacter; species Acinetobacter sp. IK23. The sequence continues at coordinate 54,234 of NZ_JANBNX010000008.1, forward strand.
CGAGCGTGTATGGTACTGTTGGCTATAAAATTCCAAATAGCTTTGTAAAACAGTTTATGTGGCCATTTAAAAAGTATGTAAAGCGCTTTTTAAAGCGTTGGCGTGATCAGTAAATGTTAAAAAAAAGCCTCAGTTCGAGGCTTTTTTATATAGTTATTTATTTTTAAAATTTTTAAAAATCATGAAAAGGGCAACAAGCGAAAGTAAGACAATAAAACAAATATAACTATTTGCTGTATGCATCAGCCCAACTTTCCCTACAAAATATCCAGCTAAAATTGCAGGAATACTAAAAGCCAAATAACTTTCCACAAAAAATGCAGCCATAAGGCCTGCACGTTCTTCTGGAAGAGCCAGCGGCATTACACTACGAATGGCTCCCATAAACGCCGTACCAAAACCAATTCCAGTAATAATTGAACCTAGAAATAACACAACTGCATTTGTAAGATTAATTGCTAAGAATAAAATGATTGAACCAATAGCAATTGAGAGAGTACCGGTTAATAAAATACGAAAATTTGTCGACTTTCTAAGCGTTAATATACCTACTGCACCAGAAAGGGCGAGCGCCATAAACATAATACCGTTTAGCCATGCCGATGAAGTATGGAAAATTTTTGCCAGTAAAGATGGCATAAGTGACAAGAAGAAACCACTGACCATCCAAAGTGCAATATTAATTGGGCTAATACTTAATAAAGCACTTTTCGTTTGTGGAGGAATAGCCATCGCTGGTTTCAAAGAAGCAAGTGCACCAGTTCTTTTTTGGACTGTCTCTGGAGTAAGAAAACTTAAAATAAGTTCACAAACAAGAAGAAAGCATAGAAACTCAAAAACAAGCTGTAACGGGTGAGTGGAGAGCTGCAAGATAGAACAGGTCAGAAAAATCCCGGCAGCCATACCAACCATTGGTGCAATACTATTAATCAGTGAACCATGAAGCTTACCAAAATCTAAAATTGCTGCACCTATAGCTGAAACAGCAAGCCCAGTTGCGATGCCTTGTAAGCCTCGTGCAATAAATAACATCGAAACATCTGAAGCGAACAAGAAGAAGCTCATTGAAATAATTTGCAGAGAAATGGCTGCAATAATGATTGGTCGACGTCCAATATAGTCAGATAAAGACCCAATAATCAGTAATGATCCCAGCAGGGTAAAAGCATAAGTTGCAAAAATTAGAGTCAATATGACAGGTGAAAATTGCCAGAGTTGCTGATATAGGCGATAGAGCGGTGTTGGTGCACTAGATGCAGCCATAAATGTCATGAGCGTAATAGTATTGAGTGCTAATGCACTTGCAGTATCTAATTTAAAAACAGCTCTTGACCATTTTGAACTTGAATTGTTCATATAAGATGAATAACATAAAAGCGAATATTTAGCTTTTATACATTATTTTGACACTAAAGCAAATCTTTAGCTTTAGTGTATTTTGTATATAGATATAAATATTTATAAATTTTTATCCCTTTACAGAGTTTATAAATGGCAAAAGTTGTTAGTGGATTACGCCCTGGTGGTCGCAGTGAAAGAATACAAACTGCGGTACATAATGCTGTAAAAGAATTACAAAAAGATTTCGAGCAAAGCCAAATTACAATTCCAATGATTGCAGCACAAGCAGGGGTAACGCCTTCAACCATTTACCGTCGCTGGGGTGATATCAACCAACTGTTTTCAGATGTAGCTTTAGATGAACTCAAACCAGACATGGAACCTAAAGATTTAGGTTCATTTGAACGAGATATCACAGCTTGGGTTGAACAATATTTTGAAGAGTATTCTTCCGAAGTCGGTCAAGATTTATTGCGAGATGTGCTGTATACATCAAATTCTGATTCTAATGCCCGTATGTGTGAAAGTTTAATTATTCAACAACTTGATATTATTCAAAATCGTGCAAAGTTAAGAAATGAGTTCACTATACCAAACCAAGAGATTATTGAAACTGTAATTGCACCCATGTTATTTCGGATTCTATTTACCAATCAGGAACTAAATTTGGATTACGTACATAGTCTTTTAAAACGCCTATTTGTTTAAGCATATAAGTCTCTTCATTTTTTTTAGATGAAAATGGCTAATTTAAATAGCGGGATATATAGGTTTTTGTTTTTTATTAAATAATTATATATCAATTTTTCTTATTATTTAAAAATTAAATTCTCATAATTTAAAATAAACATGAAGTTGCTTTAATCATTTATTATTAAAATATGTATTCGGTTAGTTCTAAAATTAGATTTAAAAGTCTTTAGGTAAATCGCTAACAGAATAAATTTAATAATAAACATATTCTTATGAGATTTAATAATAATTTTTATCAAATTTAATTGTTAAATAATGCAGTAAAATATGAACTTTATATACAATAAATTACATGATTTTTGGTTTTAACATTTTTTAAATTTATGACACAGGGTGTTTTTTATTCTTTACAATGGCTTCACTTCCTTTAAAGCAGCTTGTGGTGCCCGCTTTATATTTTATTTTTTTATCCCCATCGAACAGGTATTTAGATAATGGATTTCAATACCCTTGACCAAGAAACGGTACAGAAAAAACAGAAATTTCACCAAATTTTGTATGTACAGGTCATTTTTGCAATTATTTTAGGCGTTTTAATCGGTCATTTTTACCCCGAACTTGGACAAAGCTTAAAACCGCTTGGTGATGCATTCATCAAAATCGTTAAAATGATTATTGCTCCCGTAATCTTTTTGACTGTGGTCACTGGTATTGCCAGCATGACGAACATGAGTCGTGTCGGGCGTGTGACTGGTAAAGCAATGCTGTATTTCATTACTTTCTCAAGTCTTGCACTTGTGGTTGGTATGATTGTGGCAAACATTATTCAACCAGGTAAAGGTCTAAACATTGACCCAGCAACTTTAGTCAGTGATAAGGTAAATACTTACGTTGAGAAGGCTCATGCCACCAATATTACTGACTTCTTCATGAATATTATCCCGCAAACACTGGTAAGTCCGCTTGCTGGTGGTGAAATTTTGCAGGTTCTATTTGTGGCAGTACTGTTTGGTATCTCTTTAGCTGCTTTAGGCGATCGTGCACGTCCAATCACTGATTTCCTAAATAACTTAACGGCACCGGTTTTCTACTTGGTTGGCATGTTAATGAAACTTGCGCCAATTGGTGCTTTTGGAGCTATGGCATTTACTATTGGCGCTTATGGAATCGAATCAATCGGTAATTTATTACTATTGATTATGACTTTCTATATCACGGCTGTACTGTTCGTACTAATCATTTTAGGTGCAGTGGCACGTTACAATGGCTTTTCAATTATTGCTTTAATTCGCTATATCAAAGATGAACTCTGGTTGGTTTTAGGTACAAGTTCATCTGAAGCAGCTTTACCGTCTTTAATGGATAAAATGCAAAAAGCGGGATGTGAAAAATCTGTAGTGGGCTTGGTTATTCCTACAGGTTATTCATTTAACCTTGATGGTACTAACATTTATATGACCATGGCTGCTTTATTTATTGCACAGGCTTGTAATGTAGATTTATCTATTAGTGAACAGCTCGCATTGTTGTTAGTTGCGATGGTGAGTTCTAAAGGTGCAGCAGGGGTAACAGGTGCAGGCTTTATTACACTTGCAGCTACTCTATCTGTTGTCCCATCTGTACCAGTGGCAGGTATGGCACTTATTTTAGGTATTGACCGTTTTATGTCTGAGTGTCGTGCTTTAACGAATTTAGTTGGTAATGCATGTGCAACAATCGTTGTTGCTCGTTGGGACAAAGCGCTGGACAAGGATGTTCTAGATAAAGCATTGAGTAAATCTAAAGCGAATTAATTTTTTAATTCTAAAAAAAACCTGTAGCACTGGCAATTTGGGAGAAGGGCCAAGCTACAGGTTTTTTTATTATTTGCAATTTAAATAAATCTTATAAAAACTCAGGCATAAGTTGTTAATTATGGGAGCGCTACATAAAAATTTCACAAAACTACATCGATCTGTTTTCTGAAAAGCAGAACCTTTAATTCACCAATACTATAAAAAAGTATGAGTAATAGTTACTCATGCTTATGCTTTTAAGTGATCCTCAAATTCTTCACCTAATTGCATTGCTAAAGCATTGCCTGCCAAGTCACAAGTAACCAAGCCATACTCTTTTTTAAAACTGAAAGTAAAACCTTTTCCATCGGCAAGATTTTTAACCGAATACCCTAATTTTTCTAACCAAATACGAAACGCAATTAAATTTTTAGCTTTAACAACCTTTTTCACGTGAGAACTCCTTCTATCCGTGCATTACATCTTTATTTATTAATAGGGATTTACTTGGATTTTTTAAAGGGGGAAAACTTTGTTTTATTTTGCAACTTGTAAAAAAAGTAAAATAGATAATGTAATCTTCTTCATTTTATAAATTTATTCGGTTTTTATGTAATCAGTTTTTGAATCAATAAAACATAAGTATTTAATTTTTATTATTATTTTTAAATAAAAAGATTAGAGTGAAATTTAATCAAATTAAGTTAATTTAAAATCAATAAATGTAAAAAATAATTTCATGAAACATGCCTTATTCAAAAAGATACAGTTCTTAAAATGAAACTGTATCTTTCTATAAATCCCATTAACTTAGAAATTATCTTTTAAACTACGTAAATGAGCGAACTCTTCCACACTTTCAGCACGTAAAAATGGATTAGTTGCCAATTCTAGTTCAATACTACTTGGCAAAGTAATTTTACCTTCTTTGCGAAGTATGCGGACTTGTTCTACACGTTCTTGTAATGCGTGGTTTTCAGGTTCAACACTTAAGGCAAATTCAGCGTTGGAGAGTGTATATTCATGTGTACAATAGACTTTGGTTGTGGTTGGAAGAGCTGCGAGTCGATTTAAAGAGTGATACATCTGTTCTGCTGTACCTTCAAATAATCGGCCACATCCCATTGCAAACAAAGTATCTCCACAAAAGAGCGCATTCAGCTCTTCAATAAAATACACAATATGTCCTAGGGTATGACCTGGTGTGGCAATAATCTCTACTTTTAAATCATTAAATTTTAGATGGTCGTCATGTTGAAGGGGATGAGTAATACCGGGAATTTTACTTAATTCATCTCTTGGACCATATACAGCCAAATTATAGTTAGCCGTTAAATCTGCAACGCCACCGATATGATCTTTATGCCAATGCGTAATCCAAATTTGCTTTAAGGTTAAATGATGGTCATTGCAAAATTGAGTGACTAATCCACCTTCTGTTGGATCCACAGCAACAGCTTCATGAGTTTCAGTATCTTCTAAAATCCAGATATAGTTTTGTAGGGCATTTTGCACATCAATAAAATGAATTCTATAACGCATTGTTTTATCCTGAAACAAAATCCAAAGAGTAACCACCAATTTTGATAATAACAGAAAATGGCATTAAGCCATGCACTCAACTTTTTAATGACAAAAGCTTATAAAAACAAAAAGCCCCCGTTTAGGGAGCTTTCTATATAAATGACTTAACGAATCTTAGAGAGCCAGTTGCCCAAAGTCTGTACAATTTGGACTAAAAGCAAGAGGATAATGACTGTTAAAATCACAACGCTTGTATCAAAACGTTGATAGCCATAAGAAATGGCTAAGTCACCAATACCACCAGCACCAACTGCACCAGCCATAGCGGTCGCACCAATAAGGCTAATCGTGGCAGTTGTTAAGTTCAAAATAAGAGAACTACGAGCTTCAGGTAAAATAAAGCGTGAAATAATCTGCCAAGGAGTTGCGCCCATTGCTTGAGCAGATTCGATAATCCCTTCATTTACTTCAAGTAGGGAAGTTTCAATAAGTCGGCCCATATATGGTCCAACATAAATCGTTAAAGGAACGATCGCCGCCCATGTACCAATCGAAGTACCTACCAAGAACTTGGTGAGAGGAATAACAGCAATAAGTAAAATAATAAATGGCAGAGAACGCAATGCATTTACAATTGGGTTAAGCAAATGATAAATGAATTTGTTTGGTAAGATCCCTTCTGGGCGAGTTACAAGCAGAATAATGCCTTGGATGAAGCCCCAAATACCACCAAAAATAAGCGCAAAGAACACCATATTAAAGGTTTCTTGTAATGCAGTTACAAACTGGTCCATAGAAAGGGAACTTTGCCAGAAAGGCTGAGTAAGTTCAGTTAACCATTGTACGATTAAATCTCTCATACTTGATCTCCTGATTGAACTACGCTCACTTCATTTTTTTCTAAAAACTCAATCGCTTGACTGATCAACTGCGGGTCACCTAAAAGCTGTACAAACATTTGACCAATCACTGTGCCATTAATTTCAGTCATATTGGCAAATAAGATATTTAAACTAATATCATATTGTTTAATAAGTGACTGAATTACAGGTTCTTGAGCCGAACGCCCTAAGAATTGTAGGCAATAGATGCTGTGGTGATGTTGATTTTCTAATTGATTTAGAATGTTAACTGGTAACTGCTGATGTAAGACAGTTTGTATAAAGTTTTTAGTTGTTGGATGCTGAGGATTACTAAAAATATCAATAGTTGAGCCTTGCTCAATCACTTTACCAGCTTCCATAACTGCAACATGGTCACAAATAGATTCAATGACATCCATTTCATGAGTAACCATAACAATTGTGATTTTCTGTTCTTGATTGATTTTCTTTAAAAGCTCTAGAACTGATTGAGTGGTTTGCGGATCTAGTGCAGATGTGGCTTCATCACATAATAAAATTTTAGGATGATTTGCTAATGCACGAGCAATACCAACACGTTGCTTTTGACCACCAGACAGTTCATCTGGATAGGCATCTTTTTTATGCTTAAGATCAATAAACTCTAATAATTCATTTAAACGCTTTTCACGTTCTGCTTTTTTGTAATTTAGCAGGCGCATTGGCATTTCGATATTTTCAGCAACTGTTTTGGTTTGAAGCAAATTGAAATGCTGAAAAATCATACCAATATTTGCACGCTCCTGACGTAATGAACGTGCATCTAAAGCAGTGAAGTCCTTTTGATTAATAATAATCTGACCTTCATTTGGTCGTTCGAGTAAATTAATCAGGCGAATTAAAGTACTTTTACCTGCACCACTATAGCCAATAATGCCGAAAATACTGCCCTCTGGAATCTCTAAATTGATTTGATCGAGTGCGCGTATGGTTTGGCTTTTGAGCTGATAGTGCTTTGAAATGTTTTTAAATTGAATCATATCGTCAGAAACTATGCTTGAAAGAAAAAACAGGCAAAGATAATTTGCCTGTTTCACGTTTGGGCTATTATATTACTATTTAGCTTCTGAGAGATAGCTGATTGGTTTGTCTACGTCAACTTTTGTTCCACCAAAGTGTTCTTCAATGTATTTTTTAACAGCTGCAGTGTGGTAAAGCTTACCAACTTTTTGCAAGACAGGATCATTTTTACGTGATTCAGCAGTTGCTAGAACGTTTACACTAATTTTTGAGATTTGATCAATAGGTTCATAGAACATAGAATCTTTGAGTACGTTTAAACCTCCCTCGAGTGCTATGGTATTATTTAATACAACTGCATCAAATTCATTTTTAAGACGTAATGCAGTTTCCATTTTGATTGGTTTGATGTTGATCTTTTTGGGATTTTCGATAACATCAATTGGACTGCCCTGAACAGGATTATAGTCAGCTTTAAGCTTGATTAAGCCAGCAGTTTGTAACAAGAGTAGCGCACGAGATTCGCTGGCAGCATCATCCGGGATTGAAATAATTGCACCTTCAGGAAGTTCTTCAATTTTTTTGTATTTACTTGAATAAATCCCCATTGGCTCAATATAAGTGGTAGAAACCGCTGCAATCTTATCCGGGTTTGAATTATTAAATACAGTAAGATAAGAATAAGCTTGGAATGCGTTCAAATCTACTTCTTTATTTGCAACTGCTGTATTCATTGAAACGGAGTCTGAGAAGTTTTTTATTTCTAACTTCAGTCCAGCAGCTTGGGTTTCAGGTAAAGATGCGATATAACGCCAAATGTCAGCATCCGAACCTGTAGAGGCAATTACTACCTTTTGTACTTTGGAACTATCATTGTTTTGTTCGGCTTGTTGAGCATTTTCTTGTTTGCTACATGCTGTCAATAATACTACTGACATGCTTAAAAAAAGGCTGATCAGCTTTTTCATTTAAAAAAGTCCTGATTAAGATATAGAACAATAACGATTGATCTATATCAATATGAAAAGAGAGGAGTTGGAATTACAACTAGTCTAAACTCTGTGATCTTTTTCTGGGGTTCCATAATTTGCTTGCATATTTTGGCTATAACAGAGGGTAATTGTTTAATAAACAAAAACTGTTTCCCCAAACAGTTCATCCCCAACAGTAGCCAAACGAGCATTCATAAATTTAGAATATTAAAAAACTCTCTACAGGCATAATTTGTAGAGCAAGTCTTTATGGAAATTATTAAAACAGCAGTGTCTGATGACAGTTACAACTAGGTACTAATGATAGCAATAAAAATGTAGTTGATATAGAGGGCTTTTTTCTATTTGTTGATATCTTAATAAATCTTCTAAAAAATTTATATCATTTTCTTCTATTGGTGCACAAAATAAAAAAAGCTCCCTAAATAGGAAGCTTTTTTTGCTAACTTTTATTCAGCTTTTTCACGAGCAATCGCGCGGTAACCGATGTCACTACGGTATTGCATACCTGTGAAAGTTACTTGCCCGCATACTTCTAAAGCATTAATTTGTGCTTCAAGAACGCTGTCACCTAAAGCAGTTACGCAAAGCACACGTCCACCAGAAGTCACAATGTGACCATCTTCACGAGTTGCAGTACCTGCGTGGAAGATTTTAGTATCTTCAGGTGATTGGCCGATACCAGAAATCACATCGCCTTTACGTACGCTATCTGGGTATCCTTCTGCTGCAAGTACAACACCGATTGACTTACGCTCATCCCACTCAGCTTCTTTTGGTAAATTACCTGCAATACCTGCTTCAACCAAATCAACAAGAGATGACTTTAAGCGCATCATGATTGGTTGAGTTTCAGGGTCACCAAAACGGCAGTTAAATTCAATTACGCGTGGTTGACCTTGTTCATCAATCATTAAACCCGCATATAAGAATCCAGTGTAAACATGTCCGTCAGCAGCCATACCATCAACAGTTGGACGCATGATTTCAGTCATTACACGTTCAAAAACATCTGGAGTTACAACTGGAGCAGGAGAGTAAGCGCCCATACCACCAGTGTTTGGACCTTGATCACCTTCAAAAATACGTTTGTGATCTTGTGAAGTTGCCATTGGTAAAATATTTTTACCATCAATCATACAGATGAAAGAAGCTTCTTCACCAGCAAGGAACTGTTCAATTACAACGCGTGAACCAGCATCACCAAATTTGTTACCTGCAAGCATGTCATCAATCGCTGCAAAAGCTTCTTCGTTGGTCATTGCAACGATTACACCCTTACCAGCAGCAAGGCCGTCAGCTTTAATAACGATTGGTGCACCATTTTTTTCAACGTAAGCTTTCGCTGCATCAACTTCAGTAAATACATCGTAAAAAGCAGTTGGAATGTTATGGCGTTTTAAAAAATGCTTAGCAAATGCTTTTGAGCCTTCAAGTTGTGCTGCATATTGAGTTGGACCCCAAATTTTTACACCAGCTTCACGTGCAGCATCTACTACACCATTTACTAATGGTGCTTCTGGACCAACAACAACGAGTTCAACATTATTTTCTTTAGCAAAAGCAATAATTGCTGGGTTGTCTAAAATATCAAGTTGAACGTTAACGCATTTTTCTTCTGTTGCAGTACCAGCATTACCAGGTGCAACAAAAACTTGAGTAACTTTGGTATCTTGCGCGATTTTCCATGCTAAAGCATGTTCACGGCCACCACTACCTAAAACTAAAATATTCATTTTTAATTTGTTCCTTAACTTTAATCCTTTTTCATCCCCCTCTATTTCTCAAAGTGGAGAGATAGTTCCATTATTGTGGAAAACCCTCCTGAATAAAAGGAGGGTTAGGGAGGACTAAATTTAAATTAGTGGCGGAAATGGCGCATACCAGTGAAAACCATTGCAATTCCAGCTTCATCAGCTGCTGCAATAACTTCTTCATCACGCATAGAACCACCTGGTTGAATAATGCACTTGATGCCAGCTTTAGCTGCATTATCGATACCGTCACGGAACGGGAAGAATGCATCAGAAGCCATAACAGCACCTTCAACAACCAAACCAGCATGTTCTGCTTTAATTGCAGCAATACGAGCTGAGTTAACACGGCTCATTTGACCCGCGCCTACACCAATAGTTTGACGGTTTTTTGCATAAACAATAGCGTTTGATTTTACATATTTCGCAACTTTCCATGCGAAAATAAGGTCATCAATTTCTTGTTCAGTTGGAGCGATTTTAGTAACAACTTTAAGATCATCTTTCGTGATCATGCCCAAGTCTTGGTCTTGAACAAGTAAGCCGCCGTTAACGCGTTTATAGTCAAGTTGTGGAGCACGTGCATCAATTGCAGGTAATTCACCACATACTAAAACACGAACATTTTTCTTCGCACCAGTCACTTCAAGTACGCCATCAGCAATACTTGGAGCAATAATAACTTCAACGAATTGACGGTCAACAATTGCTTGAGCAGTTGCAACATCTAACTCGCGGTTAAATGCAATAATGCCACCAAAAGCAGATTCTGGATCTGTTGCATAAGCTAAATCATAAGCAGCTTTAATGCCGTCTAAAGAAACCGCAACACCACAAGGGTTAGCATGTTTTACAATTACACAAGCTGGTTTAGCAAATGATTTAACACATTCAAGTGCAGCATCTGTGTCAGCAATGTTGTTATAAGACAACTCTTTGCCTTGCAATTGTTTTGCTGTAGAAACAGATGCTTCTTTTGCTGTTGCTTCAACATAGAAAGCAGCAGATTGGTGTGGGTTTTCACCGTAACGTAAATCTTGTGCTTTATTCAATTGAGTGTTGAACGTACGAGGGAATAAATCAGCTTCACCTTCGGTCTTACCAACGCGAGCGCCTAAGTAAGAAGCGATCATGCCGTCATATTGAGCAGTATGTTCAAATGCTTTAACAGCTAAATCGAAGCGTGTTTCATAAGAAAGTGAACCAGCAGCTTTTAATTCGTTAATCACTGTATCGTAATCTGAAGCATTTACAACAATACCCACAGAAGCGTGGTTTTTAGCAGCAGCACGAACCATTGTTGGACCGCCGATGTCGATATTTTCGATAGCGTCAGCAAGTGAGCAGTTAGGTTTAGCAACTGTAGCTGCAAATGGATAAAGGTTGACTACAACTAGATCGATTGGATCAATGTTGTGTTCTTGCATAACTGCTTCGTCTAGACCACGACGAGCTAAAATGCCGCCATGAATTTTTGGATGTAGTGTTTTTACACGGCCATCCATCATTTCTGGGAAACCAGTATGTTCAGATACTTCAATAACAGCAATGTTATTATCTTTAAGCAACTTATATGTGCCACCTGTAGATAATAATTCTACCCCTAAAGCTGCAAGGTTTTGAGCAAATTCGACAATTCCTGTTTTGTCTGATACAGAAATCAAAGCACGTTTAATAGTCATGATGTTCAAGTCAACAATTTCAAGTCTACGGATTAAAACCAATTAGAAGCATAAAAAAATGCCCACGACATCGTGAGCATTTTATCATTTATTCACTCATTAAACCGTGAGCTTTTAACTTTTTGCGTAAAGTGCCGCGGTTTAGTCCAAGAATTTCTGCGGCACGTGTTTGGTTGCCACGAGTATATTCAAGAACTACAGATAAAAGAGGTTTCTCCATTTCTGCTAGCACCATGTCATATACCTGAGATGGTTGCTCACCTTGCAATTGTGCAAAATAATGACGAACTGCGCGATCCACGTGGATGCGAAGAGCAACATCAGATTGTGCAGTAAAAATAGGAGATTTGCTATTCATGCGAGTTAATCCGAAAATCAAATACTAGCTTGGGTAAAGTAGTATATAAATGTGGTCTAAAATACGGAGTCCTGTTTTAGATCCTAAAACAGTGACTCTAAAACATAAGAACAATTAGCTTGCCATAAATCTTCGTATTGAGTAAAAAATAAGCGTAACAATAGTTAAATATTTGTTACAGCCCCCTCAAAAACAAAAAAAGTTAGGCTATGCGCTTAATTTAGAAAAGCACACATGCTTAACAGTATATTTTTTGAATTGAGAGCGAGGAGTATATGAGTCAAAGCTTTCGTGGCGCGTATCATACCATTGTCTAGGAAAAAGTGAGCAAATTAACTGCATTTTTTTTTATTTTTTTTTCACTTTTTTTACAATTTAGGGGTGGACAATTTCTAATCGATAATTTAGTAAGCTCTTTTTGCTTTTATTTAAGACAAATTGGAATCTAAAAGGTGTATTGGTTGGAATACGTTGAATTCCACGTAAATTTTCTACCAAGTACTGATTAGGTGTAAAAATGATTTGTTCTTGATCAGTTTGTGAACCAAAACTGAGTTTTAGGCTTGGTAGCTCAATACTTTTATTATTTTGATTGACCAAAACACCTGAAACTTGAGTATGTTCTGAATCAATTCTACGTAGTTTCACTTTCTCTATATTAAGAAGTTCGTATTGTTCAGCTGACTTACTGCAATGCAAAATTTCGCATACATAATTAAATGCATGACTAATAGCAGGACTTTGTTGCATGAGTTTTGGGTTAAACCAGAGAATCTGAAAAGTGAAAACCAAAATCAGAATCAGATTTGCCGAACTCCAAAGCGTATAATATAACCAACTATGTTTTTTACCATGATCTTGTTCGGGGGAGGTTGCTTGCTCTGCTAAGTTGAGGTTCGGTAGTGCATTGATTGGTTCATTATGAAAATAATTTAAATTATTTAAATATGTCAGAAGATCAATATTAGAGTTTTCAACTTTTTGATCAAAGATATCTAACACATGAGAGTGAGTCATATATCGTGTTTGAATAGAACCATTGGCTAAAACAGATGAGTTTGTTGGTTCTGGCAGTTCAATACTAACCAAGTTGGTAAGAGCATTAAAATTTAAATTACATTTAGGGCAACAAACCATACCCTGAGCAACAGTTAACTGGGTAAGAGAAACTTTATAAACTGTTAAACACTTAGGGCAGCGGGTTTGTTTTTCATTCATGAGTTAAATAGTCTCAGTTTGTTGTTTTGCGTTTTCCTGAAATGCGACACCAATTTTCTTCGCGCTTTTCAATATCTAATATATCAAAAAATTCAGAATAAACACCTGAAACATCAGCAACTTGCTCTTCAATTACACCAGCAAGTGCGAACTCACCATCAGATTTAACTAGTTTTGCAAACTCTGGCGCAAGTGCCATTAATGGTCCTGCTAAAATATTTGCAACTAAAACATCTGCTTGTTGAGATTTGAATTCTTGATCAAACTCTTCAGGGAGGCCAACATATAAACCATCTAGGACGCCATTGAGCTCAGCATTTTGTTTTGTTGCTAAAACAGCTTGCGGGTCAATATCTGTCGCATAGACTTTTTTAGCACCTAATAATAAAGCTGCAACACCTAAAATGCCTGAGCCACAACCATAATCAATTACGATTTTATCTTTAACATCAGTTTTGCCTAACCATTGTAAGCATAAGAATGTACTTGCATGGTTACCTGTGCCGAAAGCTAGACCTGGATCAAGTTTAATATTGGTCGCGTTTGCTTCTGGTGGCTCTAACCATTCAGGTACGATCCAGAATTTTTCCCCAATTTGAATAGGTTCATAATAATCCATCCATGCGCGTTCCCAAACTTGGTCTTCAAGTTCTTCATGACGCATTGGCACATCTGGAAGTTGAGCTTTTAAGAAAGCTTCTAATGTATCGACATCGATTGGGTCTTGTTCGTCTTGTTGATAGATACCTGTAACAATGACTTTATTCCATAAAGGTGTTTCACCTGGTAATGGTTCAAGTAGAGCCTGATCTTCGGCATCATCCAGAGTTACGCTTACCGCACCTAGAGACATTAATAGTGTTTCTGTGAATTCAACTTGTTCTTGATCAACGGTAATGTGTATTTGTAACCACTTCACGAAAAGGACCTAAAATTTTATTTAAAGGTCTATTGTAGCCGACTGGAGTATTTTAAAAAAGAAAACGGCCCATCTTTAATGGACCGCTTTTTGAAAATCATACGGTGTTATAGAAAAACTAAAATGTTCTTCTACATATTAAATTTAAATTACATTAAGGAGCAGGGGCTTTAAACTGTAATTTGCCGTTTTCATTTGGTTGGCAAGTACCGTTAAAAGTTGCGCCATTATGGCTATAAGATACCCATTCACCCTGACGTTTTTTAGCACAAGCTCTTAGCTGTTTTTGCATCTCTGATTTGCTTGAATCGGCAGCATGATGAGTTGCTTTGCTGGATTTAGCCGTATGAGTCGACTTTGCAGTATGATTGGTCGCAGCGTGGGTCAACGTTACGCCTGAAAAACAAAGGAGAGATGCAGTTAAGATTTTTAACATGGTGCTTTTCATTTTGTGTTCCTTCTAGTTACGTTAGTTTTAAAGTCATATAAGTGCTGTACAATTTTTATTCTAAAATGAAATATTTCAAAAAACATTCACTTTGTATTGAATTCATGCAACAAAATGTCAAAACATGTGGTGTAGCGTAAATCATGTGATGACAATTTTGTAATTATGTACATCAATAAGCAGATAATTTTGCTATAATGTTCCGTCTTTTTTTTCTGGTGTTTTTGTACTCATGCACTATCCTAAAGTTTATGATGTTATCGTTATCGGTGGCGGTCACGCAGGTACGGAAGCGGCACTTGCTGCGGCGCGTATGGGACGACAGACTTTGCTTTTGACCCATAACATTGAGACTTTGGGTCAGATGAGCTGTAACCCAGCAATTGGTGGTATTGGTAAATCACATTTAGTACGTGAAATTGATGCACTTGGCGGTGCGATGGCTTTGGCTGCCGATAAAGGTGGTATTCAATTCCGTATTTTAAACTCACGTAAAGGTGCGGCAGTACGTGCAACGCGTGCTCAGGCTGACCGTGTTCGCTATAAAGCTGCAATTCGTGAAACTTTAGAAAACCAAGCAAATCTTGATATTTTCCAACAAGCGGCCGATGACCTAATTGTTGAAGGCGATACCGTTAAGGGTGTTGTTACCCAAATGGGTATTCGCTTTGACACAAAAACTGTTGTGTTGACTACAGGTACATTCTTGGGTGGAGTAATCCACGTTGGTTTAGAAAAATCAAGCGGTGGTCGTGCAGGAGATCCTCCTTCTATTGCTCTTGCTCAGCGTCTTCGTGAATTAAAACTACCAGTAGGTCGTTTAAAAACTGGTACACCACCACGTATTGATGCGCGCTCAGTTGATTTCTCTGTTATGACACCACAACCGGGTGACTTTCCGTCTCCAGTGATGTCATTCATGGGTGATGCTTCGATGCATCCTGAACAAGTGAACTGCTATATTACGCATACGAACGAAAAAACGCATGACATTATTCGTGGTGGTTTAGATCGTTCACCAATGTATACTGGTGTCATTGAAGGTGTAGGTCCGCGTTACTGTCCTTCAATTGAAGACAAGATTCATCGTTTCTCTGATAAAGACTCACATCAGGTATTTTTAGAGCCAGAAGGTCTCGATACTCATGAGCTTTATCCAAATGGTATTTCGACTTCATTACCATTTGATGTTCAGTTTGAACTTGTTCGATCAATTCGTGGTATGGAAAATGCCCATATTTTGCGTCCGGGTTATGCAATCGAATATGATTATTTCAATCCGCAAGCTTTGAAATTCACCCTTGAAACCAAAGCAATTAACGGCTTGTATTTTGCAGGGCAAATTAACGGTACTACCGGTTATGAAGAAGCGGGTGCCCAAGGTTTACTTGCTGGTTTAAATGCTGCACGCCGTGCTTGGGAACAAGAAGAGTGGACACCGAAACGTGACCAAGCTTATATGGGCGTATTGGTTGATGACCTGATTACTTTGGGTACAAAAGAACCATACCGTATGTTCACTTCACGTGCGGAATATCGTTTGATGTTACGTGAAGATAATGCCGATCAACGTTTAACAACAATTGGTCGTGAACTTGGTTTGGTTGATGATGTTCGTTGGGCTGCTTATTGTGAAAAAATGGAAGCAGTTGAGCGCGAAACATCGCGTCTACAACATTTGTGGGCGGCGCCTAACAATCCAATGGGTAAGAAATTTGTCGAAATGACTGGTGCTGACTTGAGTAAAGAATGTAGTGCGATTGATTTACTCAAACGTCCTAATATTAGTTTTGCTCAAATTGCAGAGCTTACAAGTTCGGAAGTTTCTGAACAAGTTGGTGATCAAATTGAAATTGCTGTTAAATACGAAGGTTATATTAACCGTCAGCATGAAGATGTAGCTCAATTAAAGCGTCTTGAAGAAACCAAAATTCCAGCCGATTTCGATTATGATGTTGTTTCTGGTCTATCGCGTGAAATTACTCAGAAATTGAAAACTGTTCTTCCAGAAACGTTAGCTCAAGCGAGTCGTATTCCTGGTGTTACCCCAGCTGCTGTTCAGCTTGTAATGATCACGATTCGTAAAAATAACATGATGAGAAAAACAGCTTAATCATTTAAGTAATTAAAAAAGCCCAGTTAAGACTGGGCTTTTTATTTTCTTATCAAAAAATATATGGAAACTTCCTAAGGAAGAAAAAAGATTTCACTTCCTTTTTTTCTTATTTCACAGGTTTCAAAACGAAAGTTATATTAAATTCACGTTCAAACAAGAGGGCTTTAAATATGACAATGAAATCGATTCGTTACAATAGAGATGAAATGGCATGCCAATGCTCATGCTCAACATAGCGCAAAACAAGAGGCAGATCAGTTTTGGCGGGGGGGCAGATTGATCTGAAACAACTATAAATATAAGAGCCAATATAAAATTAAGAAAATGATAATTCAAAATCTAAAGAGAACCTTATGGTTCTCTTTTTTATATCTATTTATTCTCAGAATCAATTTCTCGTACAGCATTGTTTACTTGAATAGGTTCTATACGTAGTAGTTTTTTCCCAAAACTTCGTAGCCACCACACCAGTTGAGATGTAAATGGAACAGTCGCAGTAACTTCGACAATGTTTTCTTCAATTGGGGTAATTGTTTGATCTTTACTTAACTGGCTTTCATAAAAAGTTTTAGCGGTTTGCTCAGTCATTGTTAATGTGAGTTGAATAGACTCTGTAGGTTGGTTGTAATCTACTCTAAAACCTAAAGCACCTGAGTCAATATAGTGATCAATATCAAAGTTGACGGGGTGAAGCGCACGACTTTCTAAAACTTTTGCTGATCTGAAACGGTGCAAAGCAAATGTTTGCACTTCAGTTTTGTCATGTCGGGTGCAAATTAAATAAATGACAGCACCTTTTTGGACCAAAGCAAGTGGATTTAAAATATAAGTTTTGTCTTCACCTTGGTTTACACGAGCTTGATATACACATTCAATTTGTTTGTCTTGTAGCAAGCCTTCGTATATTGCTTGTTGAGCAGCACGATCGACTACAGGTGGAATAAGCGGTTGACTTGCTGGCACAATGCGTACACGATTAATCCATTGCCTTACATTATTCTGTGTAGATAGACTCCGTTTTGCCAAGTCAAACCAAGGTCCCATTTCATCTAGTAGGCTAGGTGGAAGCAAATGTTTGAGATGTTCTTCAACCATCATAAAGGTCACCGCTTGAGAGCTTGTCATATGCGGTAAGCTTTGAATTGGAGCATCTGATTGCCAACGCCAGCCTTGAGGTACGGCTTTATTGCTTTCAATTGGAAAACGCTGAGCAATTTGATTTAAATCACGCTGAATTGTCCTTAAACTGATTTCAATACCTTCACGCTCAAGCATTTCTTGTAATTCTCGAGTTCCGATCCATTTACCGGTAGGGAGGCGAGATAAAATCTGCCATTGGCGATATAAACTATTTGAAGTTTCTTTTTCTATTACAGACATAAGCGTAATAAATCTATATCCAATTGCTTTGGTGTCACCACAATAAAAAAACTTTACACATTTAGCAAGTTTGTCAGATTCAGTTTGTGGCTACCGTTACAATCAATGCTAAAATTTAGAAGAAAGTTATAACAATGAAAGCCAATAAGTATTATAGATATATAAGTGGCACTGAAATTGCTTATTTAAAAATGAAATATAGATAAATGATAAGACGAGGTTGCTATGTCAGAACAAGAGAAAGATCTACAAGCCGATATTGAATATTTTTTACAAGAGCAGGCGACCAACGCAGCATTACTTAACCAGAGTCCATCGTTTATAGAAAATCTTTCTGTACAGACGAATTTATTTGAACAACTAAAATCGCAGTTTTTCAATGAGATGTTAGATGATGTAACGTTTAATGGAGCAGCTTCTAAAAAAATTGAGCAATGGTTGAGTATTCGTACCTTAGATGAACTTAAGCAATTAAATGCTCAGGCCAAACAACATTTTCTCTATCAAGGGATTACTTTTAATGTATACGGTGATAAAGAGGGTGCGGAACGGACGATTCCTTTTGATTTAATTCCAAGAGTTATTGAAAAAAAACAATGGGAAAAAATTGCAGCAGGCTGTGCGCAGCGAGTTAAAGCTTTAAATTACTTTTTAGATGATATTTATCATGGACAACATATTTTGAAGGAAAAATTAATTCCGGAGAACCAGATTGTTTGTCATGAGGCTTTTCAGCCACATATGCTCAAGCATTCACTAAAAGGTAAAATTTATTCTCAAATTAGTGGAATAGATATTATTCGTGATGGCGATGGGGAGTTCTTTGTACTAGAAGATAACCTACGAACACCTTCAGGGGTGTCATATATGATTGAAAGTAGAAATATTAGTCAACAACTTATGCCTGAGCTTTGTGCTGCCAATAATTTACAAGGAATTGAACATTATCCAAGTTTGTTAAAAGAAATACTTCAAGAAAATTCAGAAGTTGATCAACCCTTTATTGTGGTCTTAACTCCTGGGCGTTTTAACAGTGCTTATTATGAGCATGCTTTTTTAGCGCGTGAAATGGATGTGCCACTGGTTACTAACCGAGATTTATTTGTAGAAAATGATCAAGTTTTTGTTAAAACCATTCGCGGGCGCCAAAAAGTTGATGTGATTTATCGACGTTTAGATGACGATTTCTTAGATCCACTTGCATTTCGACCTGATAGTGCTCTTGGGGTGGCGGGGCTTATGTCTGCTTATTTACAGAAAAATGTAGTGATTGCCAACGCACCAGGTACAGGGGTTGCTGACGATAAATCAATTTATCCATATGTTGATCAGATGATTCAATATTATTTGGGAGAAACACCAATTTTAAAGAATGTACCTACTTATCAATGTCGAGAAAAAGAACATTTGGATTATGTACTCACTCATATTGACCAATTAGTAATTAAAGAGGCTCAAGGTTCTGGTGGTTATGGCATGTTAATTGGACCTAAAGCAAGCTCATGTGAAATTGATGAATTTAGAAAAAAACTGATTGCTACACCGCACGAATATATTGCGCAGCCAACATTAGCTTTATCTGTTGCACCGACTTTAACAACATCAGGGGTGGCTGAACGTCACATTGACCTACGACCGTTTGTATTGAGTTCTCCATATCGTACTGAAATTGTACCCGGAGGCTTAACACGAGTAGCCATGCAGGCAGGATCTTTAGTCGTAAATTCCTCACAAGGAGGAGGTATTAAAGATACATGGGTCGTTGAGACATTACATTCCTAATCGTTGGTTAAAGAGGAAATTTATGGTTTTACTCAATTCGAGTGCGCACCACATTTATTGGTTGGGCCGTTATTTAATGCGGATTAAATTTGCTGTATCACACTTGCCATTTACAAATGATGAAAAAGCAAGTCAATTTGCATCAGCATTTGGGCTGCTTATTGAGCAAGCGGAATTACTGAATTGCTATATGTTAGATACTCAACAAACATATTCATTACTGAACCAGTTCGCTATTGCCAAAGATAATATCCATGAATTAAGAGGAATATTATCTTCTAGTGCGTATGCGGAATTGAATCATGCGATTAAGTCTATTCAAGCTAACCCTGAGTCATTAAATCAGGCTTTGGATAAATGTAATCAAATACTTAGTGCTGAACATGAGGATATTGCCCTCTTTCTGCAATTGGGCCAAAAGATAGAACAATTCGATATACAACTACGTTTTCAACAAGACCTTACAGTGCTTTTACAAGATTTGGAAAAATTACACAAACGACTTAATGACTTAGGGTGGGATAAATTAAATGAAGTGTGGACATTGTTGAAAGATCATCCAAATTGGGAGGGTTACTATAATTTCACACAGCAGTTGGAATATATGTTCGAGGCATAATTATGAAACTGATGATCAATCATCAAACGCATTATCACTATACGGAAACTGCTAAAAACAGTATTCAGTATATTAAAATGATGCCTCAAACATCATTACATCAGCATGTCTTAAATTGGGCAATCAGTGTGCCTGGAGATAAAACTCTCAAAAAGGATATCTTTAATAATATTTGGTTAACGGCTACTCAGCGCTATGAGTATCAGCATTTAACTTTTATGGCGCAAGGGATTGTCGAGCTTCTTAATACAGAAATAGGTGGAGTAGATGTATCTATACCTATGAGCCTATTTCTTCAAAATACGGAAGCTACAAAATATGATTCTGAAATGTTGGATTTTGCTCGGAGAATTGTAACGGTAAAAGATCGAAAACATATTGCTTTACTCAGTGAAAATATTTTGCAGAAGATGCCTTATCAACCAGATAGTACTTCTGTTCATACGATTGCTACAGAGGGTTTTCATGCAGGACAGGGGGTATGCCAAGATCATGCACATGTTTTAATTGCTATGTGTCGTGCGTTACAATTACCAGCACGTTATGTTTCTGGTTATTTATTTGATCAAAATTCCCCGCACCTTGCCAGTCACGCTTGGGCGGAGGTATTTTTAGATAATCAGTGGTATTGTTTTGATGTAAGCAATCAATTGTTTACGCCAATGCATCATATTTATCTTGCGGTTGGTCGAGACTATCTTGATGTTGCGCCGATTAGAGGTGTGAGAGAAAAAGGTGGAGTCGAAAATATGATGTCTGTGGTTCAAGTGTTGGCCTGTTGAATGTGAAGAGAGCGAAATGACCTATTGTTGTGCACTGAGATTAGAGCAGGGTTTGGTATTTATTAGTGATACTCGAACTAATGCAGGGGTCGATCATATTTCTGTGTTTCGTAAACTTCATACTTTTGGTGTGACGGGTGAGCGATTTATTGCTTTGCAAACAGCAGGTAATTTAGCAACAACACAAGCGGTTATCGGGCATTTGCAAAATGCCCTTACTTTGCAGCAAGAGCCTAATCTATATAGTATTAACACAATGTTTGAAGTGGCTGATCTAGTTGGTAAGACTTTAAAAAATGTTTTAGAGGATATTAGCTCGGATACTCAAGAACAAATGAATTACGCCTGTAGTATTTTGGTGGGTGGGCAAATTAGAGGTGGCGATATGCAGCTTTATAATGTTTATCCACAAGGTAATTTTATTTGTGCAACGACAGATACGCCTTACTTTCAAATTGGTGAAAGTAAATATGGTAAGCCTATTTTAGATCGTGCTTTATATTATGCTATGCCGTTGGATGATGCGCTGCGCTGTAGCTTAATCTCGTTTGACTCGACGTTGCGTTCTAATGTTTCGGTAGGTTTACCTTTAGATGCGCTAGTCTACACTAAAGATAGTTTTGTAATCCCTATGGGGAAGCGAATTAGTGAAGATGATCCTTATTTTTCACAAATAAGTCATCAGTGGTCGGATACTTTACGCCGTGGACTGCAAGAAATGCCAAAACCTACCGATGATTATTGGCGTTAAAAATGACTTTAAATAAAAAATCCAAGCAGAGCTTGGATTTTTTATTGATTAAATTATTAAGTGCTTTGGCGGACTGGTCGAGTACTTAAGCGACAAAGTAATTCATAACCAATTGTGCCATTTGCATCAGCAACATCATCAACTAAACGATGTTTACCCCAAAGTTCAACTTGAGTACCAAGTTTTACTTGGGTATTTGTGACATCAATTGCAATCATATCCATACTAACTCGCCCTACAACTGGGCAAAATTTGCCATCAACAGCGACAAAATTTTGCTTTATGTAAGCTCGTGGATAACCATCACCATAACCAATAGAAACTATAGCGATATCCATAGCCTGTTGAGCGCAAAAAGTAGAACCATAACCCACATGTTCACCAGCTTGAATGTGGTTTAGTGCAATAATTTCTGCTTTGAATGTCATGACTGGTTTTAAATCAAGTTCATATACGGTTTTATTTGCGAAAGGAGAAGCTCCATAGAGCATGATACCAGGCCGTACGTAGTCGAAATTTAGTTCTGGCCATTTAAAAATAGCGGCTGAATTACAACAAGAGGCTAAAACTGGATCACAAGCTTGTTTTACGTGCAGAAATTGTTGTTTTTGCTGCTGGTTAAGTGGGTGGTCTACATCTGCATTGGCAAAATGCATCGTAAGTACACAAGTAAATCATTCAGATTTTAAAGTTTTAATAACTTCAATAATTTCAGGATTTTTAAAACCTAAGCGGTTCATACCGCTATTCAGCTTAACCCATACTTTTAGACCTTGAGCGATATAGGCTTGTTTATATTTAATTAACCACTCAAACTGTTGTTGATGATGAATTATACATTCAAATTTTTCTTTAATCGCAATAGGCATTTCATCTTCAGAAAACACCCCTTCAATTAAAGTTACAGGTTGCTTAAATCCGAGTTGTCGAATTTCTAAGCCTTCTTGTAAGCAGGCGACACCAAAGGCATCTGAGGCATTTAAGGCTGCTAAACAGTCTTTGACTCCATGTCCGTAAGCATTGGCTTTGACCATACTTACGATTTTTGAATTTGTTGCGAGTTGTTTGACACGGTTTAAATTATATTGAAGCGCTTGGCGATCAATATAAACTGTTGCTTGACGCACCCTCATTTACTCCTTTGGGCTAGAGATAGAGTTTATTCTTCATCATCATATTGGCTGTAATACTCAGGAGAGAGATTACTAAAACGAGTGTATTGACCTTCAAAGGCAAGACGCACCGTACCAATAGGTCCGTTACGTTGTTTACCAATGATAATTTCTGCGGTGCCTGCTTCTTTAGACTCTTTGTTGTAGACTTCATCACGATAAATAAACATGATTAAGTCGGCATCCTGCTCAATCGCACCCGATTCACGTAAGTCAGACATTACTGGGCGCTTGTTTGGTCGGTTTTCCAGACTTCGGTTAAGCTGAGAAAGTGCGATAACAGGACATTGCATCTCTTTCGCTAATGCTTTTAAGCTACGTGAAATTTCCGAGATCTCGCCAACACGGTTGTCACCCATACCCGGAACTTTCATGAGCTGTAAATAGTCGACCATGATACAGCCGATTTTACCATCGTGCATTTTGGCAACGCGGCGAGCACGAGCACGGAGTTCAGTTGGGGGTAGGGCGGATGAATCATCAATATACAAATGCATTTGCTGAAGTTGCAGGATGGTACCTGTAACTT
This sequence comes from Acinetobacter sp. IK23, assembly GCF_035615275.1. NCBI lineage: Bacteria > Pseudomonadati > Pseudomonadota > Gammaproteobacteria > Moraxellales > Moraxellaceae > Acinetobacter > Acinetobacter sp. IK23. The sequence goes on from NZ_JANBNX010000008.1 coordinate 77,931, forward strand.
TAGTCCATTCATCGGCATCTAAGTTACCTGAACGCAAATGCCCTTGATGAACTTTACCCATTGCTGAAATTAGACGCATAGCAATTGAGTCTGCTGGCATCTCCATCGAAAATACCAGAGCGGGGAGTTGGTTATATTGCAAGACGCTTTCAACCAAGTTCATTGCAAAGGTAGTTTTACCCATAGATGGACGTGCAGCGACAATAATTAAATCTCCAGGTTGCATACCAGAAGTTTTATTATCAAGTTCTAAGAAGCCTGTGGTTAAGCCTGTAATATTGCCATCGAGTTTTGAAAGCTCATCAAGTTTGCTAATCACGTCAGCAGTTACAGAGCTAATTGCTTTAGGGCCAGAATCTTTCTTATTGTTATTATGCTGTTCTGCTAAAGAGAAAATACTGGTTTCAGCCAAATCTAAAATTTCACTCACACCTCGACCTTTTGTGTCATACGCATTCTGTAAAATTTCAGTACTGACTTTAATCATACTACGTAAGGTGGAAAATTCTTTAATTTTAGTCGCATAAGTTTCAAGGTTATAGAAACTTGATGGTGAGTCAGCCATAAGCTGCATTAAATATTCTTCGCCACCGATTGCACTAAGTAAATTTTGTTTTAAAAGCCAGTCATTCACTAAGACTGCATCGTACGGTGAATTTTCCTGTGCCAATTTTTCAATCGCGCGATAAATATATTTATGGCGAGTGGCATAAAAATCATTTTCTTTGAGTAGATCGCTGACTTGCTCAAAAGATTCAGCAACGGTCATCAGCGCAGCAAGCACAGCTTGCTCGATGGCTAAATTGTGTGGGGGAGTGCGAAACTCTTTAAGTTGGCCTGATTCACTCGTCTTATTTTCTGTTGGAGATGAAAGCGTTAAAGAAGTGGCATTCGCCTGAGACATAATTAGACCTGATGATAAAATGTGTGCACAAAAAAGGGTTTTAAGCCGAGAACTATCTTAAAACAAAAATAAATAAACTACCTAATTAAAAAACCAATTAAACTGAAGAACTGATCAGGAATTAATATATCTAATTTTATTGCATAAATTTAAGAGATAAAAAAAGAGCATGCGTGAGCATGCTCTTTTTTTGATGAGAAATTACTCAGATACGATAGTAACGAGAACTTCTGCAACAACATCATGATGCAATTGGATTGCGATGTTGAATTCACCAGTGTGACGAAGCGCACCGTTTGGTAAACGAACTTCTGCACGGTCAACTGTAAGACCAGCATTCGTTAACGCGTCAGCGATGTCACGAGTACCGATAGAACCGAAGAGTTTACCTTCGTCACCAGCTTTAGCAGTGATAACGATGTTAACTTCGTTCAATTGTTCAGCACGTGCTTGAGCAGCAGCTAAAATTTCAGCTTCTTGCTTCTCAAGTTCAGCACGACGAGCTTCAAAAGCAGCAGTGTTAGCTTCAGTAGCTGCAACTGCTTTACCTTGAGGGATAAGGAAGTTACGGCCGTAACCAGCTTTAACTGATACTTTATCGCCTAATTTACCAAGGTTCTTAATGCGTTGTAATAAGATAACGTCCACAGATCACCTCACTTATGGTTGTCAGTGTACGGAATCAAAGACAAATAGCGAGCTTGTTTGATAGCAAGTGCTAATTGACGTTGATAACGAGCTTTAGTACCAGTGATACGGCTAGGAACAATCTTGCCGTTTTCAGTGATGTACTGTTTTAAAGTGTCGATATCTTTGTAGTCGATGTACGCAACATTCTCAGCTGTAAAGCGGCAGAACTTGCGACGACGGTAAAAACGTGCCATTGATGTTCTCCTTATTCAGCTTCTTGAGCAACTTGCTGTGCTTCTTCACGTTGAGCTTTACGCGCACGCTTTTCTTCAGCACTCTTAGCAAGCAATGACTCTTCAGTGATTGCGTGTTCACGACGGATGATAAGGTTACGAATGATTGCGTCGTTATAACGGAATAATTCTTCTAACTCATCAAGCGTAGCTTGACCACATTCAACATTCATAAGAATGTAGTGCGCTTTGTGAATTTTGTTAATTGGGTAAGCCAATTGGCGACGGCCCCAATCTTCTAAACGGTGAATTTGACCTTCAGCTTCTTTGATCTGAGAGATATAGCGTTCAACCATACCTACAACTTGATCGCTTTGGTCTGGGTGTACCAAAAGTACGATTTCGTAATGACGCATTGTCAGCTCCTTACGGTTTAAACAGCCCCTAAAAAAATAGAAGCAAGGAGTCATAGCTAAAATATAATATAAATAGCTACGTCGCATAAAATGCGAAGGCTGAATTATAGGTAAAAATTAGACTAAAAACAAATCTTTTGATAAGAAATATGAAAACTTGTTTTAGAGGAGGAAATCCTCCCTTAATTAAAAGAGAGGAAGATTTGGAGCGGGGGATTGATAGGTAAAGCTAAAACTTAAACTTAACAAAGTAATTAAGATTACTGAGTAAAGAAAAAAGCGCTTGGCCCAGAGTTGGTCGTTTTCGGCTTTAAATCCAATAATTGATAAGTAGAACCAATATGCGGTCAACGCATTAAAGGTAATTAAAAAGAATATATTGGTATAGCCAAAACAATATAACCCATTCAAAACAGCTGCAAATAACAGGATATATATTACACATTCAATTTTCGTGCGATAAATTGAACGCGCTACAGGCAAAATTGGAATTCCTGCATTTTTGTAATCATCAAAACGATAAATTGCAATTGCCCAAGAGTGAGGCATTTGCCATAAACCGTATGCTAAAAACAAAAGCAGGGCTGCCACATCAAATTGATGAGTTACTGCTGTATAACCAATAACAGGAGGGCTCGCTCCGGAGATACTACCAATAACGGTTTGATGGATTGAGGTACGTTTAGTCCACAAACTATAAAAACCGACATAGACAACAAAACCAATGACTGCAAATAAAAATGCGTAACCGTTTACACCAAACCATAAAATGCTAAAACCAATTAATCCAAGTACAAAAGCATATACAAGTGCAACAGTAGGAGAGATGGTTTTTTTAACAAGTGCGCGGTTTTGTGTGCGCTGCATCTTTATATCAATATCTTGATCTATAACATTATTAACAACACAGCCAGAAGCAACAACTAACGTTGTTCCAATAAGGGTGAGTAATAATAATAAGATGTCTATAGAGCCTTGGGCGGCTAAGAAGAAGCCGCCCAAGGTGGTAATGAAATTACCGAAGAGAATTCCTGGTTTAGTCAGGAATAGATACTTTCTCAACATGACAATCAGTTTAGATCATCATATTGTAGTGAAGGTAATTCATAATCCACACAGAACCAATTAAAAGTACAGCGATACATAGAATTGTGTAGATAAATGCAATCATATTCCAACGTTGTTCAGATGATGTATTCATGTGTAAGAAGTACACAAGTTGTACAAGAACCTGAGCAACAGCAGTAATAGCAATTACTGTAACTAAAAGACCGCGGCTAAAACCACCTGCCATCACCATTCCGAATGGGATGATGGTAAGAATAACAGATAGAATAAAACCTACAGTGTATTGCTTAAAGTTACCGTGTGACGCACCAGCAGCATTATGCTCATGACTACTCATTAGAGAACTCCCAGTAAGTAAACGACGCTGAATACACAGATCCAAACGATGTCAAGGAAGTGCCAGAACAAGCTTAAACAAGCAAGACGACGTGTATTCGGTAAAGTCAAACCTTTAGTCTTGATTTGATACATCAATACTAACATCCACACTAAACCAGAAGTTACGTGGATACCGTGCGTACCAACCAAGGTAAAGAAAGACGACAAGAATGCACTATGAGTTGGACCATAACCTTCTTCTACAAGTTTATGAAACTCATAAAGCTCCATGCCGATGAAGGTTGCACCAAAAAGAAATGTAATAAATAACCAAGTGATCACTTGATTTACATTCTTTTTATAAGATGCAAGTACAGCAAAACCGAATGTTACCGATGAAATCAATAAGGCAAATGTTTCAGTTAACACGTAGCCTAGTGATTCATGGAATAGTTTATATGCACTTGGAGTACCTTCTGGAACATGACTGCTTAATACAGCGAACGCAATGAAGAGTGATCCGAAAAGAATCAAGTCACTCATCAAGTATGTCCAGAAACCAAAGACCGTTAAGTCAGTGTCATCATGTTCATGATGACCATCGTGGTCGTGGTTGTCGTGATGAAGTACTTCAGCCATTTCTTTAGTCCTTCTTCAAGTGTTTTTCAAGTAAAGCATAGCGTTCGTTTTCAATACGCTCAACTTCAGCAGCTGGAACATAGTAATCAACATTCTTAGTGAATGAGCTTACGATCAAGCTAATAACAGCTGAAGCGAATGAAACAACAACAAGCCACCAAATATGCCAGATGAGTGCAAAGCCAAGGATTGTAATGAACATTGCAATGACAAAACCAGCAGCACGATCAGTCGGCATGTGGATGTCTTCATATTTAGTATTACGTGCGTATGCTACACCATTTTCTTTGTCAGTCCAGAAACGGTCTACACCGCTTGCATCTGGTTCATGCGCAAAGTTATAGAATGGAGCAGGGGAAGAAGTTGCCCACTCAAGCGTACGAGCATCCCATGGATCGCCTGTAAGGTCCATGTTGTCTTTGCGTTGTAAGAAACCAACGATGATTTGCATTAAGAAACATGCAATACCAATAGCAACAAGAACAGCACCAAATAATGCAATCGCAAGGTATGGGTCCCATTCAGGGTTGTCATATGTATTCAAACGACGAGTCATACCCATGAAACCAAGGATATAAAGTGGCATGAATGCAAAATAGAAACCAAAGAACCAGAACCAGAACGCAGCTTTACCCCATGCTTCATTGAGCTTCCAACCAAACATTTTCGGCCAGTAGTAAATGATGCCGGCAAACATACCAAACACCACACCACCGATAATTACGTTATGGAAGTGAGCGATCAAGAATAATGAGTTGTGTACTAAGAAGTCCGCAGGTGGAACAGCCATAAGTACACCAGTTAAACCACCGATACCGAATGTTACAAGGAAGCCAAGCGTCCATAACATTGGAGTAGTAAAGGTGATGCGACCTTTATACATGGTGAATAACCAAGAGAAGATTTTCACACCAGTAGGAATCGCAATAACCATGGTCATGATACCGAAGAACGCGTTAACGTTCGCACCAGCACCCATGGTGAAGAAGTGGTGAAGCCATACAACGAACGCAAGAACAGTAATAGCGATAGTTGCATACACCATAGACTTGTAACCGAACAACGCTTTACGAGAGAAGGTTGCAACGATTTCTGAGTATAGACCAAATGCTGGTAATACTAAGATATATACTTCAGGGTGACCCCATGTCCAGATCAAGTTCACGTAAAGCATTGGGCTACCGCCAAGCTCATTTGTGAAGAAATGGAAGCCGAAGTAACGGTCTAGAGTAAGCATTGCAAGTGTACCTGTTAATACAGGGAATGATGCAATGATTAATACAGCCGTACAAAGTGAAGTCCACGTGAAAATAGGCATGTCCATCAATTTCATGCCAGGTGCACGCATTTTAATGATGGTAACGAAGAAGTTAACACCAGATAAAAGCGTACCTAGACCAGAAACCTGAAGTGCCCAGATATAGTAGTCAACACCAACACCAGGAGAATATTGAATGCCAGATAGAGGAGGGTAAGCCATCCAACCAGTCGCAGCGAATTCACCTAATACAAGTGAAAGCATCATTAAACCAGCAGCACCAGCGAATAACCAGAAGCTTAAAGAGTTTAATAATGGGAAAGCAACGTCACGAGCACCAATCTGTAGTGGTACAGAGATGTTCATCATACCTACAACGAGACCCATTGCTACGAAGAAGATCATGATTACACCGTGTGCGGTGAAGATCTGGTCGTAGTGGTCAGGATGCAAATAACCTTCGCCGCCGCCTTTAGCGAGGAAAAGTTGTAAACGCATCATGATCGCATCGGCGAAACCACGCAAAAGCATGACGACAGATACGATGATATACATGATACCAATTTTTTTATGGTCTACAGTAATAAACCACTCATTCCACAAATATCCCCATTTTTTGAAATAGGTGATACCGCCAAGCACTGCAATTGCACCAATTGCCATAAGGACCATGGTGACAAGTACGATTGGCTCTGTCGGGATAGAGTCCCAACCTAGTTTACCAAAAATCATATCCATGTCTTATTCCCCTTGAGCAGCGTGTTCAGCTGCAGCATGAGTGTCAGCTGTTGCATGTTCAGCAGAGTGGTCAACACCATGATAGTTACTCATATAATGGTTGATTACTGTTTCAAACAGTTTTGGTTCAACTGAAGAGTAATAAGTCACAGGGTGCGGCTTATTCGGGAACGGTTTCATCGCTTCTGCTTTAGCAAGTGCTTCTTGATCACCAGCAGCTTTAGCACGATTTACTAAAAGCTCGATTTGGTGCTTAGAACGGTCGCCATCACGTAAGGTTGCCAATTCAGCTTGGTCAAGCGTAGTTTTCTGAACTGCTTCTGGATTAATAGTTGAACCCTTACCAGCTTTAACAGCTGCTACCCATTCGTTGAACTGTTGCTCTGTAACGCTATGCGCTTTAAAACGCATTTGAGAGAAACCATAGCCTGAGTAGTTAGAAGAGAAACCACGATATACACCAGTTTCATTTGCTAACAAATGAAGGTGAGTTTGCATACCTGCCATTGCGTAAATCTGACCGCCTAACTGTGGAATGAAGAATGAGTTCATTGTGAAGTTAGAAGTGATTTTGAAGCTTAACGGAGTTTTTTCTGGGAAACGTACTTCGTTAACAGTCGCAATGTTTTGTTCAGGATAAATAAAGATCCACTTGAACTGTTCAGCAATAACCTGAATAGTTAAAGGCGCTTTATCTGATTCTAAAGGACGGTATGGGTCATACTTGTGGGAACCCCACCAAGTTAACCAAGCTAAAATACCAATAATAATGACAGGGATACCCCATACTACAACTTCAATTGCAGTTGAGTGTGCCCATGTAGGTTTATAGTCTGCATCTTTATTTGACGCACGATATTTCCAACCAAACCATAATGCCATGATGATTGAAGGAATCACCACAAGTAACATTAAATAGATCGCAGTCATCATAAGGTCACTTTGACCTTGACCAACTGGACCTTTAGAGTTTAGAAGTACCATATCACCACCACACCCAGTCAAAAGTGCGGCAAGCGTTGATAAAGACAATACAGCTAAAATCGTTTGTCTCATTTTACAACCTCGGTGAAGAGTCCCATTCCCTAATTAAATATGGGATAGCGATTAAAGTGTCGCATGATTGAGAATGCTAGTCTTAAAAAATTTAGACTTCTCAATGATGCGACACCGCTACGTTGTAGGGCATTATGCCTCATATCGACAAACTAAGCTACACATAAAGCAGCTTGAAATAATTGTTTTAAAACCTGATTTTTTTTGTAGGGTATCGAATCTTGATAGAGCTTTTATTTAAATATCAATTCTCTATAGAAAAAAGGAGGTGGGGTGCCTCCTTTTTTTTAGACTTTAAATGAATGAGTCATTCACACTCATTTGATCACTTTTGTTCTTGCAATTTTGTCATGTAAAGCCTGTCGTTTTTGGCCTAATGCAAAAGCATAGTCAATAATTGTGCTAATAGGCATAAACAGTAAGTTCAATATAATGAAAACGATACTTCTGAGTAAGAAGACACGCGTTAAATTAACTTTACCATTAGTTTCAGCATCTACAATCTTAATTCCGACAATTTTCTTACCTATACTTTGACCAAATTTGGTTAAAAGAAAAGCTTGGATAGCAAGCATAATGATGACATAAACAAGCATTGTATGCCATGCTTCAATCGGAATAAGCGTAAAAAGCTGTTGTTGAAGTTCCGCTGCTTTAGTTGAGGCAACTTCTGCAGATTGCATCTGTTTTTGTAACTCAAAAAGTTGTTTATATTGAGCTTCGTTAAAGAAGAAAGAAGGAATGGCTGCAATAGGTAACCAAAGTAATAAGTCAATAATTTTTGCAAGAGCACGAGATGAAATTGAAGCAAGTTCATGTGCTTTAGTTTCTACACGGATGTGCTGAATTGTCTCATTATGAGTCGTATTTGTATTTGCTGAAAAAGCAGAATAACCCGTAGGTTGATATACAAGTTTACCTTGGGTTAATTCTCCTAAAGCTTTCCACTCTGTCATGCCTTCATGCCAAGCTAAATCAGTGAGTAAAACCTGTTGGCTTGCCAACATCTGATTTAGTTGTTCTAAGGTATAAGGCCCAGCTTGTTGATTATTACGTGCCAAGTAAATTTGCATAAGTAAAAATTCTCTATTCTAAAGATGAAAAAAGACCCACGGATGGGTCTTTTTCTATAACAAATTAGATTTGCTTGATTTTTTCTTCAGCAAGGAAGAACCATGTATCTAAAACTGAGTCAGGGTTAAGAGACACTGACTCAATACCTTGTTCCATTAACCATTTTGCAAGGTCAGGGTGATCAGATGGTCCTTGACCACAGATACCCACATATTTGCCCGCTTTACGACAAGCATGAATTGCCATAGAAAGAAGTGCTTTAACAGCAGCATCACGTTCGTCAAATAAGTGAGAAACAATACCTGAGTCACGGTCTAGACCAAGTGTTAATTGAGTCAAGTCGTTAGAACCGATAGAGAAACCATCAAAGTGTTCAAGGAATTGTTCAGCTAACAATGCGTTAGTTGGTAATTCACACATCATGATTACTTTTAAGCCGTTCTCACCACGTTTCAAGCCATTTTGAGCAAGTAGCTCAATTACACGTTTTGCTTCTGATACTGTACGCACGAATGGAATCATGATTTGGATATTGGTTAGACCCATTTCATCACGAACTTTTTTAAGTGCACGGCATTCGAGTTCAAAACAGTCACGGAAGTTATCTGAAACATAACGGCTTGCACCACGGAAGCCAAGCATTGGGTTTTCTTCTTCCGGTTCGTATAACTTACCACCAATAAGGTTTGCGTACTCATTTGACTTAAAGTCAGACATACGAACGATTACTGGTTTGTCAGCAAACGCTGCAGCAAGTGTTGCAATACCTTCAACTAGTTTTTCAACATAGAATTCTACAGGTGATGCATAGCCCGCTGTACGTGTCATTACAGCAGCACGAGTTTCACGAGGTAAGCTTTCAATATTAAGAAGCGCTTTAGGGTGAACACCGATCATGCGGTTAATAATGAACTCTAAACGAGCAAGACCAATACCTTCGTTTGGAATTTGAGCAAAGTCAAAAGCACGGTCAGGGTTACCTACGTTCATCATGATTTTGAATGAAAGTTTAGGCATAGACTCAACAGAGTTACGTTGAACTTCAAAATCTAATGCACCTTCGTAGATGAAACCAGTGTCACCCTCAGCGCAAGAAACAGTAACTTCTTGGCCGTCAGTCAATACCTCAGTTGCGTTACCACAACCTACGATTGCCGGTACGCCAAGTTCACGAGCAATAATTGCCGCGTGACACGTACGACCACCACGGTTAGTGATAATCGCGGCAGCACGTTTCATTACTGGTTCCCAATCTGGATCAGTCATGTCAGATACAAGTACGTCACCGTCTTGTACTTTGTCCATTTCTTTAATTGAGCTAACAATACGAACTTTACCAGAACCGATACGTTGACCAATTGAACGACCTTCACAAAGAACAGTACCTCTTTGTTTAAGTAGGTAGCGCTCCATTGTGCCGACATTTTGACGGCTCTTAACGGTTTCAGGACGAGCTTGAACAATATAGATTTGACCATCGTCACCATCTTTTGCCCATTCAATATCCATTGGTGCACCGTAGTGCTGCTCAATAATAAGCGCTTGTTTTGCTAGTTCTTGTAATTCATGATCATTTAATGCGAATTGTTGACGCTCTTGTTTTTCAACATCAACAACAACAACTGATTTGCCAGCTGAACCTTCTTCACCATAAATCATTTTTTGGTGCTTAGAGCCTAAGTTACGGCGTAATACCGCATGTTTGCCAGCATTTAATAATGGTTTAGATAGATAGAATTCGTCAGGGTTAACTGCACCTTGTACAACCATTTCACCTAAGCCATAAGATGCAGTAATGAATACAACATCACGGAAACCAGACTCAGTATCGAGTGTAAACATTACACCCGCAGCGCCAGTTTCAGAACGAACCATACGCTGAACGCCCGCAGATAATGCGACAACATCATGATCGAAGCCTTGGTGTACACGGTAAGAAATAGCACGGTCATTATATAAAGAAGCAAATACTTCTTTGATGGCGATAAGTACGTTATCAATACCACGAATATTCAAGAAAGTTTCTTGTTGACCTGCGAAAGATGCATCTGGTAAATCTTCAGCAGTTGCAGATGAACGAACGGCAACCGCGATATCAGGGTTGCCGTTAGAGAGTTCTGTAAAAGCGGCGCGAATTTCTTCTTCTAAGGTTGCAGTGAGTGGAGTCTCTACAATCCATTGACGAATTTTAGCGCCTGTTTCTGCAAGTGCATTTACATCATCGACGTTAAGTTGAGCAAGTTCTGCTTGAATTCGAGCGTTAAGACCGCTTTGGTCTAAGAACTCACGATAGGCCTCAGCAGTTGTTGCAAAACCACCAGGTACCGATACACCAGCATTTGATAAATGGCTGATCATTTCACCCAAAGATGAGTTTTTCCCACCTACGAGTTCGACATCGTGTTTCCCTAATTTTTCTAGACCGATTACGCGCGCTTCCAAAGTTTTCACTCCACTTTTGCAGTATTAATGTCTATCTTGGCATGAAATTAAAAAAATAAAGTGCTTAGTTGAGAATTTTACTAAGCGACAGTCATGTAAGATCAGTTTACTATAAAGATTATATAGCACTAAGACAAATGTTTAAGGAGAATTTTAATGTCAGAAAGTAAACAGTATAAGCGGAGTGTTTTTTTTATTTCTGATGGAACTGCAATTACTGCCGAGACTCTTGGACATTCGTTATTAGCACAATTCCCTAATGTAGATTTTGACATTCACATCATGCCTTATATCACAACTGAAGAGGCAGCAATGGCTATTGTGGTTGAGATTAATAAATGTCAAACCCGTGATGGATGCTTACCATTAGTATTTGATACTTTAGTTGATCCGCATGTCCGTGAAATTATTAATACTGCAAAAGCGGTTAATTTAGATGTATTTGAAGGACTAATCAGTAAACTTGAGCAGGAGCTTGGAACGCCGCCAACAACATTAGTTGGGCAAACACATGCAGTTACTGATTCTGAGTATTATAAAGCACGTATTGATGCAGTGCATTTCGCACTTGATAACGACGATGGGGCGCGTACCCGTCATTACGATAAAGCAGATTTGATTTTAATTGGTGTGTCTCGCTCAGGTAAGACCCCAACTTCTATTTATCTTTCACTACAGTTTGGTATTCGGGTAGCTAACTATCCTTTGACAGAAGAAGATTTGGACGATAACCGTCTACCAGCAGTATTAAGAGAGCATCGTAGCAAACTGTTTGGTTTAATGATTGATGCAGAACGGTTGGTTGCTATTCGAAGCGAACGCAAAGCAAATAGTCGATATGCAAGTTTTAGTCAGTGTCAAATGGAATTAAGAGCGATTGAAGGTATTTATATTTCAGAAGGTATTAAATATTTAAATGTCACTGAAATGTCAATTGAAGAAATCTCTACTCGTATTTTACAAATGACTGGTTTAAAACGACGTATCGGTTAGTTAAATCAACTGCTTATTTTAGCCATTCAATTTAAATAATTTAAAGTTAATTAGATTGAATGGTTTTAAATTTATATACATATTAAAAATAAAAGTTTTAAATATAAAACGCCAAGTTAATGAATCGTTTCTGATTAGTTATCAGCGAGTAAACTCTTACACTACAGTTTGTGAGTTAAAATAAGCTTTTTGAAAAGAAATGTATATAAACTAATAATCTATGTTTTTATAAATATTTGTTTTTAGTTGTTTTTTAAAAATACAAACACTTTTTTTATTCATAATTTACATTTGTCGTAAATATCATGCGCATTTTGATTATTGTGATGAAGTTCACATTTTTAACTATAATTTCCCATCTCAATATGGGACTATCCGATTATCAAAATGCTAAAAAAATGTGTTTTTTCATTGGTATATCTCTTGCCAATTCAATTGTACGCCGCTCCAGTGGATGTCTTGCGTGAGCAGGCTATTCAAGATTATAGAGCAGGGCAAACTCAACACGCTGTTTATCAGCTAGATCAATTGTTAAAACAGTACCCACATGATCAAAAATTGTTGGCTGATTATTTAATTGTTATGTCTAATGAAAAAAAGGATCTAACTGAATTTACAGATTTATTGGTAAATATTAATTATGTGAATTTTCCGGAATATGCAAAGCTACCTTTAATTCAAAATTTTCGAGATTTTAAACATTTTAAAATAGCGCTTGAATGGGCAAATAAGCTTAATATTCAAAAAACGATTGATGGGCGCATTTTATTATCTGTTTTATATGTTGAATCGCAAGACACAGTGAATGCTAAGACTCTGTTATCTAAAATCAATATTAAAAATTTAAATGCTGATCAATTGGTACGTATTGCATATGCTTACCGTCTAATTAATTTGCCTGTAGATGCTTTAGCTACAATTGAGCATGCTTATCAGCAACAACCTAAGTCTTCATCTGTTTTACAAGAGTATGTCTACGACTTGATTGCTATAGGTGCATATAAAAAAGCTCAGCAATTACTCCAAACAAGCGAAAAAAATCAGCAAACTGTGCAATTACAGCAAACTTTACAAGTCAGTGAATTTTCTCAGCAGGTCAATAATGCAATTACCCGTTATAAATATTTAAATCGCCAAGGCTTATCAGATGCAGAAAGTTTTGCTGAATTAGATAGCGTGTTAGAAAAGGGGAAAAAGCTACAACGGCAAATAAAGCCAGAAGATCCTAACTATTTAAGGTTTCACTACGATTATTTATATGCATTAGATTTCAGAGGCCGAGCAAAAGCGGTTTTAGATAATTTTACTCAATTAAATATTCCGCTTGAAAAATTACCTGCATATGTACGTCATGCAATTGCTGATAGTTATTTAGCTGAGCAAAAGCCGAAGCAAGCTGAACTTGTTTATAAGACACTTTTAACCGAAAAAAATTATCCGGATATGATCGTCTATAGCGGGTTGTATTATTCTTATATTGAACAAGAAAAATATAAGGAAGCGGAACAGCTTTTGGCAAAAGTTGATCATCTTATTCCGACCTATAAATATAGTCAGGCAAAGGGTGTAGATAAAACGAGCCATCCTGACCGAGACGATTATATTGCTTTAAAAGGAATGCATTTAGCTTATGCAAATCATTTAGATCAAGCTGAAAAACACTTTCAAAAAACAGTAGAGCAGGCACCTGCAAATGAGAGTTTGATTAATAACCTTGCCCGCGTAGAGCGCTGGAGAGAAAAGCCTTTAGAAGCAAAAAAAACAATTTCTCGTTTAAATGGTATAGATCCGATTGCTAAAGATACTCGCATTAATGAAATGCAAAATACTCAGGCTTTAGGGGATATCCAGACATGGCGTAAAACAACGCAAAACTTAGTGCAGTTTTATCCCGAGGATAGTGGCGTTATTAAAAGCCGCAAAGAGTTGGATGATCGTAATAGAGCTACGATTTCACATTCAACGACTTGGGGCCAAAGTAAAACTAATAATAGCGATTCTGTAAGTGGACAAAACGGTTTAAAAGACCGTGAGATGGAAACTCGCCTTAATAGTCCGTGGATAAAAGATAATTATCGTTTATTCGCTTGGCATCAAGATCGTTATGGCGAGTACAATTTTGGTGATGTCCATAACCAGCGCTATGGTGTTGGGGCCGAATGGCAAGCCAATCGTAAGGCGTTATCTGCGATCTTGTCGCAAAGTACAGATGGCGGACAAGCTGGTGTTCGTCTTGATTGGTCACAGTGGTTAAATGATCACTGGCAGTATCAATTGCAATATAACAGTCAGGCTGACATTCCTCTACAAGCGATTGACGCAGGAGAAGATGGTCAATCTTATAGAGCTGCGTTGACATGGCAAAAGGATGAATCTCGTCAAATTGGCGCAAGTTACGGTTTGACTGATATTAGTGATGGCAATAAACAACAAGAATTTTCAACTTTTTGGCGCGAAAGACTATTTGCAGCGCCGCATCACATTACTTATGGCACTGTCCGTGGTTTTTTCGGCAGTAATAGCCAAGATCAAACTGCTTATTTTAGCCCAAGTTCGCATTACAGCGCAGAGTTGAACTTAAGTCATGACTGGGTGACTTGGCGTGAATATGAGCGTTCATTTAAACAGCATTTCGAGGCTGGGGTGGGCTTTTATAAACAAGCCGATTATTCCACTAAACCAACCTATTCTTTGCAGTATCAACATCAATGGCAGCTATCACGGACATGGCAACTCAATTATGGAATTGGCTGGCAATACCATCCTTACGATGGACATGCTGAACAGCATGCCTATGGTATTTTCGGATTTGAAGGGCGTTTTTAATGAATAATTTATTTTCAAAAGTGTTGGGCTTTGCTTTGGCCTCGACATTGTTACCTCTGCAATTTGCATATGCCCAAATAGAAAAAGATTTACCAAAAAATCATCTGGTTTCTTTAACTTTTCATGACGTCAGAGATGATGTTTTAAAAGAGGGAGATCGGGATATTTATGCAATTCAAACTAAAAATTTAGCGCAGTTTTTTGACTGGCTCAGTCAATCTGACTGGAAGCCAATACGATTAAAAGATATTGAAGAGGCTCGTAAGCAAGGCAAAGAGCTACCTCATAATGCTATTTTGTTAACCTTTGATGATGGTGCTTTAAGTAGCTACAGTCGTATATTTCCACTGCTTAAGCAATATCAGATTCCGGCAGTTTTTGCACTCCCAACCAGTTGGCTAAATGGTAATACAAAAGCTGGCTATGAAGCCTATGGACAAGGGAACTTGGTCAATTGGAAGCAAGTACGAGAGATGCAGGCCTCTGGTTTGGCAGAGTTTGCAAGCCATAGTGATGATTTGCATCATGGTGTGCTTGCTAACCCTCAAGGGAATGAACAACCCGCAGCAACTTCTTATATGTATTTAAAATCGCAGGCGCGTTATGAAACCGACACGGAATATCAACAACGTATTTTGAATGATTTAAAAAAATCTCATGATGTCTTAAAAAAAGAATTGAGTGTAGAGCCGAAAGCGATTGTATGGCCGTATGGTGCGGTAAATCAGCAGTTAGAAAAAATAGCTCAACAAGCAGGGTTTACTTTTTCCTTTAGTTTAGGGCGTGATGGGGTGAACCAAATTAATGACGTTACCTTCAAACGTAGTCTTATGGTTGATAACTCTACAGCTGAGCAGCTATCGGAGACGTTGCTTAATATTTTGAACTCTGCAGAGAAGGATTTATATAAGCAGCCAAAACATTTTGTGAATATGGATTTAAAGCAATTAGCTGCCTCGACCAATAGTCAGTCAGATGAAAAATTAGGGGTATTGTTATCAAAACTTTATAGTTTAAAAAACAATACGCTGATATTGAAGCCTTTAGATGACCAAGATGGAGATGGACAATATGACGTTGCTTATTTCCCAACAGCTCAAATACCAGTTAAGCAAGATATTTTGAACCGTAGTTTATGGCAGGCACAAACTCGTGCAGGTCAGTCGGTTATTTTAGAACTACCTATTTATCCTCAAAAAAATAAACCATTTTTGGTGGCAGATTTAGCTAAAGATATTGCGCGTTTTAATAGCAATTTAAGTGGTATTCAGCTTAATGCTGGAACTGCTTTAAATTGTGCAATGCAAAACACAACGCTGAACGAAAGCAACTGTGTTGAACAAGTAAAGCAATTATCACAACTGAGTCAACTGACTCAAAAAGCTGCAAAACCTTATTTGAATATGAGTAATCAGGCCCAGTTTAGTTTGTTGTTGACACCAGACTTAGAGCATATTGAGCAGTTACCGGCGCTTTTAAAATCACTCTTAACCCAGAATGATTTAGTGAACCTAAAATTTAATATGGTGGACAAGTAAAAACAATTTAAACAAGCCTTAAAGCTTTTAAACACGCTTGATGCGAAATACAAGCAACGAATTATGCTGACATTAACATTGCCAGAAAATGATCAGAAAAATGCTTGGCAAGAAGTGAAACAAGGTCTTTTTGATATTCAACGTATAGGTATTCAGAAATTTGGTGTTGATGGCTATAGCCCTAAGAACTCAAAAAGTGTTCACGAATATTTATATAACCCAATGAGCTTAAATTCCAGTTCTGTGATGTATCAGCCCTTTGTAGGTCTAGCGAATGAGGGGAAAAAGTAATGAGAGTATTACTCGATATTCTATTTGCTTTTGCCTTTTTATATCCGCTACTTATGGCGTGGACATGGATGGTAGGTGGTCTCTGGTTTTTCTTTAAACGGGAATACCATGAACAGCAATTACCAGAGCCTTCAAATGAAGGTTGCAGCATTATTATTCCTTGTTTTAATGAAGAAGCTCAAGTGCGGCAAACCATTCGTTATGCCTTGCAAACAAAATATCCAAATTTTGAAGTGATTGCTGTAAATGATGGTAGTAGTGACAGAACAGCAAAGATTCTTGATGAGTTAGCAACACAAGATACTCGTCTGAGAGTCGTGCACTTAGCAGAAAACCAAGGTAAGGCAGTTGCTTTAAGATCCGGAGTGTTAGTAAGCAAATACGAATATTTAGTTTGTATTGATGGAGATGCTTTATTACATCCTCATGCTGTACTTTGGCTCATGCAGCCGTTTTTAAAATTTCCACGTATTGGGGCTGTCACTGGTAACCCAAGAATTTTAAATCGCTCAAGTATTTTAGGGAAATTACAGGTTGGGGAGTTCTCTTCAATTATTGGATTAATTAAGCGAGCACAGCGCACGTATGGACGTATTTTTACAGTATCAGGAGTAATTGTAGCGTTTAGAAAAACAGCCCTAGCTCGTGTCGGTTTTTGGTCTGACGACAAAATTACCGAAGATATTGATATCTCTTGGAAGCTTCAAATGGACCATTGGGATATTCAATATATTCCTCAAGCGCTTTGTTATATCTACATGCCTGAAACTTTTAAAGGTCTTTGGAAACAGCGTTTGCGCTGGGCACAAGGTGGGGTAGAAGTCTTATTGGAATATATTCCAAAAATGTTCAAAGTTCGCTTGCGCCGTATGTGGCCAGTCATGCTTGAAGCTTTAGTCAGTATTGTTTGGTCATATGTAATGATCTTTATTTTCTTACTTTTCTTGATTGGTCTATTTATTGAATTGCCTCAGCAGTGGCAGATCAATTCTCTAATGCCACAGTGGTATGGTGTGATATTGGGTGGAACATGTCTCATCCAATTTTTAGTCAGTTTATGGATCGATCACCGTTATGACCGTGGACGTCTTTTTAGAAATTATTTTTGGGTAATTTGGTATCCATTATTTTTCTGGCTACTAACGCTATTTACCAGCGTGGTTGCGGTACCTAAAACTATATTTAACACAAAAAAACGTGCCCGCTGGGTTAGTCCTGACCGAGGCTTTCGAGGAGATAACTCATGAAAAATAAAGAAAATAATGATATAGAGGTTTTAGATATACCTGAATATATTGATCAGCCTGAATATGTAAAAAATAAGACCGCGAACTATACTTTGCAAACAATAGGTTGGTTTTGTTTAATGTGGCTGCTTTTTCCACTGGTTTCTTTATTTTTGTGGTTTTTTGAAGGACATCTTATTTATGACTATGTGTGGGTAGATCATATTTCGGAAGTCAAAACTTTACTGCATTTACTTCTTTTAATTTGCTTAAGTGCTTTGGTTCTAATTTTATGGGCAAGTTATAACTGGCTTAGATTTCATGGTGATGATCGACGTAGTAAAGCGCCAAATAGTTCTGATGATTTATTGGCTTTTAAATTTACAGTAAGTACAGCGTCATTATCAGAATTGCAAAAAGCTCAACGTGTCATTCTGCATTATGATGAGCATGGGCATTTGCAAAAATATGATTTGAACTGAATGAAAAAAGCATGGTATTTCAACCATGCTTTTTTCATTTTCAAGAAGTTGTTCTAATAATGACATCAATGGTTTGCTGAGTGCCATCCATACTGTATATAGCCGTTTGAGTAACTTTCACAATTGGCCAAGTCTGTAATTTACAATTTGGTCTCTGTAGAGCTGCATAATAGTTATCAGATTTAAAAAATGTTTTATGGGCTTTTGCAGTATTAGGAGTCAAAAGACGCTTCAGCCATGTTTCATTTACTTGGGTTTCCAAAAAACGTAGAGCTAAGATACTTTTTACACGGTTGTTAAATAGCCTCCTGTTTTTAGCAATAAGTGGATGGGTAATGAGACGATGTATACCAATTTGACTATGGGGCAAAATAAAGTGTGGTGTGATTTGAAATACAGTTACAAACTTTGCTTGTTGGCAGATTTTGTCTAAGTGTGTGACAGTTTCCTGATCCGTTCCAATAATCGCTACATTTAAATTAGAAAAATCATATGCTTTGATTGTATTTGATAAAAGAACTTGACCATTAAAAGCGTCAAAATCCTGAACTGAATTTTGAAAAGTAGCTGATTTTGCAACACTATTTTTAAGTTCAATACTCATTTTCCAAAAGTCCTTTTGGTTTTCATTTATGATGATTTTTTATCGTTTTAATATAAATAACCAAGCAAGGTAGCTGGGTAAAGTATTTTCAGATGGGTGGTTATCTCAGGCTTGGAACTGAGCCAAGCATAAGACTTTGTTTAGATATTAATGACTTGATTTTAATTGCATTAATTGAGTAAAGCTGTCTAAACGTTTATTTGTATCATAGACGTCACAAGTAAAAATAAACTCATCGACTTCATATGTAGCCAAAAGCTTTTCTAAACCTGAACGTACTGTTTCAGCAGAACCGATTTGTGCCATCTGATAGAAATTTTCAACTGAAAGTTGTTCTGCTGTGTTCCATAGTCCTTGCATTGAATTAACTGGTGGCTTGAGTTTTAAGCTTTCACCACGAATTAATCCTAAGACACGTTGGTATGCGCTTGTTGCTAGGAACTGAGCTTCTTCATCTGTATTGGCAACTACAACAGGTACGCCCATTGAAACATAAGGCTTGTCCAAATATTCAGAAGGTTCGAAATTTTCACGATAAAGTTCAATCGCTTGACCAAGCATGCGTGGCGCAAAATGCGATGCAAATGAATAGGGTAATCCTAGCTTCGCAGCCAATTGTGCGCTAAATAAGCTTGAACCCAATAACCAGACAGGCACATGAGTATTTTGTCCAGGAGTGGCAATAATTCTTTGGCCGGGTTGAGGTGCTTTAAAATATTGCAAAATCTCAACAACGTCTCTAGGAAACTGATCTTCCGTTTCCTGATGCCCACGACGTAAGGCACGCATAGTGAGCTGATCTGTACCCGGAGCACGACCTAAACCTAGCTCAATACGATTTGGATATAAGGTTGCTAATGTACCGAATTGTTCTGCAACCACTAATGGTGCATGGTTTGGTAGCATGATACCACCTGAACCTAAACGAATGCGCTGGGTATGAGCCGCGATAAAGCCAAGTAAAACAGCAGTTGCTGAACTCGCAATTCCATCCATATTATGATGTTCTGCAAGCCAAAAACGGTCATAACCTAATTTTTCTGCATGTTGGGCGAGCTCTAATGCATGACGTAATGAAAACTCGATTGTTTTATCATCACGTATTGGAGCTAGCTCCAAAATTGAAAATTTGGTGTCTTGAAGTGATCGCATGCGATATTCTCAAAAAACGTTATATCGAAATAATACGATATAAATGAGGTGATGTATATCGATTTTTTTCGATATAAATTTCACTCCCAAATAAAAAAAGCACCGCTAGGGTGCTTTTTAATATCTGTATACCAATTAGTGATGTTTATACCATCCACGGTGTAATCCATTATCATGACGATAATAAGCGCGATCATTGTAATAACGACGGTCTTCACGATCATAGCGACGATCGTAACGGCGGTCATCTCGATCATAACGACGGTCATAACGGTCATCATAGTTACGGTCTTGACCAACTTTACGACCTAAAGCAGAACCACCAGCGGCCCCTACTGCTGCACCGATATACCCACCGTTTGTACCACCCATGTTTTTACCAACGGTATAACCAGCACCACCACCTAAAGCGCCACCAATAGCCGCTTCTGTACGGTTACGACGGTCACTTGCTGCGGCTGCACCACCAGCACCACCTAAAGCAGCACCAATTGTTGCGCCAGATGTACCACCAATACTTCTACCAATTGCTGTACCGACTACACTACCTAGAGCCGAAGTTGCTGCTACACGGGTACCATTATCTGCATGTGCAACTGACACCATAGAGGTTGTTGCGATTAATGCACTTGCTAACCAAATATTCATTTTCATTTTGGAACTCCATGCTCATTTTGCTGAAGAGCAATCTTTAATATCTTGAGCTAAATGTAATTAAAAATTTCGTGAAAATTATGGAGAAGGGCAATGTCGATACAATAGTTTTGTGTCTGCTTTGTATTGGTTGTATTAAGATGTGAATAAATCATGAACGATATATTTTAAGACCACAAAATTTTAACTATAAAAAAACACCCGAAGGTGTTTTTAAGTCTATGTCTTCACTGTGATTAGTGGCGATGACGGTGTTTTTTCTTCCAGTGTTTTGAAGATCGATCATAATCACGGTCTTTAGAAATTTTATTACCTAAAGCACCACCACCTGCCGCACCTAAAGCAGCACCGATGTATCCACCGTTTGTACCACCCATGCTTTTACCAACAGTATAGCCAGCACCACCACCTAAACCACCGCCAATTGCAGATTCTGTACGGTGACGACGATCACTAGCAACTGCTGCACCACCAGCACCACCTAAAGCAGCACCAATTGTTGCGCCAGATGTACCACCCATGCTTTTACCAATTGCAGTACCAGCAACACTACCTAAAGCTGAAGCAGCTGCTACGTGAGTTGTATTATCAGCATGTGCTACAGTCATCATAGAAGTAGCTAAAACCGCACTACATAATAAAGTATTTAATTTCATTACTTACTCCATGTCCCAAGTTGCAGGACCATATATCTTTCGTTACGGCAAATGTAACAAAACACTTCTCTTTAAATGTGGAGAACCCTCATTTGATTATTGGAGTTTAGTGTCTCGTTTGTATGCTTTCTATTAAAAACGTATGTAAAACCATCAATCTGACCGAAAAATTGACCAATACAAATGTTTGAAAATAAGTAGTGAGCGTTTGATAGGGAAAATATCTAATTTAATGTACTTAGGAATGTTGAGAAGCCTATTCTAAAGTTCATGAATTGAAGGATTACATATGTCATTTAATCAGCATAATCTGTAAACTATGCGCTATTTTTATGATTTGGCTTATCTTCTTATATTTATCTAGATAAGTTTTTTGGACTTTTGAGATATTTCCTCTTATGAAAGCGTCACTCCGTTTACGACTTGATCAACTCTGTGATCGTCATGAAGAACTTACCGCATTGCTTGCAGATGCAGAAGTGATTTCCGATAACAAACGTTTCCGTAAACTGTCTCGTGAACATAGTGATTTAAGTGAAATTACCGAAGTTTGGGGCAAATACCGTCAAGCAGAAGAAGACATTGAAACTGCTGAAATGATGAAGTCGGACCCTGACTTTAAAGATATGGCAGAAGAAGAAATTCAGGCGAATAAAGCATTGCTTGAAGAACTAGAAAGCCAGCTCAATATTTTGATGATTCCAAAAGATCCAAATGACTCTAATGCTGCTTATTTAGAAATTCGTGCTGGAACAGGTGGTGACGAAGCTGCAATTTTCTCAGGCGATTTGTTCCGTATGTACAGCAAATATGCCGAGACACAAGGCTGGCGTATTGAAGTCCTTTCTGAAAATGAAGGTGAGCATGGTGGTTTTAAAGAAGTCATTTGCCGTGTAGATGGTGATGGCGTTTATGGCCGTTTGAAGTTTGAAAGTGGCGCGCACCGAGTACAACGTGTGCCAGCGACTGAATCACAAGGCCGTGTGCATACATCGGCTTGTACGGTTGCAATCTTGCCTGAAATTGATGTTGATACTAACGTTGAAATTAATCCGGCAGATTTACGTATTGATACTTACCGTGCGTCAGGTGCGGGTGGTCAGCACATTAACAAAACCGATTCGGCAGTACGTATTACTCATATTCCAACGGGTACAGTCGTTGAGTGCCAAGAAGAACGTTCGCAGCATAAAAACAAAGCTAAAGCGATGGCTTTATTAGTATCACGGTTAGAAAACGCAAAACGTGCAGCAGCCGATGCAGCGACTTCTGAAATGCGCCGTGATTTAGTTGGTTCTGGTGACCGTTCTGAACGTATTCGTACTTATAACTACCCACAAGGTCGTATGACGGACCATCGTATTAACCTAACTTTATATAAGTTAGACGCGATTATGGAAGGTGATTTAACTGAATTGCTCGATAGCTTACATCGTGAATATCAGGCAGATCAGCTTGCGATGCTTGCACAGGAAAATGGCGGCTAATGAATATTGCTCAAGCGCTTGCAATTCGTGGTGAGCCTGACAGTTATGAACGACAAGAAAATGCTTGGTTACTTGAGCATTTTCTAAAAATTAATTCGCTTGAATTAAAGTTTAGACTTGAGCAAGAGTTAACAGCCCAACAAGAGCAAGACTATATAGCTGGTCTTGAACGTATTCAAAAAGGTGAACCTTTAGCTTATGTAACGGGTTCACAGCCATTTTGGACGCTCGATTTAAAAGTAACGTCTGATACTTTAGTGCCACGTCCAGATACTGAGATTTTAGTTGAAACCGTTTTAAATCTATATTTGCCAAATACTGCAAATATTGTTGATTTGGGAACGGGAACAGGTGCAATTGCGCTTGCATTAGCAAGTGAACGTCCAGATTGGCAAGTCACGGCAACTGATATTTATGCGCCTACTTTAGAAGTCGCAAAAGAAAATGCACTAGCTCATGATTTACAACGTGTAAAATTCGCTTGCGGTGCTTGGTTTGAAGCACTCGAACTACAAAAGTTTGATTTAATTGTTTCTAATCCGCCGTACATTGACCCTGAAGATGAACACATGCAAGCTTTGGCAACAGAACCACGCCGTGCATTGGTTGCAGACCATCAAGGATTGGCTGATATTGAAATTATTATTTCTCAAGGGAAAAACTGGTTAAAACCACAAGGCTGGATTGCACTAGAGCATGGTTATGATCAGGGGCAGGCAGTTCGAAATATATTTGCTGAACAAGGTTTTAGTCAGATTAAAACTATTCAAGATTATGGCCAAAATGATCGCGTCACTTTGGCATCATTATAAGTAAAATTGAAACTATTTAAGCGGAGCTAAGAGTAGCTTCTCGGTA
The DNA here is from genome assembly GCF_035615275.1 of Acinetobacter sp. IK23. Lineage (NCBI taxonomy): Bacteria > Pseudomonadati > Pseudomonadota > Gammaproteobacteria > Moraxellales > Moraxellaceae > Acinetobacter > Acinetobacter sp. IK23. The sequence continues at coordinate 101,474 of NZ_JANBNX010000008.1, forward strand.
TGCACCTGGGCTAATACCTGTCCATTTTTTAAAAGCACGGTGAAAAGCACTTGGGTCGTGGAAATTTAAGTCCTCACTAATGTCTTGTATTGAATCATTACTTTTGCTTAAGCGTTCAATCGCAATATCACAACGAATTTCATTTTTAATTTGTTGATAACTTACCCCTTCATGTTTGAGGCGACGTTGAACAGTAGCTTCCGAAATATTGAGTTGCTGTGCTACATCTTTAAGTTCGGGCCATTGAGCAGGGTGAAGCTTTAATAAATGACGACGAATAAGAACGCTCAAGGCATTTTCATTTTTAAAGCGAACTAAAAGATTTTGTGGAGTTTGTTCTAAAAAATCATAAAGCGCTTTTTTATCTTTTTTAATTTTAATATCTAAGTAGTGGGCATCAAACTCAACCTGATTTATCTCGGCATTAAATTGTATATCTTCACAAAAACGGACTAGATAATCTTGAATATCGTTCGGTTTTGAACAGCGTACAGTAATACTGTTTAAGCCAATTCGTTGATCTACTAACCAGCACATAAGCCCATGTACCAACATTAAAAAAGTTGCGTAGGTAAACATACGTTTGGGGTGTCCACGATCACGAATGACCAAATAAGCTTTTTCTTGTTCTCGAATTAACTCTCCACGCATATCATCTAAAACGAAGTTAAAAAACTTCAAAATATCATAGAGAGCCTTTTCTAAAGTTTCAGCCGTACTGACGAGTTTTGTAAGTAATTTATAGCTACCACGACGCATCGGGTGGCTATCCATACCAAAAAATTCATCATTCATGGCATTGGCAAGTTCAATCCATAATTTTGCATATGTTGCTACCGGAACTCGAGCTTTGGGTGTCATGAGCAATTCAGCAGGAATACCTGCTTTATTCAAAATAATTTGAGTATTTAGCCCTTTGGCATAAGCTGCACTTAATGCTTCATGTACCAGTGCAATCGAAATTGTTCCTTTACTTAAAGAAGATTGGACAACCATGTCAAAGACTCATTTTTTACGTATTTCAAGTGAAATATTTCATATTCAAAATTTGGATTGATCAAAAGCTGCAAGCATTTTGAGGTTTTTTGAAATTGTATCGGAAAAAAACAACTTTTACTCTCACTACTAAGGTTAAAGAACATTTCTATAGGACGTTACATAATGAAAATTCAAGGAAAACATTTCGTGATTACAGGTGGTGGCTCTGGTTTAGGGGCTGCAACGGCTGAATATTTAGTGCAACAAGGCGCCTCAGTCACGTTGGTTGACATGAATGTAGAAGCAGGTGAGCAGCAGGCGAAACAACTAGGACCAAAAGCTGACTTTGTAAAACTTGATGTAACCGATGAAGTTGCTGCTGAGCAGTTCTTTAAAGATGTCTTAGTCAAACATAGTCATTTACATGGTTTGGTGAATTGTGCTGGTATTGGCCCTTCTGCGAAAGTAGTTGGCCGTGAGGGTGTTCATGACTTGGGGTTATTTGCAAAGACTTTAAATATTAATGTCACAGGTACATTTAACATGCTGCGTTTTGCAGCAGATGCAATGAGTAAAAATACAGTTGAAGCAGGCGAAGAGGACCGTGGTGTCATTGTTAACACTGCTTCTGTTGCAGCATTTGACGGTCAAATTGGTCAGGCAGCGTATTCTGCATCAAAAGGCGCTATTGTTGCGATGACTTTACCGATTGCTCGTGAGTTAGCGAGACATGCTATTCGTATTATGACCATAGCACCGGGAATTATGGAAACTCCAATGCTTAAGGGTATGCCGCAAAATGTACAAGATGCTTTGGGGCAAATGGTTCCGTACCCATCTCGTTTAGGAAAACCAGAAGAGTTTGCTCGTTTGGTTGCGCATATTGCTGAAAATTCCTATTTAAATGGTGAAGTTATCCGTCTAGATGGTGCAATTCGCATGGCAGCAAAATAATAAAATAAGGATGTTGAAATGATTCTAAATGCTGAACAAAGCATGGTTCAGGAGATGATGCGTAACTATGCGCAAAATCAGTTAAAACCAACAGCTGCACATCGCGATAAGACCCATGAATTTCCGGCTCAGGAGTTAAAAGATTTAGGTGCACTAGGCGCTATGGGGATGACCGTGCCCGATGAATGGGGCGGTGCCGGAATGGACTATGTTTCTTTAGTCCTTGCTATTGAAGAAATTGCCGCAGGCGATGGTGCTATTTCGACAATCGTAAGTGTTCAAAACTCTTTGATTTGCGGTATTACACTGGCATACGGTTCAGAGCAGCAAAAACAAACCTATTTGCCAAAATTTGCCTCTGGCGAATGGCTAGGGTGCTTTTGTTTAACTGAACCACATGTTGGTTCCGATGCGAGTGCGATTTTATGTAAAGCCGAGCGAGATGGCGACTATTGGGTGCTCAATGGTGTAAAGCAATTTATTACCAGTGGTAAAAATGCTCAAGTGGCTTTGGTGTTTGCGGTTACAGATAAACAGGCTGGGAAAAAAGGCATTTCGTGCTTTCTTGTACCGACCAATACACAAGGTTACTTGGTGACTCGAATTGAAGACAAAATGGGTCAACATGCTTCGGACACCGCGACCATAACGTTAGAGGACTGCCGGATTCCTTTAGAAAATTTGGTGGGACAAGAAGGTGAAGGTTATAAAATTGCGCTATCTAATTTAGCGGCTGGTCGTATTGGTATTGCGGCTCAATCTGTTGGTATGGCAAGAGCTGCTTTTGATGCAGCCGTGCAATATGCAAACGAGCGTAAGGCCTTTGGTGTAGAACTGGTTCAGCATCAGGCGGTTGGTTTTCGCTTAGCCGATATGGCAACTCAGATTGAAGCAGCACATCAGCTAGTTTTACACGCGGCAACTTTAAAAGATGCGGAGCTACCTTGTTTAAAAGAAGCCTCAATGGCGAAACTCTTTGCATCAACTATGGCTGAGCGAGTGTGTTCGGATGCAATCCAGATTCATGGTGGTTATGGATACGTCAGTGATTTCCCTGTTGAGAGAATTTATCGGGATGTCCGTGTAAGCCAGATTTATGAAGGTGCTTCAGATATTCAACGTTTGGTGATTGCTCGTGAGGTGGCTCAAGTTTAGTTCATAAGATATTGAGTTTTTAAACTTAAAACTGCAAGAAGCCGCACATCATGTGCGGTTTCTTGCAATTGAAATGGAACATTTTTGCTATTAGTTTTGTTTGAAATAGATGGAAAAGTTGAAGAAATATTCTTCGAGCTTTAGCTAAAACAATAACAGTCAGGACAGATTTTGTGGCCTAACACAAAATTAATTATCAAACGGAATGAAGGTGAGCATCATGAAAACTTTAGCAGAAGCTTATCAGCAATTTGATCTTGCAAAACTTATTGAAGGGCAACTTGTTGGGCATCCCCAAGCGATAAATGCTTATGTTGAGTGCTGTGAGCGTTATGTAGGAAAAAATAAAATAGCGCTCATTTGGGAAGGAAAAAACGGACAGGCAGAGCACTATACTTTCGAACAACTTGCTGAGCTTTCTGGAAAACTTGCTAACTTCTTTAAAGCGCAAGGAATTCAATCTGGAGATTGTATTGCAGGACTTCTACCGAGAACGCCTGAGTTATTAATTACAATTCTGGCAACGTGGCGTATAGGCGCTATTTATCAGCCTTTATTTACTGCCTTTGAAGCAAAATCGATTGATCACCGTATTACGACTGCTCAAACTAAATTGATTGTGACCAATGATGAACAGCGCCCTAAACTGAATACCTTGAATGTTCCGGTTATTGTCACTGTTCATCAGACTGGTCCTTTGTCTGAGCATGACTTCGATTTTTGGCATTCCTTACAACGCTATTCTGAGCAATGTGAGCCAGTAAATCGTAGCTTTGAAGATGACTTTTTAATGATGTTTACCTCTGGCACAACTGGACTTGCGAAGTCTGTACCCGTTCCACTAAAAGCAATTTTGGCATTTAAAGGTTATATGACTCATGCTGTCGATTTGCGTGAAGAGGATATGTTCTGGAATTTGGCAGATCCGGGCTGGGCGTATGGTTTGTATTATGGCATTACCGGCCCTTTAAGCTTGGGGCATAGCATTATTATGGATGAGCGTTCATTTAATGTAGATCAGGCAATTGAGCTAATTAAAAAGTATAAAGTAAGTAATTTAACAGGATCGCCAACAGCATTTCGAATGTTCTTTGGGTTTAAGGAAAAATTTGACCCTTCAATTAAACAACATTTACGAGTAGTGAGTAGTGCCGGTGAGCCATTAACTCCTGAGGTTGTGAACTGGTTTAAACAGGATTTAGAGGTCAATATTTTTGATCAGTATGGCCAAACTGAACTCGGCATGGTAATTGCGAACCACCATGCGCTTGAGCACCCATTAAAAGTAGGTTCAGCTGGTTTTGCAATTCCTGGGCATCGTTTTGCGGTATTAGACCAAAATTATCAAGAATTACCAACTGGTGGTGTTGGTATTTTGGCGATGGACTCGGAGCAATCGCCATTGATGTGGTTTAAAGGCTATGGTGGCAATAATCGAAAATCGTTTGTTGGTAAGTATTATTTAACAGGTGACACGGTCACTTTAAACGAACATGGCGGCATTGATTTTGTTGGTCGTGCTGACGATGTCATTACAACATCGGGCTACCGAGTTGGACCATTCGATGTTGAAAGTACTTTGTTAGAGTGTGAGGCGGTATTAGAGTCAGCTGTAATAGGTAAACCTGATCCGGAACGAACCGAAATAGTCAAAGCTTTTGTGGTACTTAAGCCTGCTTATCAAGCGTGTGAAACATTAAAAGATAAGTTACAGCAATATGTTCGTAACCGTTTATCTCGTCATGCGTATCCAAAAGAAATTGAGTTTGTGGACAGTCTACCAAAAACCACGAGCGGTAAAATTCAAAGAGGACTGTTGAAGCAGCAAGAAATTGCAAAAATGCAGCAAGCCTAAGCAAACTAAATTGAATAAAGGGAAATTATAAATATTTCCCTTTATTTTTTATATTAGATGTCGGCTTTCACTTCTTCACCAATTAAGTAAAACGTTCCACCTGCAATATAGTGCAGGCTTCGAAGTTCTTTTGGTGCATCTTGAAAATGCCAGTGCCCATCTCTAAAAACGCGGCTATCTGCCCAGGCGCCCACAACAGAACCAATAAATAGGTCATGAGCTGACTGATTATGTGGTTCAGGAATAAGTTTACATACCAGCCATGCGATACAACCTGATACAAGCGGACTGGTCAGATCTTTTTGATAAAACAGCTCAACCCCGCAGTGTTCAAGTTTTTGTGGGTCATGTAATTTGCTAATGGTACCAAGTTGCTTGGTCATATTGAGCTGTGCATAGCAAGGAACTTGTAGTGTGAAATAACCACTTTGCTCAACCAGCTGTCGGGTTTTAGTACTTTTATCTAAAACGACCGTCACTTTGGCAGGTTTAAACTCTAAGGCACATGCCCATGCGGCAGCCATCACGTTACGGTCATCACCATGCTGAGCAGAGACTAGTACAGTTGGACCATGATTTAACAAACGATAAGCTTTTTCTAACTCTACAGGTGCAATATATGATTGCGTCATATTTAGCCTAAGTAATAAAGAAAATAGATATTTCTATTGTTGCAGAAAGCTTGATAGATGCAATGTTGGTAAATAAGGTTTATTAGAATAAAAAAGTTGTTTCTATTTTATAGCTTTCATAATGATTGACTTAGTCATAAAATCATTTGGCTTCTAAGTGAAAGGATTAACGTGTGACCGAGCTTCAAGATATCGATTTTGTAGAGTTAAGTGATGAAGAAATGCATCTCTATAGCCGTCAGATTTTACTTGATGGATGGGATATTGAAGCTCAGGAAAAACTCAAACTTGCCAATGTGCTGATTGTGGGTGCTGGTGGCATAGGCTGTAGCAGTGCAGAACTACTTGCACGAGCAGGAGTTGGGAAAATTACCCTCATTGATGCAGATACCATTGAGATAAGTAATTTACAGCGCCAAATCGCATTTGGTCATGAAGATATTGGTCGTTATAAAGCTGAAGTTCTAGCAAAACGGTTACAGAAAATTAACCCTTATATCTGCGTTGAATACTTTAATGAACGTTTAGACGAACATAACATTGATAGACTTGTTGAACACCAAGACGTCGTTTTAGATGGTTGTGATAACTTTACAACTCGCTATTTAGTGAATAGTGCTTGTAAGAAACATCAGGTCGCATTAATTAGTGCTTCTGCAATTGGCTTTCAGGCGCAAATGTTTATGGTAGAAGGTGATTCAGCTTGTTATGAATGTTTATTCCCAAAAGAACAGCATGACAATGAAGGCCTGCGCTGTGCAGAGTCAGGAGTGCTTGCAACAACTCCTGTAATGATAGCGTCATTACAAGCGCATCACACTTTGTTATATTTAGGGCTTAATCGCAGTCCTTTGAAACAAAAACTATTACTTTGGAATGGGTTAAATATGACACAACGTATTGTTAATTTTGATAAAGATATAAATTGTCCACTTTGTCAGGCAAGCTAATCAGCAAATAAAGCAAAATTTGCTACACTTGATACGAATATTCTGGTTCTAAAGAAATATGAAAAAAAATATTTTATTTGATGGATTGCGCTCAGTTGCGCGTATCGGTGAAACCGCAGTGGTTGCGGCTAAAGCTGGTATTAAGTACGCAACTGATAAGCCAAGTAATGCCAAACTCATGCGTGAGACTTTTGAGTCGCTTGGCTCAACATATATTAAGCTTGGTCAGTTTATCGCGAGTACACCATCGCTATTTCCGCGTGAATATGTAGAAGAATTCCAAGGTTGTTTAGATCAGACACCAACTCTGCCATTTAGTTATATTCAAGGCGTGCTTGCCTCTGAATTTGAAGGGCGTGATTTAAACCAGATTTTTAGTTATATCGATGAGAAACCTTTAGCTTCTGCTTCAATTGCTCAGGTTCATGCGGCTAAACTGACGACCGGTGAAGATGTCGTTATTAAAGTACAAAAACCTGGTGTAGAAACTATTTTATACACTGACTTAAATGTGGTGCATTGGGCAGCTAAACTACTTGAACGTGCAGTCCCTAAAATCAAGTTTGCTGCTCTTTCTGACATTGTCGATGAAATTAAAACCCGTATGGTGCGTGAAGTCGACTTTATTGAAGAAGCCCAAAACTTAGATGACTTTATAGAATATTTAAATATTTCTCAAAACCACGCTGCGACAGCACCTAAGGTTTATCATCAGTTTTCTACACGCCGTGTGTTGACCATGCAGCGTTTATATGGTGTGTCTTTGACAGATTTTAGTGTCGTGAAACAATATGCTAAAGATCCGTCACAAGTACTCATTACTGCCATGAATACATGGTTTGGTAGTCTTATGCTCTGTAAGAGTTTCCATGCTGACTTACATGCTGGAAATCTAATGTTGCTTGAAGATGGCCGAATTGGTTTTATCGATTTCGGTATTGTGGGTCAGTTAAAGCCAGAAGTCTGGACAGCGTGTATTGCGTTTATGGATGCCTTACAAAAAACTGATTATCAGGCAATGGCTGAAAATATGCTGAAAATGGGCATGACCCATAATAAGGTTGATGTTCAGGTTTTAGCTCAAGATTTAGAGCGTTTGTTTAATGGCGTATTAATGGCCGATCCACAGCAAATTCTGTCTACCAATCCAGCCGATTTAAACGACATTATGATGGATATGGTAGGTGTTGGTGAGCGCCACGGTATTAAATTCCCACGAGATTTTGCCTTGTTATTTAAGCAAATGCTTTATTTCGATCGTTTTATGCGCGTACTCGCACCATATACTGATATTTATGCAGACCAACGTTTGAAAATGGTTCAAAATATGGAACCTGCTTCGTTGTTAAAGCACTAAGGTCAGTTTAAATTTATGGATGCCATTATTATTGAAGGCTTGAAGGTTGAGACAGTGATTGGCTGTTTCAACTGGGAAAGACAAATCATTCAACCTTTAATGTTGGATTTGACCATCCATAATGATTTGAGCCGAGCTGCAGCGTCTGACAAGCTAGAGGATACACTCAACTATGCGCAGATTTGTGAGTTATCGGCTCAAACCATTCAACAAGCCAAACCTGAGTTAATCGAGCACGCAGCTCATTTGGTTTTACAATGTTTGTTTGAAACCTTTCCAACAATTGAAAAAATTACCATAACCATCCGTAAGCCAGCCATCATTGCAGAAGCTAATGCTGTAGGAATTCGTCTTGAACGCACCAGAAACAATTTTTGCACTCGCCCTAGCGAGTAATTTAGACGCAGATCAGCACTTTACTTTTGCTTATATGCAATTAGCTACTTTGGGGAAAGTGCAGTTTTCATCTGTTTATCAAATTCCATGCCGAGATGGTATTGGAGATGATTATTGGAATTCAGCATGTCTATTAAAAAGCACTTTATCATCTGAACAAATTGAATCTTTTTTAAAGAAACTTGAGTCAGATTCGGGGCGTGTTCGACCATCGCATCATATTTCTTTAGATGTAGATTTGATTGCATGGGGAAGTGATTTGGACCATATGCAATTTAATTCTAAAAAATTACCTTTGGCACTCGATGTAGAAATTCCTTTATATGAACTTTGGCATTGTGAAAGACTAAAGGCTGATAGTAAGCTTTACCCAGTTGTTAATTTTAAATTTTAAGGTCTTTCAAACTAAAATTTACGCAAAATTTACGCGGCCTTTGAGTTCCTCAATAGAGAATTTACGAGCATTTTATCCATACTGAAATCCACTAAATTAGTGTTACTTCAGGACAATAAAGATGCTTATAAATTCTCAAATGCGCATCTTGCATCAGTCTGGCATAGTCTTATGCGGACTAAAAACAAATGATATTTCCCCATCTCTCCTTATTTCCATTTTGGCAAATCAAGCCAATGGATCTAGAGGAGAATAGCCATGTTAGAACTTATCCTTGTTTTATTTATTGCTATTTTTTTAGCATGGTGTCTCAGCAAATATCTATCCAAAGTGATGACAAATCAGCCGATGGTTGGCGATGGATTATTTCGTTGGATTGAAAATCCTGTATATCGCTTGTTAGGTATATCTCCACAACAACAAATGAACTGGAAACAATATTCTTTAGCATTTGTTGTTAGCTGTGTTTTTCTAGCTGTGGCCGTTTTTGCTATTTTTATGACGCAAGCATGGCTGCCATTAAACCCAAATCATGCACCAAATATGAGTTGGGATTTAGCGTTACACACGGTTATTTCATTTTTAACCAACACAAACCAACAGCATTATTCTGGTCAAGCTCAATTGTCTTATTTGTCGCAAATGACAGGTATCGTGGGATTGCAAGTCATTACTCCAATGATGGGGCTGGCTTTAGTTGTAGCGACCTTAAGAGCTTTCTTTTATCAGCGCCCAAGCCATATTGCAGCCGATGTTGCCGAGCAGCCAGACCAAATTTTAATTGGTAATTATTGGGCAGATGTAATTCGCCCTACAGTCCGTTTCTTGCTTCCTCTCTGTTTTGTTTGGTCATTGTTGCTTAACAGCCAAGGCGTACCAGCAACTTTTCAGGGGGGGCCAGAAGTACAGCTTATTGATAAAGCAAATACCGTACAAACCCAAAAAATTCCATTAGGTCCAGTTGCACCCATGGTTGCTGTTAAGCAATTGGGTAGTAACGGTGGTGGCTGGTATGGTCCAAATAGTTCTGTACCTTTAGAAAATCCAACGCCGCTATCTAATTTATTAGAAATGATTGCGATTTTACTCATTCCAATTACAGTCGTTTTTATGGTGGGACATTTTACTCGACGTAAAAAATTTGCCTACTTTGTGTTTGGTAGCATGCTTTTAATGTCAGTTATTTCAGGTGCAGCAGCTGTCTGGTCTGAAAGTATGTCATCGACTGCATCGCAAATTGCTGTAATGGAAGGTAAAGAACAACGATTTGGTGCTGCATCATCGGCAGTTTGGGCTGCGCTGACCACACAAGTGAATAATGGTTCGGTCAATATGATGCATGATTCTTCGGCACCACTTACTGGGCTGGTTGAACTCATTAATATGTTGATTAATGCCATTTGGGGTGGTGTGGGCTGTGGTCTGCAACAGTTTATGGTTTATCTGTTACTTGCGGTATTTATTGCAGGCTTAATGACAGGCCGTACGCCTGAGTTGTTTGGGCGCAAAATTGAAGCAGCAGAGATCAAGTTACTTGCGATTATTATCTTAATTCAGCCTCTTATTATTCTGGCTTTTACAGCCTTGAGTCTTAGTATTCCGGGATTATCAGGTATCACAAACCCTGGACCACACGGTATTAGCCAAGTGTTTTATGAATATGTTTCCGCTTTTGCAAACAATGGTTCAGGTTTTGAAGGCCTTGGAGACAATACGGTATGGTGGAATGTCACTTGTAGCATTGCACTTCTTCTAGGACGTTTCCCGACATTAATTTTGCCATTAATGATTGCGACACGTTTAGCAGCAAAAAGAAAAGCACCCGAAACAACAGGTAGTCTTCAGGTTGAAACTCCAACCTTTGCCTTAACGCTGATTACGATTGTTGTATTGCTTACCTTATTACAATTTATGCCAGTTCTTGTCCTTGGGCCAATTGCCGATCAACTTTTGTTGGTTAAAGGCTAAGGAGGCGAGTGAAAATGAATACACAAACTCATGTAAATAGCCATAAAACGACTGTGGCAGTACCAAGTTTTGAAGTTTGGAAAAATGCTTTTGTAAAATTGCTACCACAGCATGCAATTAAAAACCCTGTCATGGCAATTGTATGGCTTGGAACAGTGGTTACTGCGCTAAGTACCGTAATGGGATATGCCACACTGTTGTTTGGTTTGGTCGTCACAGCAATTTTATTTATTACAATTTTATTTGCTAACTATGCTGAAGCGGTTGCAGAGGCTAGAGGTCGTGGACAGGCATCTTCATTACGTGCGGCAAGAGAAAACTTGACTGCTCGAAGACTTAATTCTTTAACAGACCGCCAAGCAACTCAAGTTGCAGCCACTGAACTTCATTTAAATGATTATATTGAAGTTCATGCAGGTGAGCTTGTTCCAGCCGATGGTGAGATTGTAGAAGGTTTTGCCACCATTAATGAATCGGCGGTTACAGGTGAGTCAGCACCCGTGCTACGTGAAGCTGGAACTGACCGTTCTGGTGTTATTGGCGGTACTAAAGTTCTTACAGATCGTATTGTTGTGCAAGTGACTGCGGAATCTGGCCAAAGTTTCTTAGACCGTATGATTGCTTTGGTTGAAGGCTCAAATCGTCAAAAAACACCGAATGAGATTGCACTTGGCTTCTTGTTAATGGTGATGACACTTACATTTTTAATTGTGGTGATTAGCCTACCATTTATTGCTCATTATTTGCATATTGAACTTGATCCAGTTGTACTCGTAGCATTGTTAGTCTGCTTAATTCCAACAACCATTGGTGGCTTGTTACCTGCGATTGGTATTGCGGGGATGAACCGTGCACTCAAAGCCAATGTTTTGGCGAAATCAGGTAAGGCTGTCGAAGTTGCGGGTGACATTGATGTACTTTTACTGGATAAAACAGGAACCATTACATATGGTGACCGTCAAGCGACTTCTTTTTATCCTTTAACCTCGGTAACCGAGTCTGAGTTGAGAGCTGCTGCTTGGGTAAGTTCACTTGCCGACCCAACACCAGAAGGGAAATCGATTGTTAAGTTAGCAAAAGAACAGGGTTTAAAACAGCAAGAACCTGAGCAAGCCGAATTTATCTCTTTTAGTGCTTCGACTCGAATTTCTGGTGTGAATTTACCGAATGGTGAGCAAATTCGTAAAGGTGCTTTAGATGCAATCTTGAAATTTGTAGATGAAGATTATTCTCAAGATCTAGAGTTAAAAGCACGTGTTGAACAAGTTGCCAAAAAAGGTGCAACACCATTGGTTGTCGCAAATCAACATCATGTATTGGGTGTGATTGAACTTTCAGATGTGATTAAACATGGCATTAAAGAACGTTTTGCACGCTTAAGAGAAATGGGTATTAAAACTGTCATGGTCACAGGTGATAACCCATTAACTGCTGCCGCGATTGCTGCGGAAGCAGGTGTAGATGACTATATTGCCGAAGCAAAACCAGAAGATAAATTGGCTTGTATTCGTACTGAACAACAGCAAGGCCGTTTAGTTGCAATGGTTGGTGACGGAACCAACGATGCGCCAGCATTGGCACAAGCCGATATTGGTTTGGCTATGAACTCAGGTACACAAGCTGCTAAAGAAGCCGGCAATATGGTTGATTTAGACTCTGATCCGACCAAACTGCTTGCTGTAGTTGAGATTGGGAAACAGCAGCTAATTACCCGTGGTGCGTTAACAACCTTTTCGTTAGCAAACGACGTCTCTAAATACTTTGCCATCTTGCCTGCATTGTTCGCTGCTGCGATTCCACAAATGCAAGTATTGAATGTGATGCACTTAGCAAGTCCAAACAGCGCAATTTTATCTGCATTAATTTTTAACGCGATTATTATTCCGCTATTAATTCCAATTGCACTTCGAGGTGTGAAATTTAAACCTTCAACTGCAACTCAGTTACTACGTCGAAATATGTTGATTTATGGGGGGGGCGGTGTGGTTCTACCATTCATTGCCATCAAAGCGATTGATGTTGTGATTGTTCAATTATTTGGTTTGTAATCTGGAGTTTGAAATGAAAACTTATGCACAAAATTCAGAAGCAAATTTGGGTCAGACCTTAAGAGCATCTTTCGGACTTCTAATTTTTACCCTTGTCGGTTGTGGTGCTGTTTATAGTGCGATCGCTACAGGTGCAGGACAAGTGTTATTCAATAATCAAGCAAATGGTAGTTTGATTGAAATAGACCATAAAGTTCTAGGGTCAAAATTAGTCGCTCAGCCATTTGTTGGAGAGGCTTATTTTCATCCACGTCCTTCAGCAGTTGCTTATGACCCAATGTCTATGGGGGCCACAAACTTAGCTCTTACCAATCCAGAGCTTCAAAAACAAATTGATGCTCAGATTCTTGCGGTTAAACAACAAGACCACACAGGTAATACCCCTATTCCAAGTGATTTAGTGACGAAATCAGGTAGTGGTATCGATCCGCATATTAGCCCAGAGGCAGCCCAGTTACAGGTTGCCAGAGTGGCTCAAGCGCGTCATTTAGACCCGAAAGTTGTAGAAGAGTTACTTCAAAAGCATATTGAACCAGTTCAGTTTGGTGTACTAGGGCAAGCTCGTGTTAATGTATTAGAACTCAATATCGCTTTAGATCAATTACAATCTACACATTAACTTGAAAATAAAATTGTTAGTTTACCGGATGATATCAAGTGCAAAGCAATCGCGAAAATCAGGCTGAAGCCTTATTAAATCATGTCAACAGATATCAAGCCGGTCGACTAACGGTCTTTCTCGGTGCGGCACCTGGTGTTGGAAAAACCTATGCCATGCTTGCCCGGGCCAAAGAACTATTTCAACAGGGCACAGATGTTGTTGTGGGTATTGTTGAAACCCATGGAAGAATAGAAACTCTAAAAATTTTGGAAGGGTTGCCTCAAATTGCTAGAAAGGAAATGCAATATCAGGGGCATACTTTAGAAGAAATGGACTTGGATGCTATTTTACTCAGGCATCCAGAAATTGTTTTAGTTGATGAGTTGGCTCATCGCAATATACCAAATAGTCGCCATGAACGACGGTGGCAAGATGTCAATGAATTGCTAGATGCAGGTATTGATGTATTTACCACCATGAATATTCAGCATTTAGAAAGCTTAAACGATGTGGTACATCAGATTACGGGCATTCGAGTAAATGAAACTGTGCCAGATCGTGTATTTGATCGTATTCGAGACATTCGTTTAATTGATTTACCTGTTAGTGAACTCATTGAAAGGCTCCATCAAGGAAAAGTTTATGTCCCGGAGCAAGCGAATCTGGCATTGCAAGGCTTTTTTAGCATTTCAAATTTAACAGCATTGCGTGAACTAGCAATGCAATGCGTTGCTGAGCATGTCGATTTAGATTTAAAACAGAGTTACACCTCTAAGGGTTTGAAGTCTATTTCGCTGCAAAATGAACTGATGATTGCGATAGATGGACAAGGTTCTTCTGAATATTTAGTGCGGGCAGGTTGTCGGTTAGCTGAACGCTATGGAGCAACATGGACTGTAGTGAATGTTGCTAAAAGTCTGGACTTTAGTCAGAGTCCAGCAAATTCATATAAAAAAGAATATATCGAAATTGACCGAGCATTTGAGCTGGCTCGCCAACTCGGGGGGCGAACAGAAGTCTTATATGGGCATCGAGTTGCATCAGTGTTAATGGATGCTGCACTTGATCGAGGTATTTCCAATCTGGTCATTGGTAAAAGTATTTCGCCGTGGTGGTTAAAGTTATTTAAGAAAAATTTAGCTCAACAATTACTTAATCAAGAAAATTCGATTGCTTTAACCATTTTGCATCCAGAACAGGGTACTAAAAAGATCACTCAGCTTGAAAAACCATCATTTCTATCATTAAAAGAAAGTGTTTTTGTTCTAGCTGTTACATGTGCCAGTATTTTTATAGCGCACTTTGCCGAAGTTCTATTGGGTATTGAAGACTTTTCTGTCATTTTCATTATTTCAGTTTTAATTGTAGCAACCAAAACTAGAATGCTCGCTGCTGTAGTGGCTGCTCTTATTTGTTTCTTAGCCTACAATTTTTTCTTTATAGCACCACGTTTTACATTTCAAATTTCAGCACATCAAGGCGTAGTGACTGTAGTTGCTTTTTTTGCGGCTGCTTTAATTGCTGGGCGGTTGGCTTCTCAGTTACGTCAGCAGGTTTTGTCTTTAAAAGCTGCGAATGCCTACACCACAGTGATGCAAGACTTGGCACGTAAGCTTTCTAGTGCGGTGAACCTTGAAGAAGTCATGCAAACAGGACGTATGACTTTAGAAACCCAGCTTCAAACTAAAGTGTGGATTTCTATTCAAGATAGAGTCATTTCATCTGATATTGAGCTAAACGATAAAGAAAAAGTAGCTGCAGAATGGTGCTTGAAACATCAACAACCGTGTGGACGTTTTACCGATACCCTTAGTCAATCGAACTGGTGGTTTTTACCACTTTTAGAGCAAAAAAATAGCCTAGGTATAGTTGGAATTTACTTTAAGGATGACGTAGTTTCTCTAAATTTTGAGCAAAAGAAACTGACGGAAAGTGTAATTGAGTATATTGCACAGGCAGCACTTCGAACCCAATTGGTGAATGAACTCGAACAAGCAAAAGTCACCAGTGAAACAGAGCGCTTACGTTCTGCTTTATTATCTTCAGTATCGCATGATTTACGTTCACCACTTGCTTCTATTATTGGCGCAGCAGACACGCTTGCCAATTTTAAAGCTGATATGTCAGAACAAGACCAGCAAGATTTACTTGAAACAATTCATTTAGAAGGTGAGCGTTTAGACCGTTATATTCAAAATTTGCTTGATATGACGCGCTTAGGCCACGAAGGCTTAACTTTAAAAAGAGACTGGATTGGAGTAGATGAGTTAATTGGTTCGGCAACCCGCCGTTTAAAGCGTTATAAACCAGATACCCAAGTGGTTGTTCAGTTACCTGAGAAACCGATTAGTTTATATGTTCACCCTGCACTGGTAGAGCAAGCTATTTTTAATGTTTTAGAAAATGCCGCAAACTTTTCACCTTCAGATGAATCTGTCATGATTCGTGCTCAACTTTCATCAGAAGATGAAGTAAAAATTGAAATTGAAGATAGAGGTGCGGGAATTCCTGAAGACGAAAGACATCGTATTTTTGATATGTTTTATACGATGGAACGAGGAGACCGTGGAAAATTTGGTACTGGTTTAGGGCTTACAATCGTAAAAGCGATTATTGGTGCTCATATGGGTACAATAGAAGCATTTTCAGGGCGCCAAAATAAAGGTACTTTAATTCAAATCAGATTACCCATTCACCCCGTAAAAGAATAAGTTGTAAATTCATGATAAGTTCCGAAACATCACCTGTAGAAACACGCATTGTGATTATTGATGATGAGCCTCAAATTCGTAAATTTTTAGACATCGCTTTAAGAACTCAAAAATATAAAACCACGCTCTGCGAAACGGGTTATAAAGGTCTAGAAGCTTTAGCAACACAAGGGGCTGATTTGGTTATTCTAGATTTGGGCTTACCCGATTTAGATGGGAAAGAAGTGCTTCAAGAGTTACGTAGCTGGTCGACTGTGCCGGTTATTGTTTTATCTGTACGCGCTGATGAATACGAAAAAGTTGCTTTGTTAGATGCTGGCGCAAATGATTACATGACCAAACCTTTTAGTGTCCAAGAACTTTTGGCGCGCATACGTGTCATCTTAAGAAATCAACCGATTCAGCAAGAAGCACATATTTATGACGATGGTTATCTTAAAGTCGATGTCACGCAGCGTTTGGTTTGGATTGAGCAACAGCCAATTACTTTAACTCGAAAAGAATTTCAACTTTTAACGCTATTAATGCGCTATCAAGGGCAGCTTTTAACACAGCCACAGCTCTTAAAAGAACTATGGGGGCCAACCCATCAGGAAGATACGCATTATTTACGTATTTTAGTAGGTAAGTTGCGCAGTAAACTGGGAGATAACGCAATTCAGCCACGCTATATTGCTACTGAACCTGGTGTGGGATTACGCTTTTTAGCTAAACAGAAAAATAATTAATGAGATATAAAAAAAACCTTAGGGTATTTCTCCCTAAGGGTTTGCAAAGTGGTTTATAGTTTTTTTGCTTTTTTATTTATATATCCCAATGTTGTTCTGCTTCAGTCATTTGGCTGTAAATGCTTTGATATTCAGCCTGTTTAACTGTGTACCAATGTTCGACAAAGTCAGCGCCTAAATATCCTTTTAAAATAAGGCTTCCTTTAAATATTTTTAAGGCTTCTGGTTGGTTGTTGGCTAATAAAATGTGCTCATCTTGAAACTTCAAAAGATGTGCAGGTTTTGGTAGCGGTAACTTATGAGATAAGCCATAAGATACGCCCGCTAAAATAGTGGCTGTAACCAGATAGGGGTTACAGTCAGCTCCAGCAACCCGATATTCTAAGCGTTGATTTTGTACATCTGAGCATGGAATACGAATTGCGACATTACGATTATTGGTATCCCAATTGGCTTCTAATGGCACATGATGACCAATTTTAAAACGTCTATAAGAATTAATATTAGGCGCTAAAATCGCCATAGATGCAGGCATTAACTCAATGAGTCCGCTAATCGCGTTGAGTAATTTGGCTGCCAGCTCATCTTTTTCTTCTTCTGAGCTAAATATATTTTCATGGTATTGATTGAGCATGCTCATATGAAAATGCATGCCACTACCAGCTTTTGCCAAGTTCGGTTTCGCCATGAAACAAGCGGTTAAGTCATGCTTTCTTGCAACTTGCTTTACAATTCTTTTTAAAGCATTAATTTGATCGCATAGCTTCAAAATGTCATGGCTATGTTGAAGATTTAGTTCATATTGTCCAGGTGATGACTCCGCAACAATCGCGGTAATTTCAATAGATTGCAGTAGGGCGGCTTTTTCAACTTCATCTAGGACTTGTTGATAGTTATTGGGTGCATCTATATCAAAGCATTGGTTTTCTATACATGTGTCAGCCTGATTCTGAGGTGAGAAAAGATAAAACTCTAATTCTGCAGCCATGACAGGAAAGTAATTATTAGCATGTAACTGATTTAATATTTTTTTTAATATATTGCGTGGTTCATAACGGCAGTCTGTGCCATCTTCTTCTTGCATGGATAGGTAAAGCTGGGCATTTAATTCAGGTGATAAAGCACTAGGTTGTAAGCTGCCTAAAATGGGCAGGCAAAGTCTATCTGGTTCACCGATATATTTTCCTAAGCCTGTCTCTTCAATCACTTTACCATCAAGACTCATGGCATAAACAGAAAGTGGAAAATAACATCCATTCGATAGATTTTTTAGACTTTTAACATCAATACGTTTACCACGAATATGCCCGTTTAGATCGTGTAGACAAATATCAATGTGTTGAGTCTGAGGATATAAACTTAAATATTCATCAACTTCTTTTAAAAAAAGTTCTGAGTTAAACGTATGGATTTGCGTTTGGGGAATAAAATCATCTGATATTTTAAATGCCTTAAAGTGAGAATCTTTTAAGTTTAAATTGGGGTAAATAAGCGTACTCATTATAAAAAACCTTGGTGGTTATTTAACTCAAATCCTACCTGAGCCTTTGAAGGAAATCGCGTAAAAAAAGAGTAAAAATGGTTGAAGAATGTTTTATGAAAAATTTAATTTTTTATATTTATAATCAATGTATTGGGATTTATTTTGATAATGGATTTTTAAAGTAAAATTAGCGTATATGAATAGTCGGAGAGATATAAAACTTCTACGGATTTCACTTTTTAAAGTTAAATGTGGTTGGAAATTGAACTCTATCATTTGGTCAGATGGTGAAACTGATTTAAACTTAAAATGCTTATCCAGTTAAACATTTATGTATAAGTCTCGAATAAAGTAGGACTTATATAGGTATGTAATGGAATTTTATTTTTTGCGTTTTTTTAATTTTATTTTTGAGTTCTCTTAATATGAAAAATATCGGTTTAGCCATTTTAGCAATCAGCCTTTCAGGTTGTGCTGCAATGAGCGTAGAAGAATGTAAAACTGCGAATTGGTCATTAGTGGGTGAGAAAGATGGAGCAAAAGGTTCTTCACCGCGCTTAGATCAATATTACAAAGCATGTGGAAAAGCTAATATTGTTCCAGATCAAAAGTCATATGAACGTGGCTACAAAGAAGGTCTAGGGTATTATTGCCAGCCATCAAACATTTTTTATAACGCTTTAGAGGGGAACGGCAATATTAATGTATGCCCAATCGAGCAGCGTAATCGTTTAAGACCTTATTATCGAGCTGCTTCCGACTACTACAATGCAAAAAATGAATATGACCGTTATGACGAAAAGTTTAAGCAGTATTCTGACAGTGCTTATAATGAAAAATTGAAGCCAGAAGAGCGTGAACGTTATCGTAAGCTTTTAAGAGAACTACAAATTGATCGTGACCGTATTAATCGTAATTATTGGAACTCAATTCGAGATATTGAACGTTTCAAATATGATCACGGATTAAAATAATATTTGAGAAAAGGATTGATCTGAATGAGATCAATCCTTTGTTTTTTTAAAGATAATAACTGGTTTTAGTCATTAATTTTGAAATAGCGGTCATACTGATTTTTACCGCATAAGGTAATTCAACACCACCTGCTTCGAGCGCTGTATGACGATGATGTAATTCATCTTCATTCATTTGCTCTAAAATTTTACGAGAGCGTTCATCTTGAGCAGGTAATTGGTTTAAATGGTCTTGCAAATGCATGCTTACCTGACGCTCAGTTTCAGCAACAAAGCCTAAGCTATATTTATCACCAGCAATACCTGCAAGAGCACCCATACCATATGACAACCCGTACCAGATAGGGTTTAATAAACTTGTATGGCTATTCAACTCTTTTAAACGATCTTCGCACCAAGCTAAATGATCTTGTTCTTCAATCGCTGCCTGTTGCATTTCGCGGCGCACATTTGGCAATTTCGCCGTTAATGCTTGTCCATGATAAAGCGCTTGAGCACATACTTCACCACTATGGTTAACACGCATTAAGCCCGCAACATGGCGAGCATCTTCTACTCCAAGTTTTGTTTCAGCTGTTTCAGCCGGATTTTTGCGCTGTGCTGCGGTTGCACCTGGGACAAGACTACGTAATGCCTGATCAAAGGAGTTAATAAGTTGATCAATTCCTGTGTAGTGGCGCATAAATTAGTCCTCCAAAGAAAGATGTGCTGTGGCAAGCATTGGTTTTAGTCGGGCGAGAAGCCAGATACTAAAGATTGCACTAAGTACAGCTGTAATAATAAATAGTATTTTAATATCAATTTTTAAAACACTTAAGATTAAGATTGAGAAAATTGCAGAAGAAACCATGAATACAGCATTTAAAATATTATTCGCTGCAACAACACGGGCACGATGTGAGCGTGGTGAGTAAGCCTGCATCATGGCATATAAGGGAACAATATAAAAACCACCACTAATACCCAGTAAAGTCACAGCAATCATGACGTGGTAGTAAACCCAACCTTGAGTGAAAATATCTTTTAAGGTCAGTAATGCTCCAGTTCTTTCAGGTACAAAAGCTAGACTGGCTGCAAGGTAAAGTGCAAAAACAGTAAGGCCAATTGCACCGATTGGCACCATTTTAATGTTGATTTCCGAACCACCAATTTTACGGCAAAGTAATGAACCAACACCAATTCCAACTGAGAAGAAGGTAAGTAACAGGCTAACTACATTTTCTGATGCATGAAGATTTTGCTGAGTCAGCTGCGGAATTTGCGTTAAATAAGTTGCTCCATAAAACCAGTACCACGAGTTACCTAATAAAATGGTGAACACTAACGGTAAACTTTTGGCATATGTAATGGTTTGGAAGCTTGTCCGAATAAAGTTCCAGTCTATATCTAAATCTGGCGCAGCAACTTTTTGAGGCAGAATGAAGCGACTAAACACATAACCTATACAAGCAATAGCGACTACAGTCACACTAATCCACAGTAAATTGCCTTCTGATGATGCAATTACGGCACCACCTAAAATCATGCCGAACAAGATCGCCATCGAAGTACCAGATTGAAATAAGGCATTACCCGACATGAGTTCGTTTGGTTTTAAAATTTCAGGCAAAATTGCATATTTAATTGGGCCAAAGAAAGTTGAATGTGTACCCATTAAAAATAAGGCGAAGAGCAGCAACCATAAATGCCCCAATAAAAAGCCAGCAGAACCAATGAGCATAATAATAATTTCTAAGATTTTTATGCCGCGTACAAGTTGTGATCGTTCGTATTTGTCTGCAATTTGTCCAGCAGTTGCTGAAAAAAAGAAATATGGCAATATAAACAATAATGCTGCTAAATTATTGAGTGTACTTACTGGGGCAGATTGTTGTTGAATCCAACCATACGTAATGACTAACAATAAAGCTTGCTTAAAAACATTGTCATTTAATGCGCCAAAAAACTGTGTAAAAAACATCGGTACAAACCGACGTGATGTCATCAGGGATTCATCTTGTTTCATCATGTGCAAGCTTCATTGAGTTTTATTAAAAAATGTGACCGAGTGTTAATTTGCATCGAAAACCATGTATGATATTTTTAACGCTTGATTAAATGAAAAATCAATGGTTTCGAGTGAGTTTTATCCTCATATTGGTGCGTTTATTAAAAATAAGTTTAGAGTTTTCCATGCCTTCTAAAATTAAGTTTAAACAGTCAACTCTTTCTCACTCTATGCATTTAATCTTAAAAATGCAGAGTATACCTAAACTTATTTGTAGCAGCTTATTGTTAAGTTTATGTGTTACTCCTTGTTATGCCGAAAGTTCGGCAGAAACAGTAACACCAGCAGCCCAACAGACGGTAGCTGATTTATCACTACAACAAACGAGTACAAATAACCAAAATGATGTTCCAATTACGGATGTTGCGACGCTTGTAACTCAAGCACAGCAGCAACAAGATAGCTTGGCTATATTGCAACAACAAGAACAATTTCCAAATCAGATTGAAGAATTTAAGCCAATCACGCTGGATAACCTTGATGATTTACCTGTTATGCCTGTTGATCAGAGTATGGCAAATGAAATTTATCGGGTTGCAGAAGAGGCAAAAACTGAAGCGCAAAACTTCCAAAATGGAACTCAAAAACATCCAGAAATGGTGGTCAATGATGCATCTCAAGCAGAATTACATGAAATTACTCAAGCACCTGTAAATATTGACCAACTCATGAGTGAGATTCAATCGGATAGTAAGATTGTAGTCGAAGCAAATGAAACGGGAAAAACTTTACCAGAACTTACAGCCGCTACAGAAGAACCACCTGAAGAGAAAGGTTTCTTTAAACGTATTATCAATAAAATTCGTCCGCCGCGTGTGACTCCGATGGAACAAATTCCACGTATCACTGCGGAGGTTAGTGGTGCACCGGATGATCTTGCTAAAAATATCAAAGGTAAGTTATCTACATTTACCCAAGAATCATTTGAAGATTTTAATTCTGCGTTACCACAGCTTAGAAGTTTAAGTAACCAAGCCGCACAAGCTGTAGGTTATTACAATGCCGAATTTCGTTTTGAAAAATTAAGTGCAAGTCGAGTAGGCGTAAAAGTCACACCAAATGAACCTGTTCGAATTAATGAACAAAATATTGAATTTAGTGGAGCAGGTGCAAAACAACCACAGTTCCAAGTTATTCGTTTAGTTCCAGACCAAGATGTAGGTGATATTTTTAACCATGGTCTGTATGAAACAACTAAAAGCCGAATTGTAGATGCTGCATCAAATAATGGATACTTTGATGCATTCTGGCGGTTACACGATGTAAAAGTCAGCCAACCTGAAAACAAAGCTGATATTAATCTCAAATATGAAACGGGTGAGCGATACAAGCTTGGTAAGGTTGAGTTTCGTATGAGCGATCCTTCAAAACCATTACCTATCAAATTAAATATTTTGGAAAGTATGGCGCCTTGGAAAGAGGGCGATGACTATACATTTTGGCGTGTAAATGCTTTAGCTAATAACCTGACTAACTCGCGGTATTTTAACTATACTTTGGTCGATTCAATTAAACCTGATCCAATTCAAAAGCCGCTTGAGTTACCTCCAGATTTACAAGCACTGGTCGATCAGCAAAATGTCACGATTGATGAATCAAAACTGCTTTCTCCAGAGCAACAACAACTTGCTAAAGCACGTCAATTAGCCTCACCTACTAAAGAGGTTAGTCAAAATGTTGTAGACGAAAAACAATTTGCTGGGACTGAAAATGCACAATTAGCTGCAGCTCCAGCTGCTTTAAAAACTGCAGCAGATCATGAAGAGCAAGAATCGGAACAAGACCGTTTACAAGCTAAAGCACGTGAAGAAAAAAGAATTCCGGTAATTGTGACTCTAAATGCAGACAGATTAAATAGTCTGGAAACTGGTGTGGGTTATGGTACCGATACGGGAGCTCGCTTACGTAGTCAATATCGTCGCTCAATTGTGAACGAATATGGTCATTCATTTGACGCGAACTTTGAGCTTTCTCAAATTCGTCAGTCCATAGATGGCCGTTATAGTATTCCTTATAAACATCCATTAAATGACTACTTTAACATTGTGGGTGGTTATGAACGTGAGACTAGAGATAATATTGGGCCTGATGTCAGTTTATTAACCGAATCTGCCGTGTTTGGTGGAGAGCGCGTTATTAAAAAACCGTTAGGTGATTGGCAACATACCATTGGAGTTCGTTATCGTCTGGATCGTTTAACTCAAAAAGGAAATGTTGATATTGCTGAGTTACCCGACGCTTTTAAAACTGCCGCTTCAGAGCAAGAAGCGTTATTGTTTGGTTATGAAACTTCTAAAACTTCAAGTAATACACGTTTAAATCCAACTAAAGCATTTAAACAAAGTTATAAGTTAGAACTGGGAAGTAGCAGTTTACTTTCCGATGCCAATATGGCAATTGCAACAGCTGGTTGGAGATTTATTTATTCTTTAGGTGAGAATGATGACCATCAGTTTGTTGGCCGATCAGATCTTAGTTATATTTTTACCGATGAGTTTGATAAGGTTCCATACAATTTAAGATTCTTTACAGGTGGTGACCAAACAATTCGTGGGTTTGACTACAAAAGTCTTTCTCCGGAAGTAGATGGATATAAAATTGGTGGACAAGCTCTAGCGGTAGGCTCTCTGGAATACAACTATCAATTCAAAGAAGGTTGGCGAGCAGCAATTTTTTCTGATTTTGGTAATGCTTACGATAAGAATTTTAGTAACCCGACCGCTTATAGCGTTGGTGTTGGTATTCGTTGGAAGTCACCTATTGGCCCAATTCGTTTGGATGTAGCTTCGGGTATTTCTGATGAAAATCATCCAATTCGTTTGCATTTCTTTATTGGTCCACAACTTTAAAAATAAAATTTTATTAGGTTTATTTTATGGCGGAAGTAGAACAGCAGCCCACTTCGGCACCAAGCTCTCCTAAGAAGCGACGTATTTTGCGTAGCTTCTTGCTGACAATATTAATCATACTTTTATTACTTGTTGCTTCCATCATTATTATGATGTCGACTGACCGTGGAAGCCGTTTTTTATTAGACCGTGTTTTACAAGCTCAACAAGTCATTAAATATGAGTATGAAGGTGGTAATTTACTTAGGGGAATTATCCTTAAAAATATTATTGTTCAGTTGGCAGAAGTCGATGTTACTTTAGATAGAGCTGATGTTCGCTTAGGATGGCGTTCTTTACTATTAGAAAAAGAAGTCCATTTAAGCAACGCAGATGTACGCAACTTAATCATTATTAATAAAGCGCCGCCGTCAGATAAACCATTTGGATTTAAACCTATAAAACTACCATTTGTTTTACGTATAGATAAGGCAGATGTTGATCATTTAGAAATTAAAAATTCGGGTTCTGTTGTAAATTTTCATTATGTCCATTTAAACGATGCGCTGTGGTCAGAGACAAAGCTGAAGTTTGAAAACTCAAGTATGGATATGGGTTATCTTTCTGTACATAACGCAACAGGAAACATGGATTTTAGTGGGAAATATCCGCTTAATGCGACAGCAGATTTAAGAATTCCTTCTTTAAAAAGCTTAAATATTCAAAATATAAAAGTTGCAGCCAGAGGAAGTTTAGATACATTACAAGCTGGCGTAGCAACGACAACACCAGACCTCTTAACAGGCTGGGTTGTTTTACATCCAGTTCGTCATGAAGTTCCAATGCAAGGGGCCTTGTCACTTAAAAATTATCACTTGCCTTTACTAGTTGATCAAAAATTATTTGCTAAAAATGGTGTTATTAAATTTGAGGGTAATGTTCAAAAGCTTAACTTAGCACTTGATACAGATTTAAAAGGTGCGAACTTACCTGAAGGCCAATACAACGCCTTAATGAATACTGATTTAGTACATCAGTTGAATATTACTGACTTTAATGGCCAAGTCATGAAAGGTGCAATTAACCTTAAAGGGTTAGTGAGCTGGAAAGACCATGTTACTTGGGACATAAAAGGTCGTTTAGATCATGTTAATCCTAAAGATAAAGCGATTCCTCAAGTCGTTCAGGACTTCTTACCACCAAGTTTAGATGCAGCAGTTTCTTCCACTGGTTCTTTAGAAAAAGGCACTGAAGTATTAGCGAATGTAGACTTCGACCGTTATGAATCTTGGAAACTTAAATTAAACCAAGTACCTGAAAAGAATAAAAAACCTCAACCAATGTTTATGAATGTGGCTTGGTCAAAAATAGACCGTGCTATGCCATATATAGGTTGGTTAAGCAGTGATAGTGGACAAGTTGATCTGACTTTGCGAGATGGTCAGCAAGATATTAAAGTCGCAACCAAAGTATATCAGCATGAACAGACTCTATTACCAGCAGGACAATATCTCGCAACGTTGAATGTTAAAGATAATATTCTTAATGTTCCTAGTTTTAGTTTTGCTGCTCAAAAAGGTAGCCTTACAGGTCAAGCTAAAGTTTTATTGCCTACTGAAAAACGTCAGCTGGCTTGGAATGCCTTATTAAATGCAAAAGACTTTAACCCGCAGAGTATTCATACAGCAGCACCTGTTAACCTACTCAATGGATCAATCAAAGCAAGTGGTTTTGCAAAGCCAAATCAACAAATTATTCAACTTGAAAAAATCGATTTAAAAGGTCAATTGGCTCAAGCAAGCCAAGAAACGGTTGCGCTAGCAGGGAAAAGTACGGCTGCTTTATTATTTAATGATGTTAAAGCAGGTGGTGGGTTTAAAGGTTTTGCAGTTAATTATGATGGATCTTTGAAAGCACTTAATCAGGCGAATGGATTATTAAAGTTCTCTATTGCGGGTACTCCAGAGTTTATTCGAATTAACCAGTTACAACATGATGGTGTTGCTGGAAAAATCTATGCGACTGGCTCAGTAAACTTGAAAGATCGTATTGCTTGGGATATCAATAGCTCGCTTGTACGTTTTAAACCTCAATATTTTGCTTCAAGTGTAAAAGGCGAAATTTCAGGAAATGTAAAAACGCAAGGCGTTTGGTCTGATAAGTTAAAGCGTATTGATGTTCAACAGTTGAATCTTGCAGGATTTTTGAATAACAAACCTGTGAGAGGTAAAGGTAATTTATCTATACTTATGGATTCGAACCAAAAGGGATTCTTACCTCAACAATTTGAAGCGAATAATCTATTTTTGGTTTATGCACAAAACCAGTTACAAGCAACAGGTAATGCGCAAAATTTAAAAATTAAGCTCAATGCTCCTGCACTTTATGAGTTGTATCCTGGCTTGAGTGGGCGTGCCTATGGGGATTTGAGTGTCCAATCTCAACCTCGCCTAAAAGCTACCGCGAATATTGCAGTTGATAACTTTGCGTATACTAATTTAGTGAGCATTAAAAAACTGCGTATACAGGGTGAACTACCAACATCTGAAACAACACCAACCCAGCTCACAGCTAAGTTAGATAATTTACGTAGTGGTAGCCGTCTAATTCAGTCTGCTGAAGTTAATTTAACAGGAACACGGAAAGCGCATTTATTAAAGGTGCAGGCAAATAATAATGTTTCTAAATTCTATGTTCAGTTAGCAGGTGGTTTTAACCAAAATAATGATTGGTTAGGCCAAATTCAAAAAGGAAGTTTTGATTCGCGACGAATTCGTTTAGCGCAAAATCAAAATGCACCTATTATTTTCTCATCAGCACGTTCTGAATTATTTGTTGGGCAACATTGTTGGCAGAGTAAAAATAGTCAGTTATGTCTTGATCAACCTGTACGTGTAAGCAAAGCACAGGGTAATATTTCATTTATTACTCAAAATCTGGATTTAGGTGATTTTGCTGCTTTCATGCCAGAAGGGTTGGCAATGACAGGTCAGCTCAATGGTTATGCAAAAGCTTCTTGGGTAAATGGTGGGCATCCTAAACTTGATGCACGTTTAGTGACTCGAAAAGGTGAACTAGGCCTAGCTGCGGAAGATCCTCAGGATCCGCCAACCACGTTGACTTATGACGAGCTCAGTGTAATTGCGAAAAGCATTTCAGATGGTCTATTGTTACGCGTTGACATGAAAACACCTGATATTGGTACTGGCTATGCAAATGTCATTATTAATCCATACCAACCCTCTATGCCAATGCGTGGTGAGGTGGCCTTTAATGATGTGCAATTAAAAGTTTTGAAACCATTTATTCAAGATGTACGCTCAATGAGTGGTACGTTAGCTTTAGCTGGTAAAGTAAATGGTACTTTAACCCAACCGCAGTTTACGGGTGAAATGCGATTGAAAAATGGGGCGATCAGTATGATTTCCCTGCCAGTGAACTTAACCAACGTACAAGTGTATTCATCTATTCGTCAGGATATGGCAACAATTGATGGTGCATTTAACAGTGGACAAGGGGTAGGTTTACTTAAAGGCAGTTTCGACTGGAAAGATTCACCGCGTCTACAGTTGAACTTAAAAGGTGATAACTTACTGGTACGCCAAGCACCATTAATTACAGCAATTGCAAATCCGAATTTGACACTTGATATGTATCCTTTCGATAAACGTTTAAGTTTGAAAGGGTCTGTAGATGTTCCTCGTGCACGTATTTCAATGCCTGAAACAACGGCACCTGTCATTAATACATCTTCAGATGTGCGTATCGTCCGTCAGGGCCAAGACCCACTTGCAATTTTACGCGCAGCTAAACCTTGGGATATTCGTGCCGATATTTCGGTGAATATTGGTAACCAAGTAATCTTCCAAGGCTTTAACAGTAATATTCCTCTAGTTGGTCGTTTGAACTTGACTCAACGTGGTTATGAAACTGCAATGCGCGCGATGGGTGCTATTGGTGTAAGTCAAAAAGTGAAAATTGAAGCATATGGTCAAAGCTTAGATTTAAATCGTGCAATTGCTCGTTTCAATGGGCCACTGTCAAACCCGACTTTAGATATTGATGCGAATAAAAATGTTCAGGGAAGTATGGTTGGTGTGCGTGTTACGGGTACTGCGTCATCACCAAGTATTCAAGTTTACAATGATGCTGGTTTGTCTGAACAAGAAGCCTTGAATGCATTGGTAACAGGTCGTATTAATGAAGGTTCAAGCGGTTTAAGTAATTCGGAAGGTTTTAAATCTGATGTAAACAATACTATTGCTGCTGCTGGTATTAGTATGGGCTTAGGTGGCACTCGTGCTTTAACGAATCAAATTGGTCGTACTTTTGGTTTAAGTGGACTTGCCTTAGATGCCCAAGGTACAGGGGATGATACTCAAGTAAGCTTAACTGGATATATCACACCTGACTTATTTATTCGTTATGGTGTTGGTGTATTTACGCCAGTCAATAAACTTACCTTACGTTATCAAATGAATCGCCGTTTATATTTAGAAGCAAGTCAGTCTTTAGAAAGAGCGATCGACTTATTCTACAACTGGCGTTTCTAAATGTATGAATTAAGAGCTCACTTTAAGTGGGCTCTTATTTTATTAAGGTTATACCATTTTAAAAAAATTAATAATTCTCATATAGATCATTAATTTACTTTGAAGTAATCACATATTAAACACGGTTCTGGTTAAAGAAACTTCACTTGAAAATTGCTGTTTTATAAATTAATTTTCAAAATCATTAAATGAAATTAGATCGATAAAGCCTTGTTGATAATTACAAATAAGGTGAATTTTCAAGGAAATGCCAGTGAAAAAAGTTACTTGTGTTGAAATTACAGAGAGCAAGGACAACGATATAAAGCTTAAATATCGTGCATTGATTCAGAAATTAACAGCAACTTTGTCGTTGACGTTTTTATCACTTGGGTGGGGTAACATAGTTAATGCCGCAGATCAACAAATCGCTTTAGTGGGAACTTGGACATCTATTCCTAATGCACCACTTGTGCAAAAACCAAAACAGGCCAGTGAAGGTTTGTACCAGTTTAAAGTTAATACGGATGGGACTTTAACTCCTATTAAAGTTTTAAAAATGAAAAGTCCTTCTTGGATTGTGAAATCGAAAGATGGCCGTTTTGCATATACAACAAATGAAGAAAATTTAGGAGAGGTCACTGCATTATCAGTTCAAAACGGAAAGGTAGAGGTGCTAAACACAGTAGATAGCCATGGTGGGCATCCAACACACGCCTCAATCAGTTTAGATGGTAAATTCCTATTCGTGTCGAATTATTCTGCATTTGATAAAGGTCGTGGTGGCGTAGCCGTTTTGCCAATTTTACCAAATGGACATATAGGTGAAATGGTACAGAATATTGTTTTCGCGGAAGGTTCTGGCCATGTCAAAGGTCGTCAGGAAAGTGGTCATGCACATTCGACAACTTTCAGCCCAGATGGTAAGTATTTATATGCGAGCGATCTAGGAAATGACAAAGTCTATGCCTTTCGTTATAACCCTAACAAACCCCAACCACTTGAAGCAGACAGCAGTCGAGATGTGAAGTTTGTTCATGGTTCTGGGCCGCGCCATATGGTCTTTTCTCCAAATGGCAAACATGCGTACATTACCGCAGAAATGCGAAGTGAAATTGTAGCGTTTAATGTACAAGATGGACATTTGAAAAAAATTGCTGAGCTAAAGTTGGTACACGAAGATAAAACACCTGAATTTAAGAGTGCGAGTGGAATTATTTTGAGTCCAGATGGCAAATATGTCATCGCTGCCAATCGTGGTGCAGACAACAAACTTTTGGTATTTAAAATTCAACAAAATGGGTTGCTAGGTCAACCAGTCATTTATAAAGCTAATGGCATTGAACCACGAGCTTTCTCCTTCGATGCAACTGGTAAATATTTATATGTGACGAATGTATATAGTAATAACATCAGTTTGTTCCGCTTTGATGCAAAAAGCGGTAGTTTAAAACCTGCTGGCGATGCTGCAAAAATATCTACACCTACGGATATTAAGTTCTTTCATTAATTTGAGTAAAGCAACCTATATTTTTGACACTTCATATAAAAGACCGAGAGCGAGTATCTCGGTCTTTTATGGCAGTTTTTGCAAAGTCTGTCAGATTCAGTATGATGTGGGCAGCTTAGTCTGTGTAGAGTAATGATGAAAAAAGTTTTATTTGTCTTGATGGGAATGCTGTTAGTCGGCTGTACAGAGAAAAAACCTTTGACACCTGAAGAACAATGGCATGGCTTTTGTACAAGTGTTGGAAATGCAGCTAGAAGTATTGTGTTTGACCGCCAGCAAGCAATTGAAAAGTCTCAAGCGGTTGAGCATGCAAATAAAATTGAAGATGAGATCACCAAAAAATTCATCTTGAATATTATTGAGAAAGTTTATGCTATTCCACAAGATCAGCTAAAAACTAATCCAGAAGCCCTACAAGAAAAAATTAGAAAACAAATGGCAGATGAATGCTTAGTTACACCACATGACAAAATGCCAAACTACAAAAAGTTCTAAGTGTGTAAGACATCGTCAACACTCCACTAAGGTGGAGTGTTCTTTCAATTCAAAATATCGCATGATAAGTCAGTCATTAAGATCATTATTTACACAGGGGTATTTAGTTACAAAATAATGGGCATCACGGAGAAACACCCCGCGCGCATTAACTTTTAGCTTGAACTCTAGTAAAATTTTGTAGTCCATATTACTTGTGAAGCTTTGTGAAAGCTGGAATTTACAAGTAATTTTTTAAAAAAAGAGGAATGAACACCGTGCTAGAAGCTTACCGCCAACACGTTGCTGAACGTGCCGCACTCGGAGTCCCACCGAAGCCACTTGATGATGCTCAAACTGCTCAACTTGTTGAGTTATTAAAAAACCCACCGGCAGGTGAAGAAGCATTCTTGGTTGATTTGCTTGAAAACCGTGTTCCTGCAGGTGTTGACCAAGCAGCTTACGTAAAAGCAGCTTTCTTGGCAGCGATTGCAAAAGGCGAAGCGACATCTCCGCTAGTTTCTAAAGAACGTGCAGTTTATTTACTAGGTACGATGCTTGGTGGCTACAACGTAGCGCCTTTAGTTGAGCTTCTAGATGATGCTGAATTAGGTGGTTTAGCTGCTGAAGCATTGAAAAAAACATTACTTGTATTTGATGCGTTCCATGACGTAGCTGACAAAGCTAAAGCTGGCAATGCAAATGCAAAAGCTGTTTTACAATCTTGGGCTGATGCTGAATGGTTCACTAGTCGTAAAGACGTACCAGAAGAAATCAAACTTACTGTATTCAAAGTAACGGGTGAAACAAACACCGATGACTTATCTCCAGCTCAAGACGCTTGGAGCCGTCCGGATATCCCATTACATGCAAACGCAATGTTGAAAAACGAGCGTGATGGTATCAATCCTGAAAAACCAGGTGAAGTTGGTCCATTAAATCAAATCAAAGAACTTATTGCTAAAGGCAACCAAGTTGCTTATGTAGGTGACGTTGTCGGTACAGGTTCATCTCGTAAATCTGCAACAAACTCTGTGCTTTGGTTCTTCGGTGACGAAATCGCTCACATTCCAAACAAAAAAGACGGTGGTTTCTGCTTAGGTTCTAAAATCGCTCCGATTTTCTTCAATACTATGGAAGACGCTGGTGCGTTACCTGTAGAAATTGACGTTGCGAACATGAACATGGGCGACGAAATCGTTCTTAAGATTGATCATTCAGCAGCTAAAGTAACTGCGTTCAAAAACGGTGAGCAAATCGCTGAATCTGAACTTAAAACTCCAGTTCTTTTAGATGAAGTACGTGCTGGTGGTCGTATTAACTTGATCGTTGGCCGTGGTTTGACTGCTAAAGCGCGTGAAGCTTTAGGTCTTGCACCATCTACATTATTCCGTACTCCAGTACAACCTGCTGCAACTGGCAAAGGTTTCACTTTAGCTCAGAAGATGGTTGGTCGTGCATGTGGTCTTCCAGAAGGTCAAGGTGTAATTCCTGGTACTTACTGCGAACCTAAGATGACTACAGTTGGTTCTCAAGATACAACTGGTCCTATGACTCGTGACGAGTTAAAAGACTTAGCTTGCTTGGGCTTCTCTGCTGACTTAGTTATGCAATCTTTCTGTCACACTGCTGCTTATCCAAAGCCAGTTGACGTACAAATGCAACATACACTTCCAGACTTCATCATGAACCGTGGTGGTGTGTCTTTACGTCCGGGTGACGGTATTATCCACTCTTGGTTAAACCGTATGCTTCTTCCAGATACAGTAGGTACTGGTGGTGACTCGCATACTCGTTTCCCAATTGGTATTTCGTTCCCAGCAGGTTCGGGTCTTGTAGCTTTCGCTGCTGCAACTGGTGTAATGCCACTTGATATGCCTGAATCAGTTCTTGTTAAGTTCAAAGGTAAAATGCAGCCTGGTATCACTTTACGTGACCTTGTACATGCGATTCCTTACTATGCAATTAAAGAAGGCGATCTTACTGTTGAGAAAAAAGGTAAGAAAAACATCTTCTCTGGTCGTATCTTAGAAATCGACTTAACAGAAATGGAAACTGACTTAACAGTTGAGCAAGCATTTGAACTTTCTGATGCTTCTGCTGAACGTTCAGCTGCTGGTTGTGCAATCACACTTTCTGAAGAGAAGGTTGCTGAGTACTTACGTTCTAACATCACAATGCTTAAGTGGATGATTTCACAAGGCTATGGTGATGCTCGTACTATGGCTCGCCGTGTTGAAAACATGGAAAAATGGTTAGCAAACCCAAGCCTACTTAAAGCTGATGCGGATGCTGAATACACTAAAGTGTATGAAATTGATTTATCAGAAATCAAAGAACCTATTCTTTGCTGCCCGAACGATCCAGATGATGCAAAACTTCTTTCTGACGTTCAAGGTGACAAAATTGATGAAGTATTCATCGGTTCTTGTATGACTAACATCGGTCACTTCCGTGCTGCTGGTCAGTTACTTGAGAAAGTACCAAGTGGTTCATTAACAACTCGTTTATGGTTGGCTCCACCAACACGTATGGACGAACACCAGTTAATGGAAGAAGGCTTCTATAACACTTATGGCCGTGCTGGTGCACGTACTGAAATGCCTGGTTGTTCATTATGTATGGGTAACCAAGCACGTGTTGCGCCGAACACAACTGTTGTATCGACTTCTACACGTAACTTCCCTAACCGTTTAGGTCAAGGTTCTAACGTTTACTTAGCATCTGCTGAGCTTGCATCTGTTGCTGCTGTACTTGGTAAATTACCAACTCCAGAAGAATATCAACAATATGCAGCTCAAATTGACAGCATGTCTGCTGACATCTACAAATATTTGAATTTCGACCAAATGGGCGAATATACAAATGCTGCTGATAAAGTAGATACTAAGAAAATTGCTGCTGCTCAATTGACTTAATACCTCAATTTAGTACAAAAAAGGAGCTGATTATTCAGCTCCTTTTTTATTTAAAAGAGAATTAATACACAATTTTCAAATTAAAATATTAAATAGATCATATTTTGTATATTTAAAATGTAAAAATAAATATAGCGCTAGATATTAAAGAAGTTTTTGCTTTAAAATGTTTTCATGAACTTAAAAATAATTAAAAAGAACACGGGTATTTTATATATGGAACTTAAAAATGCTAAAGACAATTGTTGAATTTAAATTTGATGACTATCAGTTATATGATCAAAAATTATCAACAGAAGACGGAAATACATTAGTACAGAAAACTGAAGATATTGCACAATATATTTATAGTATCTTGAAAAATAGATATCACTTAAATATCGAATTAAATCCTGAGCGTTGGGGTTGGGAAATAGAAGTACCTCTACCAGAGATCACGATGTATATTGGTATTAGTGTTTATGAAGAATACAGCAATGGTTTCGCAATATTTATTTCGCCAAATACACCAATTTTGAAAAGATTTCTTTTTAGAAAGTTGGATATTACTCATCATATTATGCTGCTTCAAAATTATATTAATGTCATTTTGAAATCACATGGTGGTATTTATGATGTGCAATGGTGGGAAGAAAATGAGTTTAGATATGTTGCTGCCCATTAAAATATAATTAGAAAATATGAAATATTCTTTATGATTGTTTAGCTAATACAATTAATAAAATATTTATTAAGCATTATAGTGGTGAATTTACGTGTGTGAGCTTAATATATGTTCAAAATAATGTGGCTCAGATCCGTATGCGAATTTTAGCTTGGAAGGCATTACGTAAGTTCTTCTATAACAACCTTCATGATCATGATTACGAAACGACAGTAAGTCGATGTATTAACTATTTCTTGGTTTTCTTAATTATAGGAAATGTAATTGCGGTACTGCTAGAAACAGTAAATGATCTGTATTACAGCTATCGTATATGGTTTGACTACTTTGAAAATATCTCTATCACAATTTTTAGTATTGAATATCTCTTGCGTCTCTGGAGTGTAGTCGAACGTGATCCGACACAATCTGCCTGGAAACAGCGTTTTGCTTGGATGAAGAGTGGAGAGGCACTGATTGACCTCATGGCAATTCTGCCTGCATATCTAAATTTCTTTGTACGAATAGACCTTCGTATGCTTAGAATTTTACGTTTACTTCGACTATTAAAATTAACTCGCTATTTTATCTCTTTACAAATATTGCTTTGTGTCATTAAAAGGGAAAAGGGCTCGTTTCAGGCAGTAATTTTCATTTTAATCATTATGATTATTATGACTGCTTCAGGTATTTATGTGGTTGAAAATAAAGCTCAACCGGAAGTATTTAGCTCTATTCCAAAAGCAATGTGGTGGGCAGTCGTTACCTTAACTACTGTCGGATACGGTGATGTCACACCTGTAACCAGCTTAGGAAAGTTGCTAGGTGCTTTGATTACAATTTTAGGGGTAGGGATTGCTGCTTTGCCGGCTGGTATTTTAGCCTCTGGTTTAGCTAATGAACTGAACCAGCGTAATCAGCGCCTTGAACAAGAGTTCCGAGAGTTACTTCAAGTGCGTGGTATAGATATCATGCACGATGAAATTGAAATAGAACGTATTCGGCAAAAAGTCGGATTGCCAAAAGAACAAGCGCATAATCTGATTATTCAAATCATGCGCGAAAAGGTATTAGAAGAAAAAGAAGTGGAAATGGAAAAGAAATGTTATTGCCCACATTGTGGTGGAAAGCTAACAGACTAGTATTTTGGTCAAAAGTCTGGCGCTAGTCAGGCTTTTTGAGTTGCCTTCTCTACAGCAAATGCAATAAGTAAAATAATAAGACCACCAAGACTTAATACAAACCCTACCCAGATCGGTGCAATCCAGCCCATCTGATGACTGAGTACCCAACCACCTAAAAATGCACCTAATGCATTCGCAAGATTAAAAGCTGAGTGATTCAGTGAAGCTGCTAGTGTTTGTGCATCACCTGCAACATCCATCAGGCGTGTTTGTAATGCTCCGCCTAAGCCCATTACAGTCAATCCAATTAAGAATAAAGAAGCAATAGCACTATATATATTACTCATTAGAAAACTTGCAACAACAAAGGCGATTGCTGAACTAATAAGTACGCCTACAATGGTTTTATTGAGGTTTTTATCTGCCAGCCAGCCAGCTGCTAAACCTCCAATCACCATTCCGATTCCCCACAGTGCTAGCGCAATAGGAACGATTTGAATATTAACTTTTGTATATTCAGTCAAAATAGGTGAGACATAGCTATATACCGAAAACATGCCTCCAAAGCCAATTGCACCGACCGCAAGGGTTAACCACATATTTATATTTTTAAGCCCAGCCAATTCTGTTTTTATACTGGCAGTAGCCTGAACCGGAATATTCGGCACAAAGCAAGCTACAGCAATTAAAGTAAAAAATGCAATCGTTGCTGAAAATTCAAAACCTGCTCTCCAACCAAAATGTTGGCCTAACCATGTTGCTAAAGGTACGCCAATAACTGTAGCAACGGTTAAACCCATCATCATTTGTGCAACTGCAGAAGCTCTTCGTGACGGGCCTGCAAGTTCAGCAGCGACCAGAGCACCCACTCCAAAATATGCACCATGGGGTAAACCTGCAATAAAACGAGAAACTAAAACGGTCTCAGGCGTATCTGCTAGGGCTGTACAAGCATTAGCAATACCATAAAACAGCATGAGACAAAGCAATAAAGTCTTTCTAGGAACTTTAGCACCCAAAATAGCAATAATAGGGGCACCAATAACAACACCTAATGCATACGCACTAATAAAATGTCCAGCTTCAGGTACTGTAATATTTAGGTTGTGTGCAATTTCTTGAATAAGGCCCATTGCCACAAATTCTGTGGTGCCAATACAGAAACCACCAACTGCGAGAGAGAAAATTGCTAAGAACAGTGAATAATGTTGAGGTGTGTTGGATGAAGATCGGGGGGACGCCATAATAAATTAAAAAAGGAGACTCAAAAATGAAAGTATAAGGGAAAAGAGGTCAAAATAATAAAAAACAAAACATTGAGCGTACAGTTGCAGGTTTTAAGCAAAAGCATTTTATATTTATTTTAAATAATTTATCGAAATTTTTTAATAAATTATATATGATAAGTTCGTAATACTCTAGGCATTACAATAAGTTGTATAAATATTTAAAAAATAGAGAATCTAAATCGTGAGAAAATTAAGTATTGCCTGCCTTATGGGGTTGGTCATGTTATCTACGTCAGGTTGCTCAGTCTTTATGGCGGGTAATCAACCAAGTAAAAAAAATTTAAACGTGTTAAATCCGGGTAGTTCTCGCAATTATGTCATTGCTGAGCTAGGAGCACCTGTACTTTCTGAATATCGTGATGGTACAAGAGTCGAGATTTATACTTTCCAGCAAGGTTATCCAAAATGGGCGAAAGTAAGCCGTGCATTTGGACATGGTATAGCGGATGTTGCTTCATTCGGGCTATGGGAAGTATTTGGAACACCAACTGAGGCATATTTTAGTGGGAAAGAAACTTCTTATGAAGTAACGTACGGGCAAGATGATTTGGTGAAAAGTTTTAAGCTCATCGATTTTGAGCAGGCATTCCCTAAACCAAAAGCAGAGTGATGAAATGAAAAGGGCCTTTAGGCCTTTTTCTTTATATATGTTAAAAAATTATATTAGATAAAATCATTGTCTTAAAATTTAATTGGTTTATTCACCTTAAAAATAATCAAGTAAAAAGCAAGTTGAGACACATTAATTAATATTGTGATAAGATGAATACTATTCATTAATAATGATTTATCTAGACTCACTCTATTTTCTTCAAATAAGAGAAAAGTTTCAAAATTTATGGATAAATCTATTTATTCAGGCTTTTGCCCATGTTAGAAATTCGTCATCTTAAAACTTTGGTTGCATTACGTGAACATGGTTCACTTGTTGCGGCAGCTAATGATTTGTGTTTAACACCCTCTGCTATTTCTCACCAATTAAAAGAATTAGATCATTGGTATGGGGTAGAGGTCGTGAATCGTCGAAGCAGACCTGTTAGTTTTTCGAATGTTGGGCAGCGCTTGCTCAAATTGGCTGATGATGTATTGCCACAGATTCAAATTACTCAAAGTGATATTACTCGTATTGTGCATGGGCAAACGGGTAGAATTATTTTTTCTTCTGAATGCCATAGCTGTTTTGACTGGCTAATGCCTTTGCTCAATCAATACCGTCATCAATATCCAGATGTGGATTTAGATTTTGCTTCAGGCTTTGAGTCAAACCCACATGAGCTTTTACAAAATGGAGAGTTTGATTTACTCATTACAGCCGATCCAATTGCATTAAAAGGAATTGAATATTTTCCAATTTTTGAATATGAATCACGTTTAGTTCTATCAAACACTCATCGATTGGTTCGTGCTGAAAATATTACGGTCCAAGACCTTGCAGAAGAAGTTCTTATTACTTATCCCGTTGATAAGCATCGTTTAGACATCATGTCGAAACTGTTTATACCAGCAAATATTCAACCAAAACAAATTCGTACAACAGATTTAACTCAAATGCTTATTCAGCTTGTAGCGAGTGGGCGAGGTATTGCTGCTTTACCAGACTGGGTAGTAAATGAATATGAGCAAAAGGGATGGGTCACTAGCCGCCGTTTAGATTGTGTTTCTCAAAATGGTTTAAGACGTACATTATATGCAGGCTATCGAGTTGAAGAAAAAGAGAAGAGCTATTTTGAGGGATTTTTAAAACAGTTAGAAAAGTTCTCTTTAAAGCGAAATTCTTATTATTCAGGCTAAACATGGGTACTTAGCCCAATTAGTAATAAAAGGTACTTAGATGTGCCTTTTTATTTGCCTATAAATAAAGATAATAGCCCTGCTGCAATGAGTGGCCCAACTGGTACACCACGAAGGAGTGCAACGCCTGCAACTGTACCAATGAGTAAGCCCGCAACTACATC
Organism: Acinetobacter sp. IK23; assembly: GCF_035615275.1. NCBI lineage: Bacteria > Pseudomonadati > Pseudomonadota > Gammaproteobacteria > Moraxellales > Moraxellaceae > Acinetobacter > Acinetobacter sp. IK23. The sequence goes on from NZ_JANBNX010000008.1 coordinate 139,978, forward strand.
AGGTTGGCTTGACATAAGTTTTACACCACGTCCACCTAACCAAGCAACAAGTAGACCGATTGCAATGGCAATCAAAGATTTAAAACTAACAAACGATTTTAAAATACTTTCTCCACTAAGTTTGCCACTCGCAATGGGGGTAAGTACGCCAATCGTTAAAATAAGAATTCCTAAATTAAGGCCATGCGCTTGGATATAAGGAAAAAACTCATTTAGCGGGGTAATTTTAATCACAATAAGCACACCTGCTGCAATTGTTACAGCAGCATTTTGGCTCAATAAGCCACAAATCAGCAAAACCAGTAAAACAACTAAATTAACATCGAATTGGGCAAGCATGGAGAGTGGCAAGGAAAGCAAATAATTTGAATTGTATAATAATTGAGAATCAAAATGTGAAAGCATTTAAAAGTTGCAAAGATTAGAGTATAAATTTGTAATGACAATTTTAGTCTATATGATTCAATCATAAAGAGTTTTTTTTCTGGTTACGATTGGAAACGATGTTATATAAATTAACAAGTTAAAAACTCTTCTTTTGAAATGTTGTGATATAAAAATAATCATTAGTCATAATTTTAGGATGATTCATATGGACATTGTCGATATTAAAATTAAAGATCAATTCGAAAAAATTTATGATGCGAAAGCTCAAAAAGAAGAATTTGGTTGAACATGATAATGAGCCTCTAAAGCTAAGTCAGCGAATTGAACATATTATTGTGGATAATGAAATTATCTTGCCTACGACTGAATTGTTATTTGAAAGTGAACAAAACGAGAAAATTTATCGCGTCATTGAAGAATAACTTCAAAATGATGAGAGTTAAGTACAAAGTTGATAAAGCAAAAAGGATAATAAAGTCTGAAACTGCGTTAAAATAATGGTTTGGTTTTAAAGAGAAAGCTTTATGCTGCTGGAAAAAATTTTGCAATCACAAGGGTTCGGTTCACGTAAATATTGCCAGCAGTTAATAAAAAATGGTTCTGTAAGTATTGATGGAGAGGTTGCGAGTGATCTTAAAAAGCAATTCTCTCCTGAAAATTTTGAATTTTCTGTTTTTGGTCAAAATTATCTGTATCGAGAAAAAATTTATATTGCTCTGAAAAAGCCGCAAGGTTTCGAGTGTTCGCACAATCCTCAGCATCATCAAAGTGTTTTTAGCTTATTGCCTGAAACTATGATTCAACGTGGTGTGCAAGCCATTGGTCGTTTAGATCAAGATACAACTGGCTTATTGTTACTTACTGATGATGGTAAATATCTTCAAGCTTTAACGCATCCTCGTAAACATGTTCCAAAGGTTTATCATGTGACGACTTATGACCCAATCACACCTGAACAAATTGAAATGCTTACTCAAGGCGTTAATTTACACCAAGAAAAAGGGATATTTGCTGCTACAGATGTAGCACTACTTGGAACTCATCAATTAACGATGACCATTCATCAAGGTGTATATCATCAAGTCAAAAGAATGATTGCTGCTGTTGGCAATAAAGTCGAAAAACTGCATCGATATCAAATAGGCCAACTGGTCTTACCTGAAATTGAGGAAGGGGATTGGGTTTATTTGTCTGAGCAGGAAAAACAACTCGCTCAAAACATTATTTAAGAAAACAATGAAATGTCTGAAATTCACTGTCTTTAATGAAGCCCATTTTTTCATAGAGGCGGTGAGATTCATGATTGTTCGTTTGAGTCTCTAGGCTAATACGTAAAGCATTTTCTTGTTTTGCAAATAAAATCGCCGTATCAATAAGCTGTTTTGCTGAACCCTGACGACGGAACATTGGAGTGACATATACGTCATCTAAGATGTAATAAGTTGAACAAGCAACAGAAGAAAAACCTAAATAAAGAAGGACAAAACCAGTGATTTTTTCATCTTTAATATGAATAAAAAAAACACTTTCTTTATTTTCAAAACGTTGTTTCAAAAAATCATGTGATTCATCAAGATTAGAAGATGCACCGTAAAATTGACGGTACTCATCAAATAGGACAGCAAGTTGTGTTAAATCTTCTTTGGTCGCTCGTCTTACAATCATTAGGCGCTCCTTGTATTTATGTTTATGTTTTTACAAAGAGAGCATAACTAAAAAAAAAGCCAATTGACGTTAAAAGTTGTTTAAAAATGCAACACTGTTAAGTGTTGTCACTTTCACCCAATAAGGCATTTAACTCTTCAAATAAATCTTCGTGGTCATCATCTTCATTTAAACTTGAAGGGTTCTGATTTAAGGAAGATGCTTTCGCTTTTCTCAGTTTTAATAATTGTTCCATATTAATGTTCTGATTTTCGATCGCAAAAGGAATAGATTTAGTTAAGACGACTTGTTTAAAGAACAGTCGCACTGCTTGGGCAGGGGTAATCCCCAATTGTTTAAAAACAGCAAAAGCCTGTTTTTTCTCTTGGGAGTCAAGTCGAACCTGATAAACTTCTGTTTTTCGCATGAATAACAAAACCAAATGATTTTTAATTTTTAGGGATTTATTTTAAACCATCGGAATGTAATTTCAATGTCTTTCAGCATAAAAAATAATCTTTTTGTCATTACGATATGATTACAGTGTCAATTCAAAGCGAGAATTGAAAATCATTTGCTGTTTTGTCAGTGGGTCTATGAAAGAAATTTGCTTAGCTAATAGCTGTAACGGTTGAGAAAAATCATCGTCAGCTTTATGTTGAACTATTGGGTAAAACGGATCATTTTTAATCGGAATTCCCAAATGGCTTAAATGCACACGGAGTTGATGTTGTTTTCCTGTAGTGGGTGTTAAACAGTATTTAGCCCAAGATTGATTATGCTCAAGCAACTCAATTTTTGTTTCTGTATTGGTTTTAGTATGGGGAATAACGCACATTGTATAAAAGGGCGTACCTTTATCTAAATAGAGTTTTAAAGTCTGAGGAAATTCTAATTCAGCTTTATATTGAGCGATTGCATGATAAATCTTATGAACTTGACGATCTGCAAATAACTGTTGGTAAACCCCGCGTGACTGTGGTCGTTTGCAAAATAAAACGACTCCCGCAGTTTCACGGTCTAATCGATGGATTGGGGTTAAAAACTCATTACCCGTTTGTTTTTTTAATCTGACTAATAGCGTTTCTTGTACATATTGCCCGGTTGGACTAATGGTTAAAAAATGAGGTTTATCTACAACAAGCAAGTCATCATTTTCAAATAAAATTTGATGTTCAAAGGGAACATGGGCTTCATAAGCAAGAAAGCGATAATAAAAAATATGAGTGTTTGCTATATATGGGCTGTCTAATGTTAATTTTTCACCATTTGCCGCGTAAATAAGCCCATCCTGAAAACGTTGTTGCCACTCAACTGTTTTTATATGAGGAAAATTTTCACAAAGAAATTGATAGATGGTCTGAGCATTTGTTTGAGTCGTAAGATAGACTTGGCTTGCGCTTACGCCATCAATCATAGGTGGGAAAAATTCAATCGGACTAGACATAAAAGTGTGTCAATATTTAATAAATGTGGTGTAAAAAAAGCCATCGTTAAGGACTTAAGTAGGCTTTAAAGCAGGGCAATGGTATCATATCGATTATTTTGAATCATGTTATGTGTGTTATGTCGTATTCATTGAAAATTGTTTTAAATCATGAAGAAGATACCCAGCGTTTAGCTCAGGCATTGGCGCAGCATGTTCAGGCTGGCGTGATTTATCTGATTGGTGATTTGGGTGCCGGTAAAACGACATTAACCCGTTATTTTTTGCAGTCTTTAGGGCATAAAGGCTCGGTTAAAAGTCCTACCTATACACTTGTTGAACCATACAAAATCAATAATAAAGAAATTTTTCATTTTGACTTATATCGTCTGAATGACCCCTACGAACTCGAGTTAATGGGAATCCGTGATTATTTAGACATTCAGGATGCACTATTTTTATTTGAGTGGCCGTCGAAAGGTGGAGATGAAATACCACAGGCAGATATTGTTATTGATATTCAAAAATCAGATGATGAACTCAATCGTTTCGTCACTTTAACTTTACCAACAGAGCATTTGTACCAGACTTTGCAGGAACAGCTTCATGACTGATGAAAAGCTAGCACAACGTCGTATTCATACATTAGACGCCGCGTTAGCCAACCAGATTGCTGCCGGGGAGGTAATTGAGCGTCCTTCATCGGTTGTAAAAGAATTATTAGAAAACTCAATTGATGCGGGTGCAACTGAACTGATTGTGCGGATTGCACAAGGCGGATCAACACTAATCGAGATCATTGACAATGGGCATGGAATACATTCTGATGATTTACCATTGGCAGTAATGCGTCATGCAACAAGTAAAATTAAAACAGCAGAAGATTTACACGCAATCGTCAGTTTAGGTTTTCGTGGTGAAGCGCTTGCTTCTATTGCTGCGGTTTCACGATTAACTTTAACCAGTAGCCAAGATGAAAGCGGAATTGGTCATCAGGTTGAAGTGAATGGTACAGCCTTTGACCACCAACAAGTACAAGCTGTGGCTGCACAAAAGGGCACTCATATTCGAGTTCAGGATTTATTTTTTAACGTTCCTGCTCGCCGTAAATTTTTAAAAAAGCCCACAACTGAATTTGGTCATATTGAAGAAATTGTACGTCGTCTGGCTTTAACACATTTTGATATACGTTTTGTACTCGAGCATAACGATAATATTCGGATTAATTTACCAATAGCAGATAGCGGTGAATTAAGATTTCAGCGTGTACAGCAATTATTAGGTCAACAGTTTGTTCAAAATGCTTACTGGATAGATGCTGACAGTATCAATATGCGTTTGTCGGGTTGGTTAGGACATCCTTCAGATGCACGTGCTCAAGCAGACTTACAATATGTCTATGTAAATGGCCGAATTGTGAAAGATAAAACCATTTCACATGCTTTAAGAATGGCATATGACGGTATTTTACATGGTCATCAGCATTCATCTTATTTACTTTTCTTAGAAGTTGATCCTGAAAATATTGATGTTAACGTTCACCCAACCAAACATGAGATTCGTTTTCTAAATCAACGCGAAGTACATGAGTTTGTAAGACATTATGCTAAAGAAACCCTAGCACAATTTCAGACAGCGAGTGCTGATTTAGCCCAAGCTATGAAGGTGGACGATACTCAGGCCTCATGGGTACAACCTCAGCCTAAATATCAAGAACAATTCACATTACATCGTACAGAGCAAGCTGTTGATACAACAGTAGACAAGCCGAGTAGTTATCAGCCGTCTACTGAACTTTTAACTGATTTTAATGACAGTCGTCCACAAGCTGTTCACTATGCAGAACAAACTCCAAAATATAATGGTTCTGCGCAGTTAAATAACGCATTAAAGACTTACTTAGCACCTTTACGCGATCAACCTACTGCCAATTTTTCAGTTGAGGAAAATATTGAGCCTGTCGCTAAAGTAGATGAATTTCCATTAGGTATTGCCATTGCTCAGCTTCATGGAATTTATATTCTGGCGCAAAATACGGAAGGCTTGATTATTGTTGATATGCATGCAGCACATGAACGTATTTTGCTGCAGCAAATGAAAAATGCTTGGGATAAACCTGAGTTTTGGACATCTCAACAGTTGCTTATACCTAAAGTAATCTCAATTAGTCGTATGCAAGCTGTGCGGGTTGAGGATTTAAAACCTCAGCTTGAACGCTTAGGATTAGAGATCGATCTGTATGGGGACGAGCAAGTAATTGTGCGTGGTGTGCCAGCTATCTTGCAAAAAGCGGATTTTGAAAATCTTATTCCAGAACTTCTAAATGATTTAGATCCAAATGATGAAGCACAAGGGTTATTGCAAAAGCGTGATGAACTGTTAGCTGGTATGGCGTGTCATGGGGCAGTGAGAGCGCACAGACAACTCAGCCTTTCTGAGATGAATGCTTTGCTGCGCCAAATGGAACAAACTGAATTTGCGAGTCAGTGTAATCATGGCCGTCCAACTTGGCGTGCATTTCCATTATCTCAACTAGATAAATTATTTGCTCGAGGAGAGTAGTTTTACATGTCAAATCAATTGCCCGTCATCAATTTAATGGGACCGACTGCAAGCGGAAAAACCGCTTTGGCATGTGAACTTTATGAGCGTGGAAATTTTGAGTTAATTTCAGTTGATTCTGCACTTGTTTATAAAGATATGGATATAGGTACAGCTAAGCCCACTCGTGAAGAGCAGGAGATATATCCACATCATTTGATTGATATTATTACCCCACTTGAAGTTTATTCGGCTGCTCAGTTTGTTGAAGATGCATGTGCTTTAATTGATGAAATGCATTCGCGTGGTAAAACTCCTATTTTGGTAGGAGGAACCATGTTGTATTTCAAGGCGCTCTTGGAAGGCTTATCAAGTAATTTACCAAGTGCTGATGCAAATGTTCGTGCAGCAATTGAAGAAAAGGCAGAAAATGAAGGTTGGGAAGCCGTTTATAATGATTTATTGCTAGTAGATCCAATTGCTGCTGGAAAATTTAAAGTTTCTGATAAGCAAAGAATTATCCGAGCGCTTGAAGTTTATCGTATTACAGGTCAACCAATTACTAAATTGCAGGCTGAGCAACCAAAAAATGTACCATATCGATACATATTTCATAACTATGCTTTGCTTCCAGATCGGTTAGAATTACATCAACGCATTGAGCAAAGATTGAGCAAAATGTGGGATATCGGTTTTTTGAGTGAAGTTGAGTCTCTAATTGAAAAATACGATTTAGATGAAAATTTACCCTCTATGCGTTCAGTTGGTTATCGACAAGCTCTAGAATTTCTATTAAAAAGTGATATGAGTCTCAAAAAAAAGCAGGAAATGGAGGATAAAGCCTTATTTGCAACACGACAACTTGCCAAACGTCAATATACGTGGTTACGTTCTTTGCAAGAAATACACGATTTTAAAACTTACTTGACGATAAAGCAGGCGAAAGAAGACTTGCGAAACTCTTATGGATAAAGCAAAATTTGCACACTGTCTTTTTATAATTTTTAGTTGAAAAATAAAGATAGTTTTTTTGCGCTGATTTAAAAATTTTTTTTTGGAGTTAAAAATGTCTAAAGGTCAAACTTTACAAGATCCGTTCTTAAATTCTCTCCGTAAAGAACGTATCCCAGTTTCTATTTTCCTTGTTAACGGTATTAAATTACAAGGTCATATTGAATCTTTTGACCAATATGTTGTTTTATTAAAAAATACTGTAAGTCAAATGGTTTACAAACACGCTATTTCTACGGTTGTTCCAGCTCGTAACCCTCGTCCAGCAGGTGCACAAGGTGCAGGTTTCCCAGCTCAGGGTGGTAGTCAAGGTGGCTTCGGTGGTCAAGGTACTGGCTTTGGCGGCGGTCAAGGTGGCGGCTTCGGCGGTCAAGGTGGCTTCGGCGGTCAAGGTGGCTTCGGCGGTCAAGGTGGCTTCGGTGGTCAAGCTGGTGGCTTCGGCGGTCAAGGCGGCTTCGGTGGACACCAAGGCGGTTTTGATGGCGATTCTAAATTTGAAGATGGTCAAGAAGACGAAAATAATCGTTAATTGATTACCATAAAAAAACCAGTCATAAACTGACTGGTTTTTTTATGGCTTTAAAAATATAAAAGTAAATTAGCTAGACTTCAGTTCATCTCATTTCTTCAAATTTCGGTTAATTAATTGGTTCTTTGCGAATGATATTAATATTTGCTGCAGCACTGTGCAGTGTTTTGGTGTCCGTGCTGCTAAAAAATTTAAAGAAAAAGGGATACCAGCCCATGCAGATGATTGCATGGAATTATGCAAGTGCAAGCTTGTTATGCTATTGGTGGTTTAAGCCAGATATACAGCATATATCTATACAGAATACGCCTTGGTGGCTAATTTTTGCATTAGGGATCATTCTACCGAGTATTTTTTTGTGTCTTGCAAAATCATTAGAATATGCTGGTATTGTCAAAACTGAAATCGCTCAGCGGCTATCAGTAGTACTTTCTTTGTTAGCAGCTTATTTCTTTTTTCATGAACAGTTTAGTTCTCTTAAATTATTGGGAATAGGTTTAGGAATTTTTGCTGTTTTTTTAATTGTATTTGGACAGTTCAAAGGTTCTTCAGACCATCAATCAAAAAAAGCAATTTTTGCTTTGATGAGTGTTTGGTTTGGTTATGCAGCAGTAGATATATTATTAAAATATACGAGTAGTTTAGGATTACAGTTTACGTTAACTTTGAATCTAATTTTTATAACATCTTTTGTCTTATCAATTATTTATTTATTTTTCCAAAAAAAGTCAGTATGGAATTTTAAAAATACACTGGCTGGATTGTTACTTGGAGTTCTGAATTTTTCAAACATAGCTCTATATGTAAAAGCCCATATTTTACTTAAAGACTCTCCCGCAATTGTCTTTGCAAGCATGAATATTTTAGTCGTGTTGCTTGGCATCGTTTGTGGTGTAGTTTTATATAAAGAAAAATTAAAACTGCCAACCATGTTAGGAACAATTTTAGGAATAAGTGGTCTAGTATGTTTAGCACTTACTATGAAATAGGAGTCCAAAAGAAAGTTCTTTTGAACTCTGCTAAGTTTATAAGTGAGTAAAAATCACATCGTCAGGTAGGCGAGATTTTGGGAGCTTGGCATTAAAATCATTTTCGCTTCTATAGCCAAGTGATACAATGACTGAACTTCGTAAGCCTTTTTCTTTTAGACTAAATTCTTCATTTAAGATATCTTCGTCAAAACCACCCATGGGTGTTGCGTCAATCCCTTCTAATCCAGCTGCAAAAAGTAGTTGCCCTAAAGCAATAAAGGTTTGATTTTCCATCCAACCAAATAAGTTCTTCTGCTCATTGCGATAAAACTCTACATAGCCATGGCGAGTATCTTTTTGGCCGAGTTTTGCTTTTTCATCTTTGAATCGGCCACTTAAATCATCTTGTTCAAGTAACTGGTTTAAAAACTCAGGTGAAATATCTGTTCTTGTACAAAATACGAGTGTATGTGATGACTCAAGGACTTTTGGCGCATTGTAGGCGTAGCGACCTGTTAAGGCCTTAGCAATACGTTCTTTAGCCGCAGGATTGTCAGCAACTAAGAAATGCCAAGGTTGTATATTCACTGAAGAAGGTGTAAAGCGTAAGATTTCTAGTAATTTATCGAATTTTTCTTGAGGAATCTTTTTCTCAGGATCATACGCTTTTGTGGTGTAGCGACTTTTAACCGTATTTAATATATCCATACTTTACTCCATATCAATCTTATTACAATGGAAGGGCTTTAATCTTTGGCATCATACGTGATTTCAGAGAAAAACATCTGCATTTTAATGTGATAAATAAATATAATACTTATATAAATTTCTTACTAATTTATTGAAAATGTTTGAATTAATATCAATTAATCGAAAAAGTAAACTACGAGAAATTAGAATTGTTAAAGCTTTTCTAATTTTTGCATTTGTATTGTGCATTTTAATTTTATATATCGAATATCAAAAGTACGGACATATAAACTGGAAATTTGTATTCATTACCTGTCTATGTATGATCTGGGATTTTGATTTGAATAAACAAGCTAGACATTTGAAAAATAAATAATTATTAATTAATAATACCAATCAGTTAGTTTAATTTGTTTCATATGTGAAGAGGGATCAATTTCTAAAATTTTTGCATGATCTTCACGCCAGTCACCTAGTACAATTCTTTGTTTTTGTTGTATCTCATGAATTGCGGGACGGTGAGTATGACCATGAATAAGTGCATCAACATTTTCTAAAGCAGCAATTACGGCCTGTTCATTCACATCCATAATCTCGTAACTTTTTTGTTGTTTATCAGAATGACTCTTTTTACGAAAACCATTGACCAGTTTTGTACGAAAACTGAGAGGGGTTCGACGTAAAAAAGCCACTAAAAGAGGGTTTCGAATAATTTTTCTAAATCTTTGGTAAGAAATATCATCTATACACAACGCATCACCATGTTCTAAACGATATTGTTGTCCTGAAATATTAAGATAATAAGTATCTGGTAATAGCACACCATTAAACTTATTCAGGAAAACCTGATTTAGAGCAAAGTCACGATTACCGACTTGAAAGTAAACTCGATTACCTTTTTGATTAAATGTTTTTAAAGCTTCGACAATTTCATCGAGCCAAGGGGCTGAATAATCGTCCCCAATCCAAGCATTAAACCAGTCACCTAAAATGTAAAGCTGTGTTTGCTTATTTTGATAATGTATCAACAAATCTAAAAACCCTCGAACGAGTCGAGGGTGTTCAGGTGACAAATGTAAATCTGAAATAAACAAATAGGTCACAGCTTATTCCTAAAATTATTCAGAAATAATTTTAGCAGATTCGATAACAACGTTTTCTAAAGGAACGTCAGCGTGATAACCACGGTTACCTGTACGTACGCCTTTGATTGCTTCTACAACGTCCATACCTTCAACAACTTTACCAAATACAGCATAACCCCAACCTTGAGCAGTTTTTGAAGTATGGTTCAAGAAAGAGTTGTTTTTTACATTGATGAAGAATTGTGCAGAAGCAGAGTGAGGCGCTTGAGTACGTGCCATAGCAATTGTACCAACATCATTGCTTAAGCCGTTGTCAGCTTCGTTTTCAATCGCATCGCGAGTTGCTTTTTCTTTGAAGTTTTCATCCATCCCGCCGCCTTGGATCATGAAACCATCAATGACACGGTGGAAAATAACGCCGTCATAAAAACCGTCACGTACGTATTCTAAAAAGTTTGCTACTGTTTTTGGTGCTTTTTCAGTATTTAGTTCAAGAACAATACGACCTTTATTGGTGTTTAATTCGACTTGAGGAAAACTCATTACATTAATCTCCTAAACATGGGCTTATGACCATGGGTTTTTTGGTTGAGAGAAGCATAAGCAAACTGTAAACTACAAGGCAAGTAAAAAACGTTAAAATCTTTATGAAAAATGAAGATAGCGTTTATTTTTTCGAAATTTTATCTACAAAGAAGTGATTGATACACTATGAAGCCTAATGATGTTGTCTCGAACCTGCCAAACAACCCGACACCGAATACTCATGCCTCTGTCGATTCTGCGCAGCAAGAACAACAGGCTGGATTAGATTTTGTTCGCCAAGTCATTACTGATGATTTGGCTGCCGGACGTGCAAAACAAATCGTAACGCGTTTTCCACCAGAACCAAATGGTTATTTACATATTGGTCACGTAAAAGCAATCTGTCTAAACTTTGGTGTTGCTGAAGAGTTCAATGGCCTTTGTAATTTACGGTTTGACGACACAAACCCAGATGCAGAAGAACAAGAATATGTTGATGGTATTGCCAATGACGTGAAATGGCTTGGTTTTAACTGGAATGGTGAGCCACGCTATGCTTCTGGTTATTTTGATCAGCTTTATGCATGGGCAATTCAGTTAATTGAGCAAGGTGATGCTTATGTTGATTTGCAATCTCCTGAAGAAATTAAGTTAAATCGCGGTAATTTTGTCGAGCCAGGTAAAAATTCTCCATATCGCGATGCTTCTGTAGAAGAGAATCTTGCTCGCTTTGAACAGATGCGCAGTGGTGAACTCAAAGAAGGTGAAGCAGTTCTACGTGCCAAGATTGATATGGCAAGCCCGAACGTGCATATGCGTGACCCGATTTTGTATCGTGTTTTGCATTCAGAGCATCACCAAACTGGTGACAAATGGAAAATTTACCCAATGTATGACTATGCTCATCCATTGTCTGATGCAATTGAAGGAATCACACATTCACTTTGCACATTGGAGTTCCAAGATCACCGTCCATTTTATGATTGGATTGTTGAAAAGGTTAAATCTAAATCTGTTCCACACCAATATGAATCTTCTCGTTTAAACGTAGACTATACGATTACCTCTAAACGTAAATTGCGTAAGCTGGTTGAAGGTGGTTATGTAAACGGTTGGGATGACCCACGTATGCCAACAGTTGTCGGTATGCGCCGTCGTGGCTTTACGCCAGAGGGCTTACGTGATTTCTGTAAACGTGTAGGTGTGTCTAAAACTGACGGTATTGTTGATGTTGCAATGCTTGAGTTCTGCATTCGTCAATCTTTAGAAAATACTGCTGCGCGCGGCATGGCTGTTTTAAGCCCACTTAAAGTGACTTTGACCAATTTACCAGAAGATATGGATCTTACACATGCTCGCCATCCTAATGTGGATATGGGTGACCGTGTAATTCCTTTAACCAAGGAAATCTATATTGACCGCAAAGACTTTGAAGAAGTACCTCCTAAAGGCTTTAAGCGCTTAACAACTGATGGTGAAGTGCGTTTACGCCATGCATACGTCATCAAGTGTGATGAAGTTATTAAGGATGCAAATGGTGAAGTGGTTGAGTTGAAGTGTTCAATTGATCCTGAAACTTTAGGTAAGAACCCTGAAGGCCGTAAAGTAAAAGGCGTAATTCACTGGGTATCTGCGACAAAAGGTATTCCTGCTGAGGTGCGTATTTATGATCGTTTATTTACTGAAGCAGCGCCTGATGCAGATGATGACTTCTTGGCAAACCTTAATCCAGAATCGTTGAAAGTGGTACAGGCTGTGATTGAGCCTGCTTTAGCTCAAGCGAGTCCTGAAGATCGTTTCCAATTTGAACGTGAAGGTTATTTTGTTGCAGATCAACACGATCACACTCCTGAAAAACCAGTCTTTAACCGTGTTCTCGATCTAAAAGATAGCTTTAAGCCTGAGAAAAAGTAAGAGATTAATTATCTCTTACTTTTTCGCAAGATGAACAACATGTTGTGAGTAAATAGAAAATATTAAAAAAGCCCAACTATAACGTTGGGCTTTTTTTCGGAGGTCTTCTCATAATATTCTTTTTCTTTATGATTTCGCTTCCTTGGCAAACAAGCTTAGGTAGGACTAATCACATAAAAATAAAGAACTAATAATAGAAGAAGCATACTTGAAAGCATTAAATAAGTATTGACCGTATTAAAGCTTTTAATAAACTTCCAGATATCCATAGTAAATCAGTGATCCTAGACAGTATCGTGGACAACAAATCCCTCTAAATTCTTAAAATATTTCTTCTCAAAGGCTTCAGGGCTTAACCAGCCATTTGCAGAATGTCTTCTGACCCGATTGTAATAAATCTCAAT